>CAKJZO010000009.1 GCA_918298275.1 Spirochaetota bacterium | reverse complement strand
CCATAGAACTGGTGTTCGCCGCCTACCCCATCACCTGGACAATCTCCTCTATTATCTTCCTTGTCTACATGCTCAGATCCGACTGGGTCCACGGACTAGAGTAAAAAGAAGAAGGCCACCGGGGAAGGAGGAAACCCGATGGCCTTCAGTTTTATTTCTATTAACCCAATTTCAAATTCTTTATCAGAGTGCTGTTGCTGTGAGGGTCACGCATGCCTCGTAGACTGCATCCACCAGGTTTGCATTGGTCGGCCAGATGACCTCGAAGGACTCGACGACCTCGCCGGCTGCGACTACGCAATTGGTGGTCCTTACGAAGCTTACCTGCTCGCCGTGATGCTGACCATCAACCAGGATGGAAACGCCGTTTGTGCTGTAGCTCTTGCCGTTGACTCTGGCTCTCAGCTCTGTTGCAGAAACTGTGAAGTGAACGCTATTCTGTCCGTTGCAGTCGATGGCGTGGATGATGTCGAAGGATGTTGATACATCGTGCTTTGCGATCTCGCCTGTGGTGTAGACGACGGAAGCGCCAACCGCTCCGGTCTCGTTGTTTCTGATGACATACTGTGCATCGACTTTCTCGACTTTGGAGACGATCACGATTGTGTGGGTCTCGGCGAAGCAGCAGAGGGCTGCGACCAGGATCATCATCATTGCTACTGTCATCTTCTTCATCATCGTTTTCTCCTTCGGCGGTGGTGTGTTTTGTTTTTCCTTACACTTAAAGCGTAGCAGTCACACTGACCTCTGAAGAACCCGTTCGGAGGGACAAAATGCCCCTTTGAGAGCCCTATTTGATGTTTTCACCCCCGATTTGCGATGAAAATTGAGCAAAGAAATGAGCAATATTTCTTTTCTTTTACTAAGGAGAGAAGATGATAAAAATGTTTATATTTGAAAAACGGTCAGTGCGCTGTCTTGACAATAGAGGCAGCGTAATCGATGTGGTCGATGTTGTAATCCTGTATAAGGGATTTGATTATCGTACGGATTTCGGTTTGGCCGTGAACATCCAGAGCAGTATAGGCAACACCATCCTGGGAGATCTTGAACTGACTGCTGCTGGTGCGGATCAGAACTCCGGCCGTGCTGCCATGATAGAAGGCGCCGCGGTTGATCTCCTCGGCGATCTTGTGGATGCAGGTACCCATGACCTGATCCAGGACATCCGGAGACATGTTGATGAGGTTGATGACAACGCCGTTGTCGGTGTAGAGATCTTCAATGGCATTGGCGATTGCAATGGGATTGTCGGTGGAAATCACCTGCTGGACCTCCGATGCCGGAGGAACCACGGCTATGAGAACGATCTCCTGTTTGTATACATCCGCAAAAAGCGGGGTGAAAAGTGCAAAAACAATGAATAACAATACAAGAAAGCGTTTTCTCATACTTAATTATTGAGGCTTTTGCGATACAAGTCAAGGAAAGTCGATTAGTTTACAACGTATTTGAGCGTCAGATCAGCTGAATATGTGCCCGGATGCTCAATAAGATCCGCGTTTCTTTCCCAGTTGGCGGTGAAGGTTGCGATTGTGGTTCCTCTGGCAACAGCCAATGACGAGTCCTTGTACCTGAGGGAGAGAATCAGAGTATTATCCTCCGGAGTCTCGGAAACAACCTCAAGGTAATCCTCACTGACAGAGGGATCACCGATTGCAGTGAAGAAGAACTCGGTGGTGGAGTAAACTTCATTGGAAGCATAGTCTTTGTAGGAAAGCTGGCCTGCCTCGACAGAGATGGTGATTGACTCGTTGGTCATTGTGGTCTGCTGCTGCTTAATCATGAAATCAACGATGACATTCTCTCTTGAGATGTCGGCATCTACAAGAATGTAGTTGCTGGCTTCTGCTGCATTGTCACCGCCGTTGACACAGAGCCTGTAGAGTCCACCTGCGCTGTCCGTATTGGCCTGATCGAGCGTATAGCCCTTGACCAGGGACTGCACCTTGATTTCGCCCTTGGCAAAAAGCGCACATGAAACGAGGAGAATTGTAATGAAAACAGATAAAATCTTCTTCATACTGGCCTTAACCCAATTAGATTTATAACCCATGTGTATGTATTAGTCAAGTTTTTTTAAAAAATTTTTTAAAATTTCTGTTCGGTGGTCGTCAATTATTTTTACAGCCAGGTTCTCATCTTGGCCAGCATGCTGGTCATGTAGACCCATTTGTCCAGCGCAACCTCAGCTGCAGCCATGATATTGGCCTTTTCTCCCAGGTGCGAACGCTCGATTGTCATGCCGGGGCAGAGCTTTGCAAGTTCGCGCAGGCAGTAGTCGGTGATGGTTGCACCCTCTCCGCTTATCACTACCTTCTTTGAACCCGTTATCTGGACTGTCATGGCAATTGCATTGGCCATGCACTGCAGACTGTCCTTCTCCACTCTGGACCAGAGGTCCTTGAGATGTACATCGCTGTTACCGGAAAGAGCCCAGGCAGAAACATTTGCCTCCAAACATCCGATCTGGCCGCAGGAGCAGAGTCCGGTGGGGCTGACCTTCAGGTGTGCAAAAGCGTTTCCCTCTCCGAAGACACGGTCCTCGCAGACAAGGGCCATGTTCACCGAATTTCCCCATTCTATATATATGATGGGGGCATCGGAGGAAAGAAGTCCGCTTCCGAAGGAGGCATAACGCTCGGCATCAACGAGGGCATAGGTGCTGTTTCTGCAGGTTGCGCGCATCTTGAGAACCTGCTCGAAAGCCTCGACGATGGGAATATCCTTCCACGGCAGATAGGGGCAGCTCTCGATGATCCTTCCGTTTGCAGAAACCTTGCCGCCTACGGCGATACCTGCACCGATGATCTTCTCCTTGTCTACTACGGGGCGCATCACGCGCATGCAGCTCTTGATGATCTCCACGCAGAATTCCTCGACCGTGGGGGCATCGGTCTTGGTGGGCAGGCGCTCCAGATGAACCGGTTCGGAGAGGAGATTGCAAAGTGCAACCGTGGTATTGCGGCTTCCGATGTCCACACTCAGGACGTACTTTGCGTCTGCGATGATCGAAAGACATGTGGGACGTCGGCCGTTGGCGCTCTCGAGCTTGCCGGTTTCGGTTACAAGACCGCGGTTGATGAGGTCGTCGACAATCTCGCCGGTAGAGACCTTGTTGAGATCCAGGATCCTGGCGATCTCGGCCTTGGAGAGGTTGTCGTGGGTTCTCAGGCATCCGAAGACCCTTGCCGTATTGATGGTTCTGGCAGCCTTGGGCTGCGAAAGCTTCATGTCGCTCATGCTTCCTCTGATACTATCTTGGAATACTTCTCGAACTCGGCGTCATCGCAGAGCACGAAATGATCCGGGCACACCTCGCGGAAGGTAGGCTCGCCGTTTCGGTAGTCGTGGTCGGCCACCGGGTTGTAGACGATTCTCTTTCTGTTGCGCTCGTAGTTGGGATCCGGCTGCGGGATTGCAGACAGAAGGCTTCTGGTGTACGGATGCAGCGGGTGGCGGAAAAGCTCCTCGGAAGAAGCAAGCTCCACCATGTGGCCGTAATACATGACTCCGATGCGGTCGGAGAAGTATTTGACAACCGAGAGGTCGTGGGCTATGAACAGGATCGTCAGCCCCATCTTCTCCCTGAGGTCGTTCAGAAGGTTCATTATCTGGGCGCGGATGGAGACATCCAGGGCGCTTATGGGCTCGTCTGCGATTATCAGCGAGGGTTCCATGATAACAGCACGGGCAACGCCGATTCTCTGACGCTGTCCGCCGGAGAACTCATGCGGATAACGGGAGGCGTGCTCACGTACCAGGCCAACGGTTTCCAGCATCTCGAACACCTTTTGGTCGATGTAGTCCTTGTCCTTTATGCCCTTGATCACCAGGCCCTCGGCAATGATGTCGCGGACCGTCATTCTGGGATCAAGGGATGCAATCGGATCCTGGAAGATCATCTGGATCTGGTTGACCAGCTTGCGGTCAACGTTCTTGTTGCAGGCCTTTGCATCCTTTATTTTGGCTTTGTTGTCTGAAATTATCTGCTCAAGCTCAGCTTTCCGGCCATCGTCCTTGCAATTGCGAAGCTCTTTCCGGGCTGCAGTTATGGCATCTTTGTAGCTTCTGGTTCCGGCGCTTATGCGCTGTCCCTTGAAGTACACGTTGCCGCTGGTGATGTCATAGAGCTTGATGATCGCACGGCCTGTGGTGGTCTTTCCGCAACCGGACTCTCCGACCAGGCCGAACACCTCGCCTTTCTTGATGTCGAAGCTGACGTTGTCCACGGCCTTGTTGACCGCGAACTTGCCCAGCTTGAAGTACTGGCAGAGGTTTTCGACTCTCAGAAGGACTTCTCTGTCTTCAACTTTGTTTTCCATCAGTTCTGTCCTCCCATTCTCTCGATTCTTTCCTTCACTATCTCAGGCATCTCCACCTTGGGGGCGTTGGGATGCAGCAGCCAGGTGGCTGCATAGTGGGTATCCGAAATGCGGAACATCGGCGGCTGCTGTTCGAAATCTATCTCCATTGCATACTTGTTACGTGGTGCAAAGGCATCGCCCTGCGGCGGATAGATCATGTTGGGAGGAGTTCCGGGGATGGATTCCAGCTTGTTTCCCTTGCTGTTGAGATCCGGAATCGATGCCAGAAGAGCCCAGGTATACGGATGTGCCGGATGATAGAAGACATCCTCGCTGGTTCCGTATTCGACGATCTTTCCGGCATACATGACTGCGATTCTGTCGGCCATGTTGGCAACGACACCCAGATCATGCGTGATGAAGATGACAGACAGATCCCTCTCCTTCTTGAGCTTGTTGATCAGCTCCAGGATCTGGGCCTGAATGGTCACATCAAGTGCCGTAGTCGGCTCGTCACAGATCAGGATGTCCGGATTGGCCGTAAGTGCGATGGCAATGACGATTCTCTGTCTCATTCCGCCAGAGAACTCGAACGGATACTGGCGGTATCTCTTTCTGGCTTCGGTAATTCCGACCTGCTCCATGACCCTGATGGCCCTGTCCTTTGCCAACGATTTGGTTATGACACGGAACGATGCCATTGCGGTCTCGCGCATCCAGTTGACGAAAGCCTCCGTACGCTTGTCAAAGTCATAGGCTCTGGCTACGGTCAGCTGCTGCTCGTACTGGGATACCATGTTGTCCAGGATCTTGATGATGTTGGCCTGAACAAGCGACAGATCCGAAAGCGAAAGCGGGGCAACCGCTTCTTCCGGAGCCTTGCCTTTGGCCTCCAGACGTGCATAGCGTGCACTCTGGCGCTCAAAGCGCTTCTTTTCGGCAATGTTTCTGACTATGTCGTCATAGTAGATGGTCATGGCAGAAGTCAGACTCACGCGGAATGTGTATGAGAAGCTGTTCTTGACTGTCTCGAACGGATCTATTCCGGCCTCGACCTTATCGGAGAGCTCCTTGGCAAGCTTGGCGGCCTCTGCTCTCTCGGGCATTGCGGCGGAAAGCTTTGCGGAAGCCTCGCGCAGGGCCTTGATTGCATTCTCCATGCCCTCGACGGACTTCTTTGCGGAGGCTACCAGGGCTCCCTTGATGTCGCTCTTGAAACCCATCATGAACTGGTTGTTCACGAAAGGCTGCGCCTTTGCGTTCAGCTCTGCGGAATTCTCGTCGCCGAGTGTGTTGTTTCCAAGAACCAGATAGCAGCCGAGTGCGAAGAAATCGGGGCTTTCGTTCTCAAGGGCCTTCCGGAGCAGATCTCTTCCCTTCTCCACCTGGGCTTTGAGGGAATCGTATTTCTTGCTCTTTGCGCTCTCATGAGCAGCCTTCTCCATTGCGGAGATTATGTTCTTCATCTCCGCACCGTCGCGGACCACGAATCTGTCTACGGAGGCACGGAAATACTCGGCAAGCTCCCTTGTCTCTGCAACGGGATTGGCTACCGCATCCTTGGAAATGGAAAGAAGCATGTCCTCCGCAGCCTTCAGACCTCCCTCTGCATTTGAGCGGGCCTGTGAGTACGGAGCCTCGTACTTGGACTGCTGCCCTATGATTTTCTTGAAGGTGTCGAAGCGCTTGTCGTCATCGCCGCCCTTCGTGTCCTTCATCACGACATCCAGTTTCCTGAAAATGGCATTGAGCTTCTTTCTGCTCTCGCGCCTGTTTGCCTTGTTCTTCAGAAGCATGGCCTCGGTGATCTGGTTTCCGATTCTCATGACCGGGTTGAGGCTTGAAAGCGGATCCTGGAAGATCATTGAGATCTTGTCTCCGCGGATCTCGTGGTAGTCGTCCTCGCTGATCTTCAGAAGGTCCTTGCCGTCATAGAGGATCTCACCGCTCTCGATGATGGTGTTTCCTGCCGAAATTCCGAGAATGGTCTTGCTGGTTGCGCTCTTTCCGGATCCTGATTCTCCGACTATGGCCAGCGTCTCGCCCTTGTAGAGGTCAAAGGAGATGTTGCGCACGGCCTGCAGCTTTCCGTTGATGGTCCTGAACGAGATTGTCAGGTCCTTTACCTGGAGTTTCTTCTCTCTTGTGTCCATTTCAGTGCTCATTCGTCAGCTCCTCTCAGTGCAGGGTTGAAAGCATCCCTGAGTCCGTTTCCGAACAGGTTGAACGACACCTCCAGAAGCGCTATGAACAACGCCGGGAAGAAGATGATATGCGGATAAGTGGCCAGATAGTCCTTTCCGTTGGCAAGCATGGTTCCCACGCTTGTCATGGTGGAGCTGTCCAGGTTGATGATGCCCAGGTATGTGAGGCTGGACTCGCTGAAGATGACTCCCGGAATTACCAGGACACAGCCGGTGATCAGGGTTCCGAGCGAGTTCGGGAAGATGTGCTTGAACATCAGGCGCCTGTCGCTTGCACCCAGGGTTCTGGCGGCAAGGACATACTCATGGTGCTTGAATCTGTAGAACTGCATTCGCACGCGGGAGGCCATTCCGATCCACCCCGTCACCACGAAGGCGAACAGAAGACTCCAGACTGGACCTACCTTCTTTGCCAGATGCAGCTGGAACAACGTGGCCACGACCATGAACGGGACCTCGACCAGAATGTCGCTGATTCTTTCCATGATCAGGTCCGCGACTCCGCCGTAGTAGCCTTCGATTGCTCCGTAGATGGAACCCAGGAACAGGTTGATCATGGAGATGCATACTGCAAAGATCAGCGAGAACCTGGCTCCTGAGGCAAGACGCGTGAAGATGTCCTGACCCAGGGAGTTTGTTCCGAAGAGGAACAGCGGCTCAAAGCCGTAGCGGTACTCGAAATAGGTGTACTTGAAGATTCTGCACTTGTAGGAAATGGCGGACGAATCACCCGTGATTATTGCATAACGATATCTCTTGGCTGCATTGATATCATCTTTTCCGGGGTCACCTTCGATTCTCAGGGAATCGTAATTGCCGTCGTTGCCGCTTGTCTTGTATGCCGGGACAAGCTCGCCGTCCTTGAGAATCGCAGCGCCCTTGGCATTGGATTCATACCAGATGTTGGCATCGCTGACGTTCTTGAGGGTGACGGCGGGATAGATTATCTGCTTGCCTGTCTGATCCTGCCAGGCCTGGATGTCCTCGTACTGGCTCTGCGTCAGGGTCATGTAGATGAATCCGTTGGCGGTGTAGCTGTCCAGCTTGACGTCATAGAGGGTTTTTCCGGTATCCGAGACATCGGTTCCGTAGAACTTGTGCACGACGTCGTACCCGGTCTCCTTCTCGATGGCGTTATAGTAGATGTAGTTGGTATCGGTGAGCTCTACGCGCTTGCAGCCGTCCCATCCGAGCCAGGCGAAGAGCTTTGACTTGGGCAGAAGCTTGGTATAGGTCAGGTATGTGGTATCCGTCAGGGCCCTCGTGTAGTTGTTCAGGCCGGCAAACGGAGCGATGATTGCATAGAGAATCAGCAGTGCGATGATGATTGCAGCTGCAATGGAGCTCTTGTTCTTGCGGAATCGGTTCCAGGCGTCGCCGAAGTAACCGATCTGTTTGGTCTTGAACTTCTCGTCACTCTCCGAGCGGTTGTTGGTGAAGCGGAACTTCTCTGCCGGGATTTCGGGGAAAGTGGTTTTCATATTATCAGTACTTGCCATTTGCCTTGCTCCCTATTCTGATTCTCGGGTCTATGAAACCATAGCTGAGGTCCAGGAGAATTCCGGATGCCAGTCCGATGATGGTATAGAAACCGGACAGAAGCATGAAGAAGTTGTAATCCAGTGCCGTAATGGAGTTGACGTAAAGCGGTCCGACTCCGGGCACGACGAAGATGTTCTCGATGATCAGCGAGCCGCCGATGATTCCGAGGAACTCTCCGATGATCATCGGGAAGATGACTACCATGGCGTTTCTCAGGGCATGGCGTCTTGTGGTCTGTCCCTTGGTAAGTCCCTTGGTTCTGGCAAGCAGCAGATATTCGCTGGTAAGGACTTCGGTAAGCTCGGCACGCGTGTAGCGGGCAAAGCCTGCAATCGAACCGAACGACAGCGAAAGGATTGCCGGCAGCATGGAATGGAACATGCTCCAGGTCATGTAGTTGGTTCCGCTTTTCATGACAAGCGGGAAAAGCTTTGCCTTGTAGCAGAGCAGATACTGTACCAGGAATGCGTAGACATAGCTGGGAACGGAGACGAAGATCATGACTCCCGTGGAGATCACGTGGTCCTGCCATTTATTCTTGCGCAGGGCGGCATAGATGCCGAGAATCAGTCCCAGAGGAACCGAGAATATCATGGCATAGACATTCAGAAGCATGGTCGCCGGGAGCTTGCCCAGAAAGATCTTGAAACAGTCCTGTCCGATATAGAGGCTTTCGCTGACACCCCAGTCCCCTCCTATCAGGGTCCTGGTGATGAAGTGCCAGTATTGCTGGATCATCGGGATTGCATTGCCGTTGGCGTCCACCAGACCCTGTCTGACTCTGCGCTGCAGGACAAGGTTCATATCCTTGCCGAACTGCTGGGCCGGGACATTCGGAAGCAACCTTATGAGGATGAAGCATCCGGACATGATGATGAAGAACGTCAGAAGCATGAGAAGTACACGCTTGATAACGTATTTACCCATATTTACCCTCACTTATTATTTTGCAGTGATAACCAGATATCCCGTCCGGGGTATCCGGCCATCATCACAAAACAGCTTCACCGGCACGCGCCGGTGAAGCCTTTGCTTGATGAATTACAACTTATTACTTGTACTGGAGGTTGTAGTTCTGTGATGCGCAGTATGCATCCCAGTCTGCATCAGTATAGTTGTAGGTGTAGTACTTGATTCCGCCGCGGCCCATTCCGAAGATGTAGTCCTCTGTGTAGTAGTGGATCTGCATACCTCTGAGAGAAGCTGAAGCATCGTCCATGATGGGGATTTCCTCATAGGTCATGAGAACAGCCATCTCAAGAGCGGCCAGGATGTTGAGTCTTGTCTCGGGATCCTCGTCTGCGTCTCCGCAGGAGTATTCAATCGACTCGCCCTTACCGGAAGTAATGGTTTCGACCTCGCCGAGCATGATGTTGTTCCATGCCTTGACGGATGCCGTGTAATCGGTTCCGTTGATGTTGATGGTCAGCATCTCCTTGGTGGTATCCCAGGACGGGTTGTACTGGTATGAGGAATCGGTGTAAGCCTCCATGAGGTTGTACGGATCGAGTGTGGAACCTGTCCAACCGACGCCGAAGAGCATGTCGACCTGGTTGTTCTTGAGAGCGGATGCGAATCCGTTTCCAAGGGTATCGTCACGTGTGAATGTAAGCTTGCCCTCGAACTTGGTTCCCTTGACTGCCTCTGTGTAGCAGTTTACGAGATACTCATAACCGTTGTTGTAGAACTTGCTGGTTCCGTTCGGTGTACCGATCTTGATCTCGACGACATCGCCTTCCTTCATGATTCCGGCTGCGATGGCCTCGTCATAGGCCTGGTCGAAGAGCTGCTGTGCCTTGGTGAGGTTGTAACCGGTGATGGACTCGATTGCCTCATCGACGTCTGCATAGAGCTTGCCCTCTCCGATATCGTTGGCAAGACCCCAGAAGTTGACCAGAACGTTCTTGGCCTGATCGGTTGCTCTGTACGGAGTTCCCTCTTCCGGGTTGCAGATGATCAGTGAGCTGTAGAGACCGAATCCGGGAGCGTTTGTCGGGCTTGTAGCAAGACAGAAGTCTGCTCTGTTGAGAGCGAAGCTCATTGCCTGTCTGAAGCTCAGCAATGTGAGGATGGTCTTATTGATGTTGGGACCTGCAGCTTCCTGCATTGTGACCATTGCGTCGAAGTCCGGGTTGAATGCCATGAAGAATGTGGAATCGCCGGGCGTGTAGTAGCAGTAGTCGGACAGTGAGTAGGTCTCCATGTCGTCGACTGTCAGTCCGTAACCGTCAAGCTTACCCTGGAGGAACAGCTCAAGTCTTGTGCTTGCCTCGGGGACATAGTCGATGACGATGTTGGTTGTCTGATAGATATCCTTTCCGTCGTTGTACTCGAAGTAGTACGGGTTCTTCTCATAGGAATACTGCTTGTCAGCCTGGAAGCCTGTAAGCATGTAAGGACCATAGGAAGCCGTTGTCTCGAGTGAGGTTCCGTAGGTGTTGGTGTAGACGCCGTCAACGATGGATGTGCATGCATCGTAGAGGTCGATCTTGACCAGGTCGGATCCTGTGAGAGCATAGAGCAGATAGAAGCCCTTGAGCGGCTTGGCGAGGACAATCAGGATCTCATAGTCGCTGAGTGCCTGATATCCGACCTCTGACCAATCCATCTCGGGATATGTTGCATCGTAGACGAAGTAGTTGGGAACGTCACCTTCTGTTTCGCCCCAGTTCGGATTTCCTGTTGTAACGGGAACAAAGAGCTCATAGTTCTCGTCTGTAAGGGGGATAAGGCCATCCTCATCTGCTTTTGCATAGAGGGCATCCCAGTTAGTCATGTCGAAGTATGCATCTCCATAGGCGCCGACATAATCTGCAAGGGTGTTTCCGCCTGTCCATGCAAGGCTGTAGTTAAGACCGATGTAGACGGGCTCGTTGCTGGCAGAGTAGTACTGACCGTCTGCTCCGAGAGTGAGATCTTCCTTTGTGTAGAAGGCACCGGTGCCGTTGTCCTGAAGGACAGACTGACCCTGATACAGGTAGTTCTTGGCATTCACGATGACCATGTTGCCGCTGTAGAGGTTGTCAGCTCTGTAGTTCTGTGCTACCGGGTTGAGAAGTCTCTTCTGTGACTCAACGAAGTCATAGGCATTGATCGGTGTTCCGTCGTTCCACTTGATGTCGTTCCTGATCTTGATGATGTAGGCCTGGTTCTTGGCATCCTCTGTCAGACCGAACTTTCCGATGTACTGATCTGTGACATCGATGGGCTCTTCGGTTGCCATGAGGGGTACGACTGCGTAACCGGTCTCATCTTCGTTGTAGTCGAAGGTGTAGAAACCGCACTGCATGTAGTCGAGAAGGTCACTGTCTGTGGCTGTCTCGTAGATATGCGGGTTCCAGTTTGTCGGGAATGTGGAAGTTGCGCCGTTCCATGTATATGTGGCGGGCTTCTCCGCAGCTGCTGTCTTGGTGTTGGTCGTGACTGTTGCGGCAGGAGCCTCATTTGAGCCGCCTGCGAAAACAGAAGCCATTGCAACAAGAAGAACAAGCATGATAACTGTTATTCTTTTCATCTTTTCCTCCTGATTAAGAATATACTGATTATGGGTTCTATTATCATATCAATTCAAAAGTAGCTTGTTCAATATTTTTAATATAAATGGGAAACTGTTTGAAAATCTCTTTACACTTTTTGTTATTATAGTAACAGTTTTAGCAAACTTTTTCGGCTACATCCCGTAAATGATCATCAGGATTATGCTCACGGCAAGCAGGCTTCCGCCGCAGATGAAGAACTCCGCGACATGCACCTTCCTGGAGTGCTTGCGCTCCTTGTATTCGGAGTAGGTCTCGCGTCTGTCGTCATAATTGGGGCCCCTGCGTCTGAAGAAGCGGCTTACGCTGTAGCCCAGCCCGTCGGCGACGCCCTGGTCTGCGGTCCAGACTAGGGTTCCGGCAATCAGGATCAGGGCTCCGCCCACAAAGAAACCATCGCAGAGACAGCGAAGGATATCCCTGCCCTCCGCTTGGGCAATACCCCGGAGGAAGGCCACTGCTACTACGATTGTCGCCGAAACTACGGCCAAAACAGCCATCTTCTTTCCTGATAAAGTCATCTTGCACCTCCCTTTCTTGCCCTGAGACTTGATCTGAAGGCTTCCATTCCGGCCTTTCCCTGAGGCGTTACCGGTCGGATGAAGCGACCGCTGAACAGGTGAAGTTGCATGATGATGAAACGGATAAGTTCATCGCAGTAGACCAGAGGGAAAAGGATATAGATGCGGACCTTCAGCCTGAGACCTGCTATGCATACCACGGGGATGACCATCAGGTACATGAAGACAAGCTCCAGGGTAGTACCCGTCACAGAGTCCCCTGCAGAGCGGAAAGTATCGTTCATGCACCAGTTCCCCATACGCATCACGGCCACTATCGTATAAATCAGAATGATGTAGGAAGCAATCTCAAACGATGTCCCGGAAAGACTCATTGCACGCAAAATTTGCGGTTTAAATAGGTTCATAAGCAATCCTACGGCCGCAACGGTAATCACACACAGAGGTATGATCCTCTTGGCTTTCTGATAGGCGTTCTCCAGGTCTCCGGCCCCTACGCTCTTGCCCACAAGAACCGATGAAGAGCTCGAGAAACCGGCGAAGAATCCTATGATCAGACCCTCCAGAGTCCTGAATACGGCAAGGGCCGCGATGGCGCTTTCGCTCTGGCGCCCGAGCACCACGTTTATGACCATGTTGCCCACCCCGAGGAAGACCTCGTTTATGATGATCGGGAAGCACTTTATGAAGAATTCGCGGACTTTCGCCCCAACCCATCTGAAGTGGGCCCTGAAGCGGAATATATACGGATACTTGGTCACTGCGCAGCAGATGAAGATCACTGCAAGGTTTATTCCCGAAGCTGCTACGGTTGCGATTGCAGCTCCCCGCACCCCGAGTGCGGGAGCACCCAGGTGTCCGTAGATCAGAACCCAGTTCAGGAATATGTTGGACAGAACGCTTGCGATTGCTGCATACAGGGGGATGCGCACCCTCTCCGTTGCCCTGAGCAGGGTACTGGCGGAGATTGAAAACAGCTGCAGAGGATATGCGAATCCGACGATTTTCAGGTACTTTATGCCGATTTCCTGAATGGCGACCTTGTCAGTGTACAGCCGCATGATCACATGTGGGGCAAACAACGCCAGGGAGGCGAAAATGAATGCCACACTCATTATGCAGCAGAGCATCAGACCGTAGCTTCGGCAGATTCCCTCCTCGTCCTGGGCACCCCAGTATTGGGAAATGAACAGCATTCCGCCGCCGACGAAGCCCCAGTAGCATCCGAGCATAAGGACGGAGAACTGCGAACACAGACCCACTGCACCGACTGCAGTCTCCCCTATGCGGGCAATCATCATGGTATCGACCATGGTGCCTGTTGAGGAGAGAAGATTCTGAAGTGCTACGGGTATGGCGATGACGGCGACGCTCCTGATGAAGTGTCCCCAGTCGAATCTGCCTGAGATTGTTCTGTCTTTCACTTAGTTGGTGCTGTAGATTACGGAAACCTTTGCCTTGTAGATTCCGGCGTCCAACGGTCTCTTGCCTTCCCATGCCACATTGAATGTGCCGAGAATAAGATCAGCCTTGGTGACACCCTTGTTGAACTGGATGTTGATCTTGTTCTTCGCGGCTGATGTATGGTTTACGGTGACATTCTCGTTGTTGCCGTAGAACTGCGGGATTTCAATCTCGGGAGTCGTGGACAGAAGAGGAACGGCATTGCGCTCCTTGATATTTGCCTCATCCATGGAAGATCCTTCCATGATTCCGGTATAGTCATAATCGTAAAGATGGAAACCTTCGGCAACAATCTCGACCTGAAGAGACATCTTGTGGTTGTTGCTTACGATGTTGATCTCCTCACTGGTCATCAGTGCGAAGGTAAAGGTTCCGTCCTTCATGAGGTTCAGGCCCGTTATGACCGTAGTCTCAGTCTCGGGGCTGACATAGGAAGAGAGCTCGGCAGAACCGATTCCGATGATAATCGAAGGATTAACCTGCAGAGGAGCCTGAACAATGCTTGCAATGGTGACGGTGGAAGAAGTCAGGTCTTCCGCGAACACCGGGCAGCATAAAATCAATGAGAGCATTGCAATGGTGAAAAAAATCTTCTTCATCTATAACCTTCTTGGAAAATAGGATACACTCCCAATCTTTTTTTGTAAATATATATTAGAAACCCGTACGCTTACGTGCGATTCTGTTGTATAATTTGCTACAATCACACCCATGGAGGGAAACATGAAGCGCTGCAGCATCGTCATACATAGCGTTAGCGGAAACTGCTACATCATCGGTTCATGCCTGAAAGAGGCACTTGAGAAGAGAAACGTGGACGTAAGGTTCTACAGGGTCGAGGACCCGGACCTTCACATCTGGGCCAACAGGGAAGAGACAGCCAACGATTACTACGAAGATATCATCGAGTTGCCTGTTGTCACCCCGGAGAAGCTTCTCAAGAGCGATATGATCATCCTCGGCTGCCCCACCCGCTTCGGAAACGTCTCGGCAGAAATGAAGACCTTCCTGGACAGCACCGTGGACATGTGCGAGGACCGCGCGCTGGAAGACAAGTTCTTCGCCTGCTTCACAAGTTGCAAGTATTCTCTCTGCGAGGGATCCAGAGCCCTGGATTCCATGCTTTTCTGGGCCCAGAGCAACGGAATGATCCATATCCCGTTCGGCATCCACAAGAGCATGGCCAATTGCCACCAGCCTTCACAGGGAATTGCCCACCTGGAAGGCAATGAGAGTCTTGTACGTCCATCGGCTCAGTTCGGCGAAGAGATAGACCTCTATGCCGATAATCTTGCTTCCTACATCCAGGAGTAAGAATCATCCCAAGGTGGGGACCAAAAATGAAAAAACTCTTCAGAATCTTGATATTAGGAGCGCTTTGCATGTTGTTGGCAAGTTGTGCTACGGGAAATGTTGAAACAAAGGGCGGTCAGCAGAAGGCCGTCGAGAGGCAGGAGGGCTGCAATCTGCTGACCTTCTATTGGAAAGGTACTGCAGACCTTGCTTCCTGCGATGTCTGGGCCTGGTGGGAAGGCAAGGACGGAAGCGGATATCCGCTTGTTCCCTGCGAATACGGCGGAATGTGCTCGATCAATGTCCCGGAACATATAGAAGAAGTCGGATTCATAGTCAGGACAGACTGTTCGGACCCCTGTCAGAACTTCTGGGGCACCGCAACCAAGGACTGGGCGGATGATAGGACCGCAACAATCACATCACAGGAAACCGATATCTATCTCAAGACCGGCGATCCCAGTCAGTACAAGAGCGATGACGGCGGAAAGACCCTCACACAGATCAGGTTCTTCAATCTCGCCGGAATAATCTCTGCCAACCGCATCCGCATCTTCATTGCCCCGGGCTGTGAAGGTCTTGCCGACGGAAGCACCAAGGTCACCGTCCTGGACGGAGAGCGCGAGGTTCCCGTTACAAGCATCTCGGACATCTGGGGAAACAAGACAAGCGCAATCCTGAATCTCGGCGAAGATCTGGACATTTCCAAGGAATACACGGTCGAAATCGAAGGGTACGGCAAGAGAAACGCCCTTCCGACGGAAATCTTCGACTCCTCCGAGTTCATCGAGAACTATACCTATGACGGAGACGATCTGGGAGCCACGATCCTTGCAGACGGCAAGACTCAGTTCAAGGTCTGGGCACCCACTGCAAGCGAAGTGGTTCTCTGCCTTTATGAGAACGGCGACGGTGGCGAAGCCTTCGCAAAAGTCCCGATGACAAAGCAGGACAAGGGTATCTGGTGCCAGAGCTATGACTGCGGAAGCGGAACCTACTACACATACCTGGTGACCACTGCATCCGGAACGCAGGAAGCCGTTGACCCCTATGCCTGGACAACCGGAGTCAACGGCAACCGCGGCATGGTGCTGGACCTCTCCTCCACTGATCCCGCAGGATTCGAGAACGACAGCTACGTGACTCTCAAGAACTACAGCAACGCAGTCATCTGGGAAGTGCATGTAAGGGATTTCTCCAACAAGATCGCTGCTTCGGCATACCCCGGAAAATACATGGCCTTCACGGAAACAGGCCTGAAGAACTCCAGCGGACTTCCTGTAGGAGTCGACTACCTGCAGAATCTGGGAATCACCCACGTACACCTTCAGCCGGTATACGACTATGCCACGGTCGATGAGACAAGACTCGACCAGCCGCAGTTTAACTGGGGCTATGACCCGAAGAACTACAACGTACCCGAAGGCAGCTACAGCACTGATCCGTACCATGGGGAAGTCAGGGTCAACGAGTTCAAGCAGATGGTCCAGGGACTGCACAAGGCAGGTCTGGGTGTCGTAATGGATGTAGTCTACAACCACACCTACGACATCAACTCCTCGCTGAACAAGATCGTCCCCTATTACTACTACAGGTACAACACCTCGGGCGTTCCGTCCAACGGAAGCGGCTGCGGAAACGAGACCGCCTCGGAGCGCGCCATGTACCGCAAGTTCATGGTCGACAGCCTGCGCCATTGGCTGACCGAGTATCACCTGGACGGATTCAGGTTCGACCTCATGGCCATCCATGATATCGAAACGATGGCCCAGATCGAGAAGATGGTGCATGAAATCAACCCGAATGCAATAATCTACGGCGAAGGATGGGCCGGCGGGTCCGTTGCAATCGACGGTTCCAAGCAGGCAACCCAGGGCAACATCAGCAAGGTCGGAACAACCAACCATGCAGCCGGAAGCATCGCAGTATTCAACGACAGCATCCGCGATGGTCTAAAGGGCAGCGTCTTCAGCCTGATTACCAGAGGTTACGTCAACGGCTCCCCTTCCAAGGAGACTGCAAACAAGGTAATCTTCGGTCTCAACGGCGGAAAGTCCACCACTGGAACATCCTGGAGTGTCAAGAACGCCATGGTCATCAACTACATGAGCGCCCATGACAACTACACCCTCTGGGACAAGCTCGAGGCCTCGAATCCGGACGCCACAAGGGACCAGCTTCTGGCCATGAACCGCCTGGGAGCCACGATCATGATGATTTCCAAGGGCACCCCGTTCATGCTGGCAGGAGAAGAGATGCTGCGCACCAAGGACGGAGACGGCAACAGCTACATGAGCTCGGATGCAATCAACAACATCGACTGGGATGCCCTGAAGGCCGATAGCGACGAGTACCGCATGGCCCGGTTCTATGCCGACCTGATCGCCCTGCGCGAGGAATGCGGATTCTTCAGCGACTGTGACGTCACCTGCAGGATTCTGGACGGCTTTGTGATCGAGGCCACCTACAGGGTTCACGGCAACGTCAAGGCGCTGGCGGTGATCAACCCGAACGACGATGCTTTCACCTACAATCTGCCTGCCGGAGACTGGAAAATCCTGCTCGAGAACGAAAAGCTCCTGCATGAAGGAACTGTTGTCTCCGGAACACGTACAGTTGCCGGTAAAACCGTTTTACTGGTGGACAGATAATAATCTGAGATATAATATTTTATTTATGGGACTATCTGAGCATAGTCCCGAACTGAATTGAATGCACTTTTTTGGAGGTAATAACATGAAAAAGCTTAGCATCATTGCTATCGCATTCCTTGTTGTTGCACTTGTTCTGACAAGCTGCGCAACAAAGTCACAGGCCGGAGGCATCCTTGTCTCCTGGTATGACGGAACAAAGCTTCTCAAAGAGGAGTACGTCCCCGCAGGATCCAAGCTCCAGAGCTGGACACCCGAGAAAGAGGGCGCAACCTTCATGGCATGGTATGCCGAAGCCTCAAAGACACAGCTCTTCGATTTCGACACCCCGATCACTGAAGAGACAGACCTCTTTGCCGGTTACAAGGGCGCTTTCATCGTTGATGACACAACATGGTGTCTGATTGGAAGCGGTGCAGGAACCCTCAAGGACAGCCAGTGGCACGAGGATGAGGCCACCGAGTCCCAGTTCGAGCTCCACAGACTCGCAACTGCAGAAGACAAGAACATCTTCTACATCGACAACGTGGTTCTCTATGAAGGCGACCAGTTCCAGGTCAGAGTCAAGGGCACATGGACAGGCCAGCACGGCGTAGGATACCTGAAGGACTACACGGAGCTTGCAGTTGCTGACGGAGACATTGTCGGTGAGGTCCTCGTTGACGGAGAGCGCTGGTTCTACGCCAACGGCGGTTTCGGCGAGTCCCCGAAGGGATGGAACGTCAACGTCGCAAAGAGCGGTATCTACACCATCTACATCGAGACCAACCCGGGTTCCAACGACTATGATGTCATGTGGCTCGAGAGAATCGGAGATGCACAGGAAATCGAGATCACCAACGACATGTATGTTGTCGGAACAGTCTTCGATTGGGCTCCGACAGATGAAGGAAAGATGGAGACCGATGCTGTCAGAGAGGACTTCTCACTGACAATCAACATCACAGAGGATGACTATGCAGACTGGACAGCTGACAACCCGGTATTCGGAACAGCTTGTGCAGCAATCAAGGTCCTGAACAACATCAACGGCACATGGTACGGAGTCAGCGGACAGACTGCTGACCAGACCGAGTGGACACTCACACCTGCAGGTCAGGATAACCTCCTGCTGCCGGCCGGACAGTACAACATCGATTACAATGCATCCACAGACACAGCCAAGGTCACTGTCTCGAAGAGAGGCATCTTCCTTGCCGGTGTCATCGACGGCGGAGATCACTGGGATTGCTCTGCAACCAACTATCAGTTCGAGCACGTCGGAACCGACACATACACTGTCTACTACACATTCACTCCGGAAGATACCGCATCCTGGATCAGAGATCAGGGACACAAGGGTGCCATCAAGGCAACATTCGGATTCGGCGGATGCCCGGCAGACCTCTGGTTCGGACGCCAGGGAGACGGTGAGAACCTCATGATCGACGACTACGGTCTCTATGAGATCACCCTCCACATCACGGCAGACAACGAAGGTTACATCGAAGCAAAGAAGCTTGAGGGATACTTCCTTGTCGGAACACTCGGCGACGGAGATACCTGGAGAGCAGAAAGCAGATACCAGTTCCCCGATCCCAATGACGTGGTCGTAACTGTCAAGTGGAATGCTCCCGATCCTGCATCCTGGCTCGGAAGCGACGTTGCCGCCATCAAGATCATCCATGTCGATGCTGACGGATATGTCACATGGTACGGCGATGCAAACGGAGACAACGTAATGATCCACGAGCTCGGAGAGTATGAGATCAGACTCAAGGACGGTGTTGTCACAGCCACCAAGTGATTATCTGAAGGAAAAACAAAATGAAGAAAATCATCACAATACTTGCACTTCTTGCCCTCGTCTGCGGAGTAGCCTTCGCCGGCGGAGATGACGAGAAGAGTTCAGCACCTGCAGCCTCATCCGGTGAGAGGATTACCCTCACCGTCTGGGGCTCCCAGGAAGACCAGGCCATGCTCAAGGAGATGTGCAACGCATACGCTGCTGCAAACCCGGATAAGAACTACAAGTTCCTCTACGGCGTGCAGTCAGAGTCCGATGCAGCAGACAAGGTCCTCAACGACCCCGAGTCCGGTCCGGATGTATTTGCATTTGCAAGCGACCAGATCAACAAGCTGATCCAGGCCGGTGCACTTGCAAGAGTCGGAGGAGCAATCCTCGATGACATAAAGGCAGTCAACAGTGCAGAGAGCATCGATGCCGCAACCGTTACGATCAGCGGTGAAGAGAGAACCTACGCCTACCCGATGACAGGTGACAACACCTTCTTCCTCTACTACGACAGCTCCAAGCTCAATGCCGAGGACGTCAAGAGCCTCGACAAGATGCTCGAAGTTGCAGCAGCAACAGGCAAGCAGGTTGCTTTCAAGCTCTACGACGACGGTTGGTATCTTTCATCCTTCTTCTTCGCAGACCCGGAGCTCTACTACAAGGTCACCTACTCCGATGATCTGACAGAGTCAGCCGTCTCCATCAACTACGACAATGCCAACGGTCTTGCAGTCATGAAGGCACTCAGAAGCTACTTCGCAAACCCGGCTCTCTCGGCAAACGTCGATGACTCAAAGATCATCGCCGGAATCCAGAGCGGTACGATCATCGCTGCAGTCTCCGGAACCTGGAACAAGACACAGATCGAGGCTGTCTGGGGAGACAACATGGCAGTTGCAGTCCTTCCCTCCGCTACAATCGGCGGAAAGCAGATTGCCCTCAACGGTTTCTTCGGCTACAAGCTCATCGGAGTCAACGGCTACTCCCAGAACAAGGGCGAAGCCCACAAGCTGGCACAGTGGCTGACCAATGAGCAGAACCAGCTGCTACGCTTCAAGACCCGCGGATTCGGACCGACCAACAAGGCCATCAAGGCCAGCGCCGAGGTCCAGAACGACAAGGTCATCAGCGTGGTCCTCCAGCAGTCCGAGTACTTCCGCACACAGAAGGGAGTCCCAGGAGCCTACTGGACACCGATGGCAAGCCTTACGAAGCAGTTCGCTGACGTAGACCCCATGACGGTCTCCGATGCGGATCTCCAGGCCTTGCTTGATTCGCTCTGCGCACAGATCAGAAAGTAAGTTTCTTATCTTCAAACGGCAGGCCCTCGTGGCCTGCCAATTGTTTATCGGCTTATGGACAAGACTAATTACTTCTTAATGAATCCCTTCCAGAAGTTCTTCCACAAGACCAAGAAAGCCATCCTGGGTTTTCCTTCAGCTTTCGTGGGGTTCTTCGCCAAACTGGGCAAGGGAATTGCTAACTTCTTCATACGCCTGGGCAAGGGAATAAAGGACTACTGTGTAGGTTTTGTCAAAGGAAATGCACTGACAAAAGGCTCTTACGCCATCATGGGCCTCGGCCACATGGGCCGCGGACAGGTCGGCAAGGGCTTAATTTTCCTGCTTGTGGAAATCCTCTTCATTCTCTACATGATGTTCTTCGGAGCACCATACCTCGGCAAGTTCTTCTATGGTTTCTTCACTAAGGGAACCGTCGGAATCACGGAAACCCACGACTACTGGGACGACAACGCCGGACATTACGAGAAGATCGTAGGAGACAACAGTTTCCATGTGATTCTATATGGAATCCTGACTCTCTTCATGATTTTCTTCTTCCTGGCAATCTATCTCAGGAGCATCAAGGAAAGCAGAGAACTCGAAACCCTGATAAAGGACGGAAAGAAGGCGGTCTCTTTCCGCAAGGAAGCCGGCGAGCTTCTGAACGAGAAGTTCCACATCACCCTTCTCTCCCTGCCGATGCTGGGCCTGTTCGTCTTTACCGTAGTTCCTCTGGTGACGATGATCGTCATCGCATTCACCAACTACGATGCATCGACGGAAGTACCGCAGCACCTGTTCAGGTGGGTCGGCTTCGCTAATTTCCGTGACATCTTCGGCGGAAACTCGGCCTTAAGCGGAACCTTCCTCAGAGTCCTGGGTTGGACGCTCATCTGGGCGTTCTTCGCAACGTTCTCCAACTATTTCGGCGGCATGATCGTGGCCCTTCTGATCAATAAGAAGGGAATCAAATTCAAGAAGCTCTTCAGAACCATCTTCGTCATGACGATTGCCGTCCCGCAGTTCGTCTCTCTGATGATAGTTTCCAAGATGCTCACTGCCGGAGACAGCATGGAGATGAGCGGAATCATCACACAGCTGCTCTACAAGCTTTTCGGTTTCCAGCTCAAGTTCGGAATCAACATCACACATACCAGAATCGCAATCATCCTGGTGAACATGTGGATCGGAATCCCCTATTCCATGCTCATCTGCTCGGGAATCCTCATGAATATCCCGGCAGACCTCTACGAGAGCGCAAGAATCGACGGAGCCGGCCCCGTGAAGACCTTCATGAAAATCACGCTGCCGTACATGCTGTTCGTGACCGGACCCTATCTGATTACGACCTTCATCGGCAACATCAACAACTTCAACGTCATCTTCCTGCTTTCGGGTGGAGGACCTGGAGACCTGCTGAAGTACACTTCAGGAGCAAAGGGCACCGACCTGCTTATCACGTGGCTCTACAAGCTGTCGCTGGGCGTTGACCGCAACTACAAGCTTGCATCCGTCATCGGTATCCTCGTGTTCATCATCTCGGCTACGTTCTCGCTGCTGGTGTACAACAAATCCTCTGCGGTAACAAAGGAGGACCAGTTCCAGTGAACTACAACGAAGACAACAAACCCAAAAGAAGAAGAGACCAGTTCAAGAACTACCCGACTGGCGTCCTGACCGGAAGCATAAAGGTCCGCAACAGGATATCCAACGGAGCCACCTACATCGTTCTGATCATTCTGAACATTCTGGCACTCACCCCGCTGGTGTACCTTGTCGGACAGTCCTTCCGCGCCGAGGCCGGAGCCTGGAGCAGCACGTTCTTCCCCAAGACCTGGACGTTGGCGAACTACAAGAGACTCTTCACGGAAACCCCGTTCCTGCGCTGGTACGGCAACACGTTCTTCGTAGCCGTAATCTCCTGCATAATCACCACGGCTTTCGTACTTGCAGTCAGCTACGCATTCAGCAGAATCCGATTCAAGATGCGCCGTCCGATGATGAACGTCATGCTGGTCCTGGGGATGTTCCCGGGCTTCATGTCCATGACTGCGGTCTACTTCCTGTTGAAGATACTGCTTCCCAACCACTTCCAGTCGCTGACAAGCCTGATTATCGTCTACAGCGCCGGAGCAGCCCTTTCCTACTATGTAGCCAAAGGCTTCTTCGACACGGTACCTAAGTCCCTCGACGAGGCTGCCTTCATAGACGGAGCGACAAGGGCCCAGATCTTCTGGAAGATCACGATCCCGCTCAGCAAACCCATCGTCATCTACACGGTCCTCATCTCGTTTATCGCCCCATGGTGTGACTTCATTTTCGTGTCGTTCATCATGTCCGGTGTGCCAGATGTAGGCATGTACACGGTATCCCTGGGAATGTACAAGTGGCTGGAGCGTGAGCAGATCCAGCAGTACTTCACCACCTTCTGTGCAGCTGCCACATTGGTTGCAATACCTATCACAGCACTGTTCATCTGGCTGCAGAAGTACTATGTGGAAGGCATCACCGGTGGTGCCGTAAAGGGATAATTCACTATGAACAGACATCGTATTCGTGTTTTTATTATCACCGCTCTGGCAGTCCTCTGCCTGGTCTCCTGCGCATCAACGGGCAGCTCCTCCGCAAAGGCCGAGCCCCTGGATGACGAAATCCGCAACTACTACGAAATATACGTAGGGTCCTACTTCGATACGGACAACGACGGAATCGGAGACCTCAACGGGGTAACCGAAAAGCTCCCCTACATAAAAGACATGGGCTTCAACGGAATCTGGCTCATGCCGATTACCGTGGGATCCAGCTATCACAAATACGATGTCGAGAACTACTACGACGTCGATCCCCAGTTCGGAACGCTCGATGACATGAGAAACCTTGTGCAGACGGCACATTCCATGGGGATCGATATCATAATCGATCTTGTGGTCAATCATTCGTCCAGCAGCCACCCCTGGTTCAAGAATGCATGCGAGTACCTTGTGACGCACGGCGAGCCAGGCGGCGATTACGGTGAATACTACAACTTCTCCCAGACTCAGAAGCAGGGCTACCAGAGGGTTTCCTCAAGCGCCTGGTACTACGAGTGCCAGTTCGTCGGAACCATGCCCGATCTGAATCTCGATAGCCCGAAAGTCAGATATGAAATCGAAAACATCATGAAATTCTGGCTGCAGGACATCGGAATCGATGGCTTCAGGCTGGATGCAGTTACCAGTTTCTACACGAACAGCACACAGAAAAGCATCGATTTCCTTGCCTGGCTGAACCGGACGGCAAAGGCCATCAAGAGTGACTGCTACATAGTCGGAGAAGCCTGGCTGGGCAACAACAAGGCCGTGCGCGAGTACTACGCAAGCGGCATAGACAGTTTCTTCTGCTTCCCGCTGGCAACGGGAACCGGACGGGTGGCGGACACGCTTAAGGACATCAGAAGCAACCCCGGCGAGATTCTGGGCAACCTGATGATTGAACTCGAGGAAGTCTATGATACTGGAATCCTGGCACCGTTTTTGAGCAACCACGATACGGCCAGAGTCGCATCGTTTACCGGACGCAGCCAGACAGACAAGATCAAGATGTCCCAGGGTCTTCTCTCCCTGATGAGCGGAAGCCCCTTCGTATACTACGGAGAGGAAATCGGCATGATCAGCACCTCGGACGGTTCTGACCCCTACAAGCGCATTGCGATGAAGTGGTCGGACAAGAGCGTCTATGAGGGCTGGTGCTACACGTCTCCGCAGGGCATTGCAGTAACAAAGGACAACTACTACTATCCTTCGGTCGAAGCCCAGCTCCAGGACCCCTCAAGCATTCTCAATTACTACAAGGCGTCCTTGAACATGCGCAATGCAAACCCCCAGATCGCACGCGGAGAGCTCAGCATCCGCGATGAGTACTACTCCCAGACAAAGTACATCTGCGTGATGCAGCGCACATGGAACGGCAGCACGGTAACCATTGCCGTGAATCTGGATCGGGAGTGGGCCCATGACATCAATCTGGATGTGGCGGCTCTGGGTATCTCGGAAATGGCGGATGCCCTCCATGCCTCGGCAGACCCGGACAGGGCAAGCTTCAACGCAAAGACCGGAGCCCTGCACCTGCCGCCCTATTCGATCGTTGTATTGAGATAACTATTATTCAGTCCAGACAAATTTGGCGTTCAGGTGGGTCTCTCCGTTATCTATGAGAATATCTTCACCCGTACATGACTTGTTGACCACAGTCATGAAATAGCACCACTGCGCAATCTCCTCGGCACTTGCCCACTTCTTCAGAGGGGTGACGTCCATGATCTGCTTCCATAGAACAGGGTCATCCATAACGGGCTTGTTCAGAGCTGTACTCACCCCGCCCGGAGACAGGCTGTTGCAGGTTGCACCGTACTTAGCCAGCCTGATTGCGACATTGCGCGTGTAGGCAAGAAGCCCGCCCTTGGAGGCGCTGTAGGCAGGGAACTCCGCACCGGTATGCGCAGAGGCCGACGCGATGATCAGAACACTTCTGATTGAACCCTGAAAGGCATACTTCTCCGTGACGTTGATGGTCCCCTTCAGGTTGATGCCGATATCGTCGGGAGAGTCCTGCACACCTGCACAGTTGATGAGAATCTCGACATCGTCTATTGCAGGGAGAGAAGAAGCGTCCGAGATGTCTGCGACAAAGTGCCTGTAACACGGATGCTTTATTTCAGCTTCCCTGATATCCAACCCATAGACGGAGTGACCGTTCTCGAGAAAAAGCTCGGAGACTGCCTTCCCTATGCCTCCGCAGGAACCCGTAACCAAGACCTTCATGCTGCTGCCTCCTGTTTCTTCTTGTTCTGCAACCACCTTGTAAGCGGCATGGTAATGAATGGCATGAAACACGATTCGACTACCAGTTCCAAGATTGTTCCCGACAAAACTGCAGTCATTATATCAAACCAGGACATCTCATAGACGGAAAGACCGATGGGCGCAAAAGCGAGTGCCATGAACAGCATGTTGTCTGCAAGTTGTCCGATGAGGGTCGAGAAAGCCGCTCTTCCGAAGAATTTGACCTTACTGTCCCTGTGGCGTTTCTCCAGAGCTTCCTTGATCTTGTAGATGATGTGGACGTTCACCAGGTTTCCTACCCAGAAAGCTGTTACAGAAGCAAAAATAGTCCTGGGACCGTTGGAGAAAACCAAGGCAAAGGCATCGGCCTGCTCTGCATAATCGGGTGTCGTTGGAATGAAGACAATCAGCCGTCCTATAACCATCAGCACAAAAGATACCAGGGCAGCAAAGGAAGCCAGGAAAACGGCAGTCCGCTCGTCCCAGACCTCGACAACTACATTCGATACAAGGAAGACCGCCCAACTCACAAACAGCCCGCCGTCGCAGATTATGACGGACGTACCGAAACTGAGGGCTTTCATGCAGAAAATGTTCATCGTCACCGCAACGGCGACATAGACAACAGACAATCCTATCAGACACTCCTGAGAGGTTGCCTTTTTCAATGGTTTCATGTTTCCTCTTCGGGGCTGATGGAAAACCGGCAACCCCATGGTTTTATTTTATATGCCGAAGGATTTCCAGGAATTGTACGAACTCCGGCCCTCAGAAATAAATCGTCCGCAGATTACGCATATCGTCTCTGCAACCGATTCTCTTTCTGAGACTGTCCTAACAGAACAGAAGTGTTATACCAGTTTGGAGGCGGCCGTGTAAACAGTATCGATCAGATCCTCGATCTTATCTGCATCGACGCTTGAGAAGGCAAGCCTTATGTGATGATCGTCGCAGCGGATGACTCCGGTCTGATATTCGTCCATCAGAACGGTGCGGAGCCTCTCTGCATCGCAGGCGCACCAGAAGAGCATGAAATAACCGCTGTTGAACGGAAGTGCCTTCAGGAAGGACTCGGAGGCATGCTTCTTCAGTGCTTTCTTGAGTGCAAAGTAGCGATCCCCTATCTTCTTCACTCCCAAAGCCTTGTCCGAATCATGATTCGGATCTGCCATTCCCTTGAGGAGGATGTTCTGGGCAGGCATGGAGCAGTTGGAAAGGCTTCCTCGGATTGCGCCCATGGTCTTCTGCATGAGGGCATCGTACTGAGCCTCAGTGAAATTCTTGCTTCCGTAGGTGATGAAGGCGATTCTGAACCCCCAGACCATCTCTTCCTTGGTTGCCGCATCGCACTTGATAGCAAGGATGTTCTCGCTCAGGCCACAGGTCTTTGCGAATATGCTCTGGTGACAGGGCTCGTCATCGAAGAACAGTCCGAAATAGGCATCGTCTGTGACCAGTACGATCTTCTTGCCGGCATCGGCATGCTTCTTGAGAACAGCTGCGATGGCATCGGACTCTGCGCATGTCGGAGTGTATCCGGTGGGGTTGTTCGGGAAGTTGAGAATCACCATCACGCAGTCCTCGGCAGATTCGAGAGCCTGATCCAGACCTTCGCAGTTGAAGCCTTCACCCTTGAAGAGCGGGAACAGGATCTTGTTGGCCTGGCGCTGCTCGTCAAGAATCAGGTTGTAATTCTCCCAGTACATGTCCGGAAGAACCACATCGCCTCCGATTTCCAGAAAGAGAGAGCACACCAGGCTGAGGCTGTTGGTCAGACCGCTTGCGACAATCGGAAGGGAAATGCTCTTGCCTTCAAGCAGAGGATTCTTTGCATACATATCCTCTTTCCATTTCTTCCGGAGACCGGGAAGGCCTCCCATCGGTGCATAGGGGAAAATCTCCCCCACCTTCATGTCGGGGGCGAACTCGGCCTTCATTGCGGGGATGTACATGGCGCTGCCGTTCTCGAGGGCAACTCCTATGGTTGCATTGAACCTTGTGGCCTTCTGTTTTGCCTCGGCGCTCTGGACAATGATTCCCTTGGGAACATACATCCTCAGGCCGTAGTCGGAAAGAAGATCATAGGCACAGGTACCTTTCAAAGTCTCGTTGAGTCCAACAGCAAGTTCATGCATATTCATACCCCTCTTTTTGATATTTATAGAGAATTATATCAATTTTTATTCAAAAGAGAAGACCCTGATCGAGGGAAACAGGCCTTCTGTTGTCGGCAAGGACCCTGGACATGTACTCCCGGTTGAGATTCAGGTCGTTCACGAGGCGTACCAGCATGTCCTCCGACACGAGGTTCTGCTCATTGAACAGGTAAATCAGAGCCTTCTCCGCAATGTAGTCGGGCCTGAGCGAGTTCATGTAGACTTCCTCGTTAGGATCCCCCTTGTACCTGGCGCTCAGATTCTTGTAGAGCTGGCTCTTCTTCATGCTGTACTTGAGGTTCTCGATCTCGGCCTTGAGCTTCCTGGGGTTCCCCTTGTTGGCCTCCTCGGCCATCGGCTTGAGAGTGAAGAACGTATACTCCTTGCCCGGCAGAAAGTGGTGCTCGTCACACCTGGAGGCATAGTTGGGGGTCTCAGAACCCGTCTTGGTGCTGTCACCGCCGACTACGATCAGCGGATCGAAATAGAGAGCCGGACACTCCTTGCCGTCCACCGTGTAATAGCGATACGTGTAGAAGGCATCCTTTATGCAGTCCGCATGCTCGCAGTAGGCAGTCAGGGGAATGACATCGGTAGCGATGTCCAGCATCAGCCGCGCCGTGGAATTGAATATATCTCGCCTAAAATTGAGAATCAGAGTCGGGAAGATGAACATCACCCCGCGCTCGAGACTCTGGTTGCGGATCACATAGGCCAGCCTCTCGTCGAAGAACGATGCCTCATCGATTATGTAGGTCCCTACGGTCGGATTGTCCTCTATAACCTTCTCGAAATCGAAGGAATCGCGTATGCGGGCGATGTTCTCCCCGCAGCGGATATAGCCGCTGCGGAAAGCCATGGCATCTTTCGGGTACTCGGTGAAACGGGCACCGTCTATCTGGCTTCTGATGAAGAACACATTGCGTCTGTCCACATCACCGGTGCTGGTGAGGGCCTTGACGGTATCGCTCTTCTTCATGGCCACCGATGCATCGCGCCAGACCTTGGCCGCAAACTCCGTCTTGCCGGAGCCCATGGGGCCTATCAGAAGGACCCTGCGCCCCGGACGCGTGAAATCGAAGTGCGTGAAGGTCTGGTGGACTTCCAGTGTGGGAAAGCCCAGGCTCTTGAGGAAATCTTCGCTTGAATTGATTGCTCCCAGCGGACTCATGCTTACTTGGCCGCCGTGACGATGGCAATACCTGCGCTGCAACCGAGGCGGTTTGCGCCGGCTTCGATCATCTTGAGGGCATCCTCATAGGTTCTGATTCCGCCTGCAGCCTTGACTCCGACCTTGGAACCGACTGTCTTTCTCATCAGTGCAACATCCTCTGCCTTGGCTCCGCCTGTTGAGAAACCGGTTGAAGTCTTGACGAAATCTGCGCCGGCCTTGACCGAAAGCTCGCAGGCGCGGACCTTCTCCTCATCGGTGAGAAGGCAGGCTTCGATTATGACCTTCAGGTGCTTGTCTCCGCAGGCCTTCTTGACCTCGCGGATATCGTTCTCAACAAGATCGTTCTTGCCGTCCTTGAGCCATCCGATGTTGATGACCATGTCGACCTCGTCGGCACCGTCTGCAACTGCACAGGCAGCTTCATAGGCCTTGGCCTTCGTGCACATGGCTCCGAGGGGGAATCCGACTACCACGCAGACGTTAACGCCGGTGCCCTTGAGCTGCTCGGCGCAGAACTTTGTCCAGCAGGTGTTGACGCAGACGCTTGCAAACTTCCACTCTCTGGCCTCTGCACAGAGTTTCTCGATCTTTTCCTGGGTAGCATTGGCAGCCAGAACGGTATGGTCAATGTATGATGCAATGTTCATTTTAAGTCTCCTTGTATCCGATAGCTTACCATTAACAAGTATCAGTTTACAAGTTATAATGCTCTCCATGAGAACCTATCTGGGCACCTGGCAGACAGCTCCGTCCGACGGATTCTGGACAGATCAGAGCCTCCGTGACAGCGAAAACGTGATCTCAAGAGCCGTAAGACTCGGCATTCGGTGCTTCGATACCGCCCAGAGCTACGGAAAAGGCCGCTCTGAGCAGACGCTTGCAAAGATCCTTCGCCGCTTCCCGGACCTTTCGTTTACGGTCGATACCAAGATAATGCCCAGCTCCAAGAGTCCCGAAGAGCTTCTGAGAATCAGCCTCGAGCGCCTGAAACCCCTGACCGTAGACTGCCTTTACCTGCACTGGCCCAGAAGCGGGTTCGACAACCGGAACTATCTCCGGGAGATGGACAAACTCAAGGACAAAGGCCTGATAGGAAAGATCGGAGCCTGCAACCTGCCGCTGAAGGACCTCAGGCAGTTTGTCCGATCCGGACTGAAGATCGACCGCATACAGAGACCGGTCTCCCTTCTCTGGACCAGAGAACTTGATGAGACCCTTGCCTTCTGCAGGGAAAACAATACAGAACTTGCAGCCTACAGCCCTACGGGAATGGGTCTTCTGAACGGCAAGTACCGGAACAAGGAAGACCTCCATGATGCAAGGTCCTCCCTATTCTGTTTCAACGAAAAGTGCCTGAAGGCCTATCACGACCTTCTTGATCTGGTTACCCGGACTGCAGAAAACAATGGCCTGTCAAATACTGATGTTGCCAGAATCTGGACAGAGAATACAAATTCGGACATCATTATCATCGGAGCCCGGAACACGGACCAGCTTGATCAGAATCTTAAACAGAACCTGAAACTCAGCTCTTCGGAACTTGCCGACCTCAGTGCGGCGGCAAGGGAGCTGGACCGATCGAGCACGGGCGTCTGCGAAAACATCTTTTCGTACAACTGGTAAGCAGGTAGAATCAGAATCAGGACGGCAGAGGCATGAAGGTACTTAGGCAAGAGCGCAAGGCAGAACTCATAGTAAAGAAATCCCGCTTCATATCCATTGCCAGAACCTGCAATGACCCTGCCGAGGTAAAGAGAATCGTGGATGAGACAAGGGCGATGTACCCCGATGCCACCCACGTTGTCCATGCTGCGGTGATGGGCAACCAATTCTCCTTTTCCGATGACCACGAACCTAAAAATACCGCCGGGCGTCCCGCCCTGGAAGTCCTGAAGGGCTCCGGCATCACCAACATCATCGTCCTGATCATCCGATACTTCGGAGGAACCCTTCTGGGCACCGGAGGCCTTGTCAAAGCCTATGGGGACAGCACCAAACTGGTCCTGGACGGGATAGAAACTGAAGAACTGGTTGAGAAAACCCCCTTCTCGATGACCATCAGCTACGACATGTACGAGAACACCAAGCGCATCCTGGCTTCGGTGAATGCCGACTCCGTAAAGGAGGACTTCGGCACCGAGATAACCGTCAGCGGCCAGATTCCGGTTTCCGAAAAGGAAAACCTTGTCTCCAGAATCTCGGACCTATCAAACGGCAAACGCCAGGTATCTTTCTGAATCGGAAAACCGGTCTTTAAAAAAAGCACGATAATACTTTAGAATAGAACCCAGGAGGCCCGCATGCAGACACTCAGAATGGATGCCGACAGAATAATCGAAGCAGCAATCCACGCAGCTCTTCCGGATACCGCAGTTAAGAAAGCCCTGAAGGAAATCGCCTTCCCGGAAGGAGGACGGCTGATCCTCGTTGCCACAGGCAAAGCCGCCTGGCAGATGGCCAAGGCCGCCTGGGATGAAATCGGCGGCAAAGTCGACCGCGGTGTGGTTGTCACAAAATATGACCACAGCAAGGGTGCAATCGGAAATCTTGAAATCTATGAGGCCGGGCACCCCGTTTCGGACAAAAACAGCTATGAGGCAACGGGAAAGGCAATAGAGGCGGTAAGCAACCTGACGGAAAAGGACAGCGTCCTCTTTTTGCTTTCCGGCGGAGGTTCCGCCCTATTCGAAAAGCCCCTGATTGAGGAATCCGAAAACCAGAGCATAACCAAGCAGCTTCTCAAGTGCGGAGCAAGCATCGTGGAGATGAACACAATCAGAAAGCGCCTTTCAGCAGTCAAGGGAGGACGTTTTGCCCAGCTCTGCAGCCCTGCCCACGTATACACGATTGTCCTTTCCGACATCATCGGAGACCCGCTTGACATGATCGCCTCCGGCCCGGCCTACCCCGATAGCTCGACATGCGACCAGGCCCTGGAGATTGCCTCAAGGTACAACCTTCAGCTGTCAGAAAAGGCACAGGCTCTTCTCAGGCAGGAAACACCCAAGGCTCTGGATAATGTCACCACCTATGTCACCGGAAGCGTGAAACAACTTTGCAAGGCAGCTCAGGAGACAGCAACGCAGCTCGGCTACGACCCCGTCTTTTTAAGTGCCAGCCTTGAATGCGAAGCCCGCGAAGCCGGATCATTTCTGGCATCGATTGCCCGGGACCATCAGGACAGCAAGAAGTCCCTGGCCTTCATTGCCGGAGGAGAAACAGTCGTACACCTCACAGGCCATGGCCTCGGCGGCCGCAACCAGGAGATCGCCCTTTCCGCCGCAGATAGAATCGACAACTGCAGAGAGACCTGCGTCTTCTCCGTAGGTTCCGACGGAACAGACGGCCCGACCGATGCCGCAGGCGGATACTGCGACCAGGATACCAAACAGACTCTTAGAAAACAGGGCATAGACATCAAGGCAGTCCTCTCCGACAACGACGCCTACCACGCCCTTCAGAAATGCAACGGCCTTGTCATCACGGGCGCAACAGGCACCAACGTCAACGACCTGACCGTTCTTCTGATCCGCAGACACTGAGAGAAAGACCATGGACATCTACGAAGCCAACCGCAGGGCCTGGAACAACGAAGCCTCACAGGGAAACTTCTGGACGCTCATGGTCAAGGACGAGCAGATTCAGAAAGCAAGAGAAGGCAGTCCCGAAATCTGGGTCACCCCGTTCAAATCCGTACCCCTGGACTGGATAGCTGAATTCAAAGACAAGGACATTCTCCTCGCATGTTCCGGAGGCGGTCAGCAGACCCCTATTCTTGCTGCATTCGGAGCAAACGTCACCACGCTGGATATCTCGGACAGCCAGATAAACCAAGACAGAGCCGCTCTTGAAAAGTACGGTCTCAATGCCACCCTGGTTCAGGCCAACGTGCTTGAAATGCCCTTTGAAGACAACAGCTTCCATGCCGTCATCATGCCCCAGGCCATGAACTTCATCGATGACCTGGAAAAGCTGTACTCCGAAGTCAAGCGCGTCCTCAGAAGCGGCGGAGTCTTCATCTTCGGCACCGCGAACCCCATCCTCTACACCTTCGACGAGCGCTTACAAGACAGAAAGCTGAAGGTCAGATATACAATCCCCTTCTCCCACTCCAAGAGCCTCTCCGAAAAAGCCATTGCCTCCAGATTGTCCCGAAGCGATACCCTCGAGTTCTCGCATACATTGGATTCGATCCTGGGACTTCTTACATTAAAGGGCTTTGCCATAACCGGTTTCTATACCGACAGCGCCGGAAGCGAACCCACGGACTCCTTTGTCCATGACAGCCACCTGGCAGTCAGAGCAGTTTTGCAATAAAAAAGACAGCCGCAATGCGACTGTCCTTCAGACATTCTGAATTGTCTTTTCTCAGAAATAAAGCACCAGTCCGGCAGAAGCTCCGAAGCTGAAGTTGTTTGTAGTATTTGCCCGAGTAACCGGCTCCTCTTCCGAAGGAGAAAATGCAACAGCGTAGACCGAATACGGCAGGTAGTCAGCATTGGCTTTGGCATAGAAGGCAAGGTGCTTGCCGATTTCAAACTCCGCCTTCAGCGTTGCTCCGATTCCGAAGTTGATTACAACCGGATACTTGGTCGTCAGCTCATCTCCAACCTGATACTGGTAGATCGAGGTAACAGCCTCCACGACTGCGGCAACACCCAATGAAAGCTTGACCGGGCCGGTAATCAGGGCATGCTCATATCCGGTATAGGACTTGTAATCCACCGTGCCGATAAAGTTCTCAAATCCAAGATCTTTGAAAACGGTTTTGTCGGAGAAGTTGAAAACTTCCTGGAAGAAAAGCTCGGCGCGACTTCCGAACGTGAAGCTCAATGTGGCATCGATACCGAAACCTTTTCCCTCATACGGGGTGTTCTTATCCTTGTCATCATCCGACAGCGGTGCTACGCCCTTGAAGGAGCCGAAGGATGCACCCAGGGCGAAATTGACGACTCTTGCGCTGGCAAATGACAGAGCAAGTACTGCGATGCAGATAACTGCGATAATTTTTCTGTTCATGGATAACTCCGAATATTCAAGTCAGAAATAGAACAGATCCTCGAATTTCCGGTTCAATGCAATGCACAGAACCAGCGCCAGTTTTGCAGTGGGGTTGAACTGCCCCGTCTCTATGGAGCTGATGGTGTTTCTGGATACACCGACCATCTCTGCCAACTGTGATTGGGAAAGCCCCTGCTCCGTCCTTGCGGCCTTGATGTTGTTTTTAAGAACCAACGATTCTTCCATAGCTTTCCTCACTTGACCAAAGTGATGATCCAGGAAATCGCAAAGCAGACGGCGGCAATCCCATATGCAATGGTTATGAACAGCTCATGCTTTTTCCTAAGCTTTATGTATTTCATCAGAAAGAATGAGAACAGACCGCTCATCAGGGCAAAGAACAATCCGCTGTTCTGCTTGCCGAGAACAATAGCCTCGGTCAATGCAACTATACTTGCCGCTGCCAGCGATACGAGCCAGCAGACTAGGAATCCTTTTCTGACGAACTCCTCCTCCACGACATCCTTTCCCTTGTTCTCGTTCTGGCTCTTCTCAAGAATCTCTTCTCTTGTCATATCAATCTCCTTTGCCAAGTTTTCTTGGCACAACCATACTATAGTCTTGCCAAGTTTTCTTGTCAACACCTTTTCGAAATCTCTGCCTTTCCCCTCCTGTGTAACTTCTCGGGCGCGGATTGTTTTATAATATGTATTCATTTACATAAACCATTTATATGGTGATAATGAGTACATTGATTACACTTCACGGAGCCCGGGCTCCGCAGGAGGAAAACGTGAAGAAGATTCTTTTGGGTATTTTTGTAGTTGCAATGATCATCGGTCTTACCGCATGTTCTCAGGACCTTTCATCCAGAATGGGTACGAACATGCAGAAGATGGGCAACAACATCTATGGAATCAAAGCCAATATGGCTGATGTAAACAAGGCTTCCGGAGCAGTCAGCAACTCGGTCGACAGCGAAGGAAATGTCAATATCAGCAAGGCTGCCGACATTATGAAGATGCTTGACGGCATAAAGCAGTCCAAGCAGAAAACCGATGCTCTCAGGGAGAGCCTTCAGGCGTCTGCAGGAACAACGGATGTACAGCTTGCAGCAAGCGTCACGGAAACAAAGGCAGCCCTTGCGGCAAAGATCGCAACTCTCGAAGACGGAAACCAGAAGACGGTTGCAAACGTCATCCAGAGTGCCCTCGAATCGGTGGAATCCAGTGTATCTCCGGATCCGACGAAGGCTGAAGTCGCTACCGTGGCCATCCTCAACGAGATGGCAAAAATCATCACCGATCTGGATGATGACAGCATTGAAAACATCGCCGACCAGGGGCAGGAAGCTCTTGATGCACTTCTCATTGTCTCAGGCCTCGGAAGCATGGATCTGCTCGACAAGCTTACCCTTCAGAACATCCTCGGAAGCGTAGGGTCCAAGGCTGCCGGAGACGATAACGAGCAGTTCTTCCAGCACATAGTTACAAATCTCGTAAAGTTTGTCTGCACTGACGGAAAGTTCAGCCAGCTTCGTTACAATTCCTTCATCTTCCAGGCAAAAATACTGAGAGCCGCCTATGAGATGATTTCCCTGAAGTATATCAGAAACGCAACTTCCGTCGATGACTACGATGCAATTCTGAAAAACAGCTTCAGCCACGGACTGGATATTGAAGACCTGGCAAAGTATATCATTTCATGGAACTTCATCGAACTCGACAACATCATCGGCTATGACGTAATCGGAGAGACCCTCACCGCGATGATTTCACCGGCCAACTATGATAAGCTCACGAATCTTTCCGATCCGGAAAAGAGTTTCGACGATGAAGCAATGCAGGCTTCATTGAAGCAATTCTCCAATGCGGCTCTGTTGGCTTTCGGCCTCAACCTCGACGCACTCTCGAATTTCTCGTTCCCCTCAGCAAAGGAGTATTCCGATGATGAACTTCTGGAAGATATCCTGAGGGACGAGTTGAACAAGATCTACAAGGCAGAGGCCATTGCGGAAAAGCAGAAAGAGGATCCGGAATTCCCCAGAAACGATGAGGAACGTGACGAGTATCTGGAAGACGATGAGGTTTCACTTCAGATAATCATTGCCGTTTCAGAAGCCATGAGCCAGGAAAAAAACGGCAAATATGCCATTCCTTTCAATCCTACTTATGAGACGGATACTCGCACGGAAGAGGAGATTGCAGCAATAAGGGCAGAGAGGGAAACCCTTCTCAGAGGCTATCTAAAAGCCGAGCCTTTCAATTATACGGATGAAAGCCTCCCGGAAGCCATGCAGGCGGCTCTTGAGGCAGCACGTGAAAATGACATGATGTTCATGGCGCTTGCAATTACCTTCCAGGTCTCCGAAATCCTCGATCCTGAAAAAGGCAAAGACAAGATTGCCGAACTCGGAGATGCCATCAAAGCGCTTCCGGGCGATTTCATGAGATTCGTCGGAACCGCAGTCGTTATTCTTGCGGATGCCGAATGGGATGAAACCCTTCTCTCTCTTGCCAAAGTCCCGGCAAGTGAAGAACACAAGGTGTCGTACCTTCTCAAAGCATCTTCCGGCAGTCTGTTCGGCTTCGGAGAGGAGGTTGAAGAATGAAAAAACTGACGATTGCACTTCTTCTGATTCTGACTGCATGTGCCTTTGCTTTTGCCGAAAACGAACCTGTCGTCACCTATGACGATATCGATTTCACATTCAGCCCCACAATGACCTGGTACGATTCCATGGGACAGAGCGGCCTTGCCAAACCCGAGAGACTTGACAGTTTCTTCACCAATCCCGCTTCCATTCAGGGAAAGGGATTCAGGCTTGATTCCCCCTCTTTCTCATTCACCTTCTACAATCTGGAGAAACTTGTTTCAGATCCCGAAGCCGTGGATATTTTCAACAAGCTGATCAAGGGCGAAGCCTCCGATCAGGAGAAAACTAAATACATGGTCAAGATTCTCGACAATCTCGGTTCGGGTCACAACCTTGCGGCAAAAGTCGACCTCGGATTCTCCGCAAGAATCGGTTCCGTCGGATTCGGAACGAATGTCCAGATCAAACTGCACTCCCTGAATTCTGGCACCAACATCACAAGCCAGACTCTCATTCCCGAGATAAACATCACCCAGACAATCGGATTCGGCTTCAGGTTCATCAACACGGACACCCTTTCGCTTTCTGCAGGAGCCTCACTGCACGGAGTACTCAAGGCTTACTACAAGGGAATTGGCGCCAGCAAGATTCTTTCCCTTCTCTCCAGCGGTGAAGATATCACTACGCCTCTCATGTGGGATACTCCCGTCATGGGAGGATGGGCACTGCCTTTCGACCTCGGCGTGACGCTCGGTCTCTTCGATGATACGTTCACAATTGCCGCGACAGCCAATAACATCAATGGAATCTATCACATGAAGAGCTACACCGGCACCGGCTATATGCTGAACAGGGAAGCTCCGGAAAGCGCCCCCGAAAGGAAGGATTCCGTAGCTTTCGACCTCAGAACCCCATGGTCACTGAACTTCGGTGTTGCATTCGCCCCGAAGGTCGGTTTCTTCAAGCCCGTCGTGACACTCGATTTCATCGACATGTTCGACCTGTTCAAGAGCTTCGGCTCCGAAACCTTCAGGGCAAGCGATCTTCTTCTGCACATGAACTTCGGCGCTGAAATCGGACTGACGGACTTCGTCCAGCTCAGAACAGGCGTCAACCGCGGTTTCCTGTCCATCGGAACGGGAATCTGGCTCAAGTTCGCACAGCTTGATGTTTCATATGGCTGGCAGGAGTTCGGAGCAGAGCTCGGAGACAAGCCTGTCGATGCTCTGACTGTCAGATTCATCCTCGGTTACGACAAAAAGTAACAACCATTAAACAGAACAACACAAGGGCTGCCGGAAACGGCAGCCCTTTCTCTTCCCTTCCCGGACTCCACGAAACGTAGGTTGCCATACAACAACCCGTCTGCTACGCTGATGCCGAAAACGGAGATGAATATGGACAACTATGTAACGGGATCACTGATAAAGAAGCTCAGGGAAAACAAACACCTGACCCAGGAGGAGCTGGCAGAAAGAGTCTGTGTCAGCGGCAAGGCAATCAGCAAATGGGAAACCGGAAGAGGTTTCCCGGATATCGGCCTGATCGAGCCCCTTGCAAAGGCCCTCGGAATATCCGTGGTCGAATTGCTTGCGGGTGTGGACATAACAAACAAGAACAGGTCCTCGGACATGAAGAAATGCAAATTCTATGTCTGTCCCGTCTGCGGCAATGCCATCCAGGCCACCGGTGAAGCCGTAATGAGCTGCTGCGGCATCACCCTGCCCCCTCTGGAAGCAGAAGAAGATGATGCAGAGCACACCATAGGCATCGAGGTCGTGGAGGACGAGTACTACGTCACGGTGGATCATCCGATGACAAAGACCCACTACATCTCTTTCCTTGCCGCAGTATCGGATCAGACCGTCCAGTTCACGAAGCTCTATCCGGAAGGCGATGCCGCCACGCGCTTCAAGATCAACCGCGTTGACCGCATCTATGCCTACTGTAACCGCCACGGCCTGTTTGTCCTGGATTTGAGAAGGAAAAGGAAGTAATAGGCTTTCTGCCAAAACATTGAAAAATCCTCATTCTGGCAGAAATTCCATCACTGTTTTTCTACCAATTTCTACATTTTTGTTTGTTTTGGCTGAAGCACCAGAAACTCCCCTCAATAAACACTGAAGCACCAGGGTATGAACCTCTGGTGCTTCGTGTTTCGGAGTGATAGGGATTCGAACCCTAGGTGAGGACGAGCCCCACACCAGATTTCGAGTCTGGCTCCTTCGACCACTCGGACATCGCTCCAACGTTGTGCATTATCACCATATTTTGCCTTCGTGTCAAACGCTGGAAAGCTCTAATAACATCTATTGACAAAGAATAGAACTATCATTATGTTTTAAAGGCTATTGGATGGATGGCCGAGTGGTCGAAGGCGGCGGTCTTGAAAACCGTTGAGGTGCAAGCCTCCGGGGGTTCGAATCCCTCTCCATCCGTCCTTGGTAACATTGGGGCCGTGGGGTTCAGCAGGCCGGATTCTGATCCAGCCGTATCCCACAACCACAATGGACCAATAGTTGGAGCGATGGCCGAGCGGTCGAAGGCGCTTCCCTGCTAAGGAAGTATACTGGTAACGGTATCCGGGGTTCAAATCCCCGTCACTCCGAATCGCGCAAAGCCATTGGGAAACCAGTGGCGTTGTGTTTTTAATAGAGCATTGAGTGAGGAGGCAAGTCCTCGTCACTCAAACAAAATGAGGTTGTAGCTCAGCTGGATAGAGCATCAGATTGCGGATCTGAGGGTCAGAAGTTCGAATCTTCCCAGCCTCGAAAAACAATGAGCCCCGGGTTGTCCCGGGGTTCATTCGTTTAAAGAAGAGTGCTCAGCCTTGCCCGCTCTTCCTCAACATCCTTGATCTCTACCTCATCCTTCATTCCCCAATCGGTCCTCATGCTCTCTATGATGCGGTCATAGGTCTCAACAGCCTTCCGGTAATTGCCTTGGATCTTATAGATGTCGGCAATGCCATGAAGCTCATCAAGGAATTTCGGACGTCTTTCGGTCTTCTCGAAAGAGAGCTCATAAAGCTCTATGGCCTTCTGGTAGTCGCACTTCTTGGCATAGTACTGGGCGGCTTCGAACAGGCATATGGAGTTGTCCGGATTCTCCTTCAGCAGGTCCTCCATGATCCTGTCAGCCCCCGGCTCATCGAAGAGGGCAAGCCGGATATTGGCCTGATAACAGCGGCAGACTATCGGGTCTGAGTCCTTGAGGGTCTTCAGCTTATCAAGATAACGCTGGGCCTCGTCCGCCCTGTGGTCTGCTATCAGATTGTCCAGAAGATAGTAATACGGCCCTGTGACATCGGGATTCTTCTCGACAATACCACGGTAGAAATCGATGCCCTTTGTGTGGTTGGATACATTCCAGTCCCAAACGGCGTGATGCTCTGCCTGGCCTAGCATCCACTGGCATTTCTTCTCGCCGGGCTCCATCTCGATGGAACGTCTTGCATACACGCTTACCTTGCGGGAAGCGGCATCCATCCTGTTCCAATAGAGGTAGGCCAGAAGATATGTCGCGCGCTTTTTGTGCTCTTCCACCTTCAGCTGGGACTTCAGGAACTCCTCATAGTCCCAGAAGATGTCCTGCGGGAGGTCCTGTTCCACGTCAAGGCGGTTCTCTATGCGGTTGAGCTTCTGCTCCGTTGTCAGGTCAAACAGGTCATCTATGCTTACGCCGAATACCTCAGAGATTCTCGGGAGCATCATGATGTCAGGCATGGCAACCGCATTCTCCCATTTGGACACTGATTGCGCACTGATGCCGAGTTTCTCGGCAAGCTGCTCCTGTGTCATGTTCGACTTGCGTCTCAGGTTTTTGATTATGTCGCAGAGTTCCATGTGAACCTCCTTTTTCGTTTACGGTTTCATTTTAGAGGTTTCCGGACACTTTTCAATTACGCGTTTTTCCACCTCTTTCAACTGGTGGTTGAAAAACAGTGCTCAACAAATCGATCTTCATGTGACATACTGTGTCTCAAATAACAAACCTCCAAGAAATCAAGGCCTAAGCGAAACAACTTTTGATGGAATCTTCAAACATTTCCCGGTCAATTGCTCTCAAGAAAAAAGAGGCCATCGCTTTGCGACAGCCTCTTACGAATCTCAGTCATCGACAATCAAATGATGTCAGTGTGCAGCCTGGATCCTGTCTGCGTATGTGCTCCAGTTCTCCGCAGCCTTGTAGGTATCGACGGAAGCTGCAGGAACATAAATCGGGAATTCAGTCTTGTCGAAAGCATTCCAATTGACAAGAGTGGGAGGTGTCGTGGCAGTAAATGTCAATGAAGGCAATGACGAACATCCTTGGAAGGCACTCGCTCCTATGCTAGTCACATCCCCAGTGAGGACAAGGGTTTTCAACGATGCACAACTATAGAAACCACAGGTTCCGATTTCAGTTATCTGGCCTTTGAACTCCACTTTTTCAAGGTTGGGACAATAATAGAACAGGTAATTCGGCACTGCAGTGATTGAAGAAGGAATCACCATTTCAGTCAGTCGGTGACAACTTGAAAAAGCATAAGTTCCGATAGAATCCACCGAATCAGGAATTGAAAGGGATTCAAGCAGATAGCACTGAGAGAAGGCAGTTGATCCGATTGACTTGAGAGAGGAAGGAAGCTCAATCTCCTCAATGGAGACACATCCGGTGAAAGCACTGGCAGCTATGGTTTCAAGTGCGTCCGGGAATGAAATATCGGATAATCTGCGGCAGCAGTAAAAAGCTGAAGTGCTGATTACTTCCAGGGCGTCAGACAGAATGACTTTCGAGAAGTTGCTATACATGAAGGCATAGTTTCCCAGTCTTGTCATTGAATCCGGAAGAGCCAACTCCTTCACGCTGTCGAGCCTGAACTCAGGGTGATCAGATGACCCGTCCTTGATGGATTTCACTTCCACGCCTCCGACATATTTCGGAAATGCAAGTTTGAGCGGAAGCTTATAATCCTTGTATCCGGTTCCTCTCTTGAGCACTCCACCCTCTTCCACTGCAAATGTGTTTGCCGGGACCCACTGGGCATAGAGGGTAAGGTCTGATTCTGGTGTGAAGGTATCCTCGTCTGTATAGATGTCACCGGTGTAATCAGCCTTTGTGTTCCATCCGGTGAACTGCTCATCGCCCTTTGTGAATATTCCGCGTGGAAGATTTACATTATCACCGACCTTCACATCCAGGGAAGTCATCGTACCCTCTCCTCCGTTTGCATTGAAGGAGATCTTATACTCTGTTACGGCAGGTTTTACAGGATCATCTCCGGGTGATGCCGGATCCTGCTTGCATGAGATCAGGACTGATCCCAATGCCAATAATGCCACAAGAATCAAAATGGTTATTTTTCTCATTGTTTTCCCTCCATTTTTTCGAGCCTATTTACTAAATAATGTTGGAATATACGTTATTTGATTCTGGAGTACTCGTAGGAATCGATTACCAGCGTGTCCGGACCCTTGAAGGCGAACGGAAGGCGCTTGTCCAGGGAATGATTCATCTGGTGAATCGTGTAGATTGCGTGCTCGGTCCAGTCAACGATGTACTCGCCGGAGTCCAGATCGCCGTTCTGATTGTTCGAATAGCTGTAGGTTCCGTCTGCCTTCAGGTAGTAGGTAATAGTCGCGCCCCACTCACCTGCGGTCCTTCTCCAGTTGCCCACTATCTGATACCTGGGCTCCGAATCATCCTGAACGAAAAACAGCATGCAGCTTGAAAGCATGACAAAGCACAAAGCAAGAACAACCAAAGCAGCAATCTTATTCTTTTTCATATATAACTCCTGAACAAAGGCGGAAGCCCGCCTGAATTATACTTAGATTATAATCCTTTTTCAGATACCCAGATAGCCCTTGATGACCTTCATGGTATTGAAAACTCCGTCGATATGGCTTCTCTCGTAACCGTGGCTGGCATAGACACCGGAGCCGATCAGACCGTGTTTGATGTCATAACCGGCCCTGAGGGAGGCCTCGACATCCGAACCGTAGAACGGATAGACATCCAGGGCATAATCGGCCTTCTCCTTCTGTGCGGCCTTCACCAGGGCATCGGTGACATCATAGTCATAAGGTCCGCCGGAATCCTTCACGCAGATCGATGCCTGGCGTTCGGTGCACTGAAGCCCCGAGCCTACGCAGCCCATATCCACGCTGATGGCTTCCCTGACATCGGAGGGAATCGAAGTGCTTCCGCCGTGGCCGACCTCCTCGTAAACGGTGATCAGGCAATATACCCTTCTCTGAAGCTCTATCGAGTTATCCTTTATGTACTTTGCCACACCCAGAAGGATTCCCACGGAAAGCTTGTCATCAAGATAGCGGCTCTTGATGTAGCCGGATTTGGTGATATGGGCTCTCGGGAACGGGCAGACGAAGTCTCCGACCTCAAGACCGAGTTTGCGGACATCGGCGGCGCTGTTGACATCCTCGTCCAGCACGACTTCAACCGTATTGAAATCGCGCACCGTAGTACCGAGATCCTTGTTGACGTGGGAAGAAGCATTCATCAGCTGGATGGTTCCTTCGTAGACTTCACCGCCTCTGCCGTAGACATTGACGTTTTCGGTCTCGGTATTGCAGGCCTGAAGTCCTCCGACATTGGAGAGTCTGAGCCTTCCGTTGCCCTTGATCTCCGCAATCACGGCACCCAGGGTATCGGCATGGGCGGCAAACAGCACGGCGCCCCTTTCGGATTCCTTTCCGCCCAGATCCACGAGAACGGCACCCTTGTTTGTCAGCTCCGCATTGAACCCGAGGCCCCGAAATGCTTCAAGAACCCAGGCTGCAGCCTTCTTCGTGAAGCCTGTCGGGCTGTCGATGTTCAGAAGTTCAATGGCTTTGTTTGCCGCAAATTTAGCATATTTCTTATCAAGTCCCATGATGAGCCTCCGTATCCGTTGATATGTTAGCACGTTCAGCGGATGTAAAACAGAGGAGCTTCAATCATCTATACTGCCGCCATGGACGGGAAAGGTAGTGGTCGTTTTTGGACATCCTGTTCACAAGAAGGAAGGCCACCGCAAACAGGGCCAGGACAAAGATGATGAATGTCCAGCTGAAGTCCTGTCCGTCCATCGAGGCCAGATAGTCGTAGGCACCGTGCAGCAGAACAGGGACAATAACCGCCAGAGCGTTGAAGAAGCCGCTCTGCTGTCTGTTTCCCAGATAGTCATTGCTCTTTGCAAGCGAGTAGAACACACCCATGAAGACTCCGAAGCAGGCGTGGCCGGGAACGGCTGTAACCGCCCTGACCAAGGCAACGGAGAAGCCGTACATGGTCACATAGGAGATGTTCTCCCACAATGCAAAGCCCAAAGAGACAGCCGTTGCATAGACAACCCCGTCATAGAGACAGTTGAACTCCGAATTGTTCCAAGTGCGATTCTTCAGAAGCAGGAACTTGGAGAGCTCCTCGGAAATGGCCACCACTCCGAAATAGAGAATCACGTCGTAGGACGGAGAATTCGCCGGAACCATCGCGGACAGCAGCGCACCGAAGAGCCTTTCGCTGATCAGGGCAAAGAACGTGGCGATGATTCCGCCGAGAACCAGACGGCCGATCAGATAGGGAGATTCCCTTTCGATTTTATCTGCTCTATATACTTTAACCAGAAGAAAAATAGCCGGAAATACAGCTGCTACTATCAGAATCCACCTATAAGTAAGAATAGGAGACATCATCCAAAAGAACATATTCCTTTACTCCTCCGGAATAATATAACAATTCCACATTCTGTCGGCCAGCAAGGATTGCTCCTAGCCAGAAACCCGAAAAGACATGTATAGTTTAGAAAGACAGGTTAACGACAAATGGATTCGCTGACATGAGAAAACCGGAACTTTCCTTCTATCTTCAGGATGCATACGAAGCCGCAAGGGCAATCTGCGGCAAGATACTCTGCGTGCGGCAGGCTGACGGTTCCGTTCTCCGCAGGCGGATTACCGAAACCGAATGCTATATGGGAGAGGAAGACAGCGCCTGTCATGCCCACAGGGGAAGGACCTCCCGTACCGATGTCATGTACAGACAAGGCGGCGTAGCCTATGTCTATCTCTGCTACGGGATGCACAACATGCTCAACATCGTCACCGGAGAGGAGGGCCATCCGCAGGCCGTCCTGATCAGAGGCGTCGAAGGAGCCTCGGGACCCGGAAGACTGACAAAGCTTCTCGGCATAGACCGCTCGTTCAACGGAGTCTCATTTCTCGATTCGGACCGGATTTGGCTCGAGGACGATTCCTTCAAGAGCACATTGAAGGAGACACCCCGCATCGGAATCGGGTATGCCACCGAAGAAGACCAGAAGAAGCTCTGGCGTTTTGTGGTCGTCTGACGGTCAGATACCGATGAACCTCTGTCTTATTGACTCGAAGCTTGCATCCACAAGGCCGAAGTCCTTTTCCTTATAGTTCCAGAGAGCCCTGCCTATTCCGAATTTGTCAAAGGCATGGTTGATGTCCTCCAGCCATAGGATCTTGGAATTGTTGTCGGCCTTGTCTATCACCCCGTATTCCCCGCAGTAGAGGGCAACACCGTCCCTTTCGGCCTTATCGATGGCAGGCCTGAATATCTTCTCGAAGAAACCTATGCCCATCTCGGATACTCCGTCCATGAAGATGGCCCCGTCGGTATCATGATAGATTTCCTTGTGCTTTTTCCTGTACTCCTCTACCGGCATCGGATATCCGATTCTGAAATCCAGGGGCATGAGCTCCTGCCAATAGGCACCCTGATGGGTGAAGATTATCGGCTCATAGCAGTGGAAGTTGTATACGATCTTCGGGTCCACGGGAACAGAGAGCCAGGCTACGGTCATGACACTGTTGTAGAAAACACCGCCTACTACGATGTAGCTATCCGGAGCAATCGAGCGGATGAGTTTTATGTATTTGCGCAGAATCTCGTTCCAGGCATCCCTGACCTCGAAGAGAACAACCTCGTTCAGAGGTTCGAAAGCGACCTGATCCGGATAGTCTTTGAATCTGCCGGCTATCTTTTCCCATAGGGCAAAGAACCTGTCCTGAAGAGCCCGGTCGTAGAAGAACTTACGCCTGTCCATATCCTTCTTCAGGGGATCGAAGGAATAACCATAGCATTCATGCAAATCGATCAGCATGTTCAGGCCGTTTTTCTCACACCACTGCCTGCAGTTTTCCAGATAACGGAATCCGCTCTCTTTCGTATTGCCCTGCTCGTCTTCCAGCACATTGTAGTCCACGGGAACACGGACATGGTCAAAGCCCAAAGCTGCTATGTCGGAGATGTCCTTCTCCGTGATGAAGGACTCGAAATGCTTTACATCATATTCCTTGAACTGGGATATCCAACCGCCGAGGTTGACTCCTTTCCCAAAACCGTTGAAACGCTTCATGTCTTAACCCTCCGGAAGAAGAGTACCTCATGGAGAGTCCGGAAGCAAGGCAAAGAAGCATCGGCCGACGGTTGTCTGTCAGACACTTGAAGTCAATCGAGGTTTTTGGTATAGTCATTCTGATATTTGGAGAGATGTCCGAGTGGTCGAAGGTGCACGATTGGAAGTCGTGTAAGGTCAAAAGCCTTCCGGGGTTCGAATCCCCGTCTCTCCGTCTGGGACAGATTCTGCGCTGCTGGCGCCACCCAACCCCGCCAGGACCGGGAGGTAGCAACGGTAAGTGGTTAGTCAGAGAGACGCAGGTGATTTGTCCCTCTTTTTTTGCCCGAACAACAAAAAAGCTGGCAGTAACAGCCTATCGAAATGATAGACGAACATGCCAGCTTTAATTGTTTTTATCTGATATTACTGAATTGTCAGGATATCGTTGAAGCCTGTAACCTCGAAGATTTCGGAAATGGTCTCGTTGACGTTCCTGACAACCATGGTGCCCTGCTTGTTCATGCACTTCTGGGCTGCGAGAAGAACGCGGAGTCCTGCGGATGAGATATACTCGAGCTTGTCGAAATCGAAGGACAGAGCCTGTACTCCGTTCAGTGAAGCATTGAGCTCTTTCTCCAGTTCGGGAGCTGTGATGGTATCCAGTCTTCCTTCCAGTGAAATAATAAGTTCGGTACCCTTGCGGTCTTTATTGATTGTCATTTTTCTACTCCTTCCCCTTTTTATCAGAATGCCTTGATGATATCGATCTGAACCGTGGATCCGACGATGCTCACAAGAACCTCGTCTGCCAGGCTGGCCACGATGGATCTCTCGAGATCCTCGGCCTCTTCGCTTTCTTCGATCTTTTCCTTGTAGTTGTTCAGGGACCAGATGTAGGAACTCATCCCTGCATTCTCACCGACAGGACTGCCGGCGCTCATCATACCGAGGGAAAGACCGGACAGAACAGACGGACCCTGGGCGCTCGGAATCATCACGCTTGCGATCATCTCCCTGAGTTTTCCCATAAAGCCCCTGGCTGCAGAGTTCTTTCCGGACGTTGCGGTGGAAAGAAGCAGCTCCCTGACTTCCTTGTTCATGATGACCTCTGCCTTCAGATGAAGGGTAAAAGTATTGCCTTGTCTGTCGACCCAGTACAATGCATCGATGTAACCTGAAAGATTCTGAATCATGCCCATGAGCTCTTCTGCCAGAAGCCTGAGCCTGAGGTTGGCCTTCTGGTTAAGCCCGCTTTCGCCGCACTCTTTCTCGGTAGCCTGCAGAGCTCTCAGACAATCATCTGAATTGGCGATCTTGATTTCTACTATTTTCATGGAAACTCCTGTCTGTATCGTTGATTCAATAATACTTCAAAGCCGTCCCTTTCATCAATGATGAATTGCAACTAAAGAACGTGCACCGATTCCGCCTCGAACTTCAGGAAACATTCGTCTCCGACATTGTAGATCTTCTTGTTCTTGGGGTTCTTCTCCTCGAGCTTCACCAGGGTGTTTCCGACCATGACGTGGTAGTTCTGATAGCTGCCCATGAAGCAGGAAAGCACGACACGACACGGCAGAGAGCCCTCGTCAGCCAACGTTGCGGCCTCGGGACGGAGAACCATCGTATAGGTCTCCCCTTCCTTCATCTTGTCCGAGTATTCTACACAGGTCCTGTTGCCATCCACCTCGAGAACGGCATACTTGCCCTCACGTCCGACCATCGGTCCGCGGAGGAAGTTGGCTTCTCCGATGAAGTCTGCAACGAACTCGTTCACGGGGTGATAGTAGATCTCCTGCGGAGTTCCCATCTGTGCGACGACACCCTTGTCCATGATGATGATCTTGTCGGATATTGCCATTGCCTCGCTCTGGTCATGGGTGACGTAGATTGCAGTGATTCCGACCTCCTGCTGGATGCGCCTGATTTCGGTTCTCATCTGGACACGCAGCTTGGCGTCAAGGTTCGAAAGCGGCTCATCGAAAAGAAGTACGGACGGCTCGATGACCAGGGCCCTGGCCAGAGCGACTCTCTGCTGCTGTCCGCCCGAAAGCTGGTTTGTCATTCTGGATTCCATTCCGGAAAGCTCGACAAGATCGAGGATTCTGGTGACCTTCTCCTTGATGACGTCCTTGGGGAACTTACGCAGCTTAAGTCCGTATGCAACATTGTCGAAGATGTTGTAGTGCGGCAGAAGAGCATAGCTCTGGAAGACCATCGCCGTATCGCGCTTGTTGGGGGTCAGCTCGTTGATGGCCTCGTTTCCGAGATAGATTTCGCCCTCATCCGGGCTCTCGAATCCGGCAATCATCCTGAGAGTGGTTGTCTTTCCGCACCCCGACGGGCCCAGAAGGGTCACGAAGGTTCCGGGTTCGATGTTCAGGGATGTATCCTTGACCGCATAGAATTCCTTTCCGGTCTTGGGATCCTTGTAGATTTTCGAAATATGTTCAAGGCGAACGCCTTTCTTTTCCTTAGCCATCAGTCAACCTCCTTGATTGCCCGGCTGGTACCGAAGTGTTTGATGACGGTGTTCATGATGAGAACGGCACCGTACGTGATGAGAATGAGAATCGATGCGAATGCACACGCAAGTCCGTAGGCACCCTTTTCCGCGAACTCGTTGATCTGGACGGTGATGAGCAGGTAGCTCGGAGTGACCAGAAGGATGATTGCGGATATTGCGGTGATGCTACGCACGAAGGCGGTGACAAGTCCGCTGAGGAACGAATCCTTGATCAGAGGCAGCGTAACCGTGGTGAAGACCTTGAAGCTGTCGGCACCCATGTCGTAGGCACTCTCCTCGATTGATTTGTCTATCTGCCTCAGGGCGGCGATTCCGCTTCTGGTTCCCGTAGGCAGGGACCTGATGATGAATACGATCACCAGGATTGCACCCGTTCCGTAGATACCCTGCATGAAGCCCGTGCGGAAGATTCCGCCGCTGAAACCCCTGATGTATCCGACACCCAGAACGGTTCCGGGGACGGCCATTGCCAGCATGGAGACGGCCTCGATGAAGCCCTTGGCCTTGAATTTGCGCTTGACGACAAGATAGGAGATTATCATCGAAAGCAGAGCCGTGATCGGAGCGGAGATGAAGGACAGGACAAACGAGTCCTTGAATGCCTTGAATCCCTTGTACTTGGTGAAGACCTGGTTGAACCATTTGAGCGTGAACGGGAAGAACTTGTAGCCCCATGTGGGGAACAGGGCTCCGATGGGCACGCAGATGTACATGAGGATGACGAACAAGGCACCGAGGCTGCAGATGGTGGTAAGCGGAATTCTGACGCTCTTGTCCTCGATGAGCATCCTTGCCCTGGAGGCCTTTCCCGTCAGGGTGGCCGTGGACTTCTTCTCAAGCACATATTTCTGGACGGCGAACATGGCCAACGTTATGCACAGAAGCACCACTGCCATTGCGGAGGCTCCGGCCTTGTCGTAGGCACCGGTGATCTGCAGATAGATGGTGGTGGCCAAAGTATCGTAGGAACCTCCGATGATCATCGGGTTGGCGAAATCCGCAATGGACTCGATGAACGTCACCAGGAAGGCGTTTCCGATACCGGGAAGCAGCAGGGGCAGCGTCACGCTTGTGAAGACCTTCATGCGCGAGGCGCCCATGTCTCTGGCAGCCTCCTCCAGGGATGGGTCGATATTCTTCAGAAGTCCCCTGAACATCATGTAGCAGACAGGGAAGAACGTCAGGGACTGAACGACGACAATACCCCAGAATCCATAGACGCTGTTGTCATAGATCTTGAACAGATATCTGGTAATCAGTCCCGATTTGCCGAAAAGCATTATTACCGAAAGTGAAAGGACAAACGGGGGAGAGACGACGGGCAGCATGGAAACCACCTTGAAGAGTCCTCCCGCGAACTTGTTTATCCTCACATAGATTTCAACGTAGGCGAACAGCAGTCCGACTGCCGTAGCGAATATTCCGACAACGAAGCCCACCTTCAGGGTGTTGGTTATGGCTGTCGTGAATGTCGGTATCTTGAAGACCCTCTTGAAGACGGAGAAGGAAAAACCTCCGTCCCCCACTACGCTGTCCACGAGAAGGATAGCCAGGGGATAAAGGATGAAGAGGGTCAGGAAAGCGATGAGAAGAACGATGGTCGTGACCATTATCGGGTCAGCCAACAGCTTCTTCTTATCAAGTCTGGCACTTTGAGCGCTTGCCATTTATTCCTCCAAAAAGGATGTCCATATCAAAAAGAGGATGGCGGCTCGGACAGTCCACCATCCTCATTGCTGCTGAAAAACGCAGACCTTACTTGGTCTGGAATCTTGTGGTATCGCCTGTTGCTGCGCCGGCGTTGGCAAGAGCAGTCATGACCTCTTCGATGTACTTCTTGGTGTTTGCAGTTGCATCGTCGAAGTCGTAGTCGATGACGTTGCTCGGATCAAGACCGAACTCGTAAGCAATCTGGGGCTGCTCTGCGTTGTCGATGACCAGGAACTGGTAGGATCCGTTCTCCTTTGCGAGGTTGACGCAGTTCGGAGAAAGGGCATACTCGATCCAGAGCTTTGCTGCATTGGTGTGCTTTGCACCCTTGAAAATGGCTGTTGCACCGATCTCGCAGGTTGTGCCGCTTGACGGGATGACAAGGCCGATGTTTGCATAGCCGTTGTCTACGATCTGATAGATGCCGTCGTGCAGGAAGCCGATTCCTACGACACACTCACCTGTTCCGACGTTCTTGGAAGGACCGGAACCGGACTTCGTGTAGACCTCGATGTTCTTGTCCAGATCCACGAGGTACTGGATTCCCTGGTCATGGCCATACTTCTGGATGACGGTGTTGATGACAAGCTTTGCTGTTCCTGCGGTGTTGTAGTTTGACAGCCAGACAAGACCCTTGAACTCGGGCTTGAGCAGATCGGGGAAGTCCTTCGGGGGCTCGATGCCGCGTCTCTGGAGCTCGTCGATGTTGTACATGAATCCCAGGATACCGGTGTAGATACCGTACCAGAGGTTGTCCTTGTGCTTGTAGACGCTCTTTGTGATGTGTGCTGCGTTTGCTGCGTCATATCTCTCGAGAAGACCCTCGGAAGCGAGCATGTTGTACGGGTCTGTCGTGCCGCCGAAGAAGACATCGGCGGAAGGATTGCCCTTCTCTTCCTCGATCTTGGCCTGAACCTCACCTGTTGAAAGGCGCTGATAGGTTGTCTTGATGCCGAACAGCTTCTCGAAATTCTCGCAGACAGCTGAGAGATACTGCTCCTCACATGAACCGTAGACAACGAGCTCACCCTCTGCCTGAGCGGCCTTGATGAGAGCAGAATCGAATCCCTCGACCTTTGTCTCTGCGGCTGTTTCCTGAGCAGCCTGTGCGAAAACACCAGCGATTGCCACTACGAGAACGAGCAGCAGAACTGAAAGTTTCTTCATAATTCCTCCTCTTGACCCATTGGGTCATATTGAACCGTTACATTTGCGCATTCTTTGTTATTTCTGCGCACGCGAAGTTAATTATCGCACCGCTTTTCAGGGCGGTCAATCGAATTATTATTGTGGTCTAGAATGTTATTATTTGTTATCATTGCAGTATGGCTTACGAAGTTACCGCTACCAGGAAAAGACCACAGAGATTCGAGGATCTCGTCGGTCAGGAATTCGTCGTCTCAACACTCAGAAACGCCATAGAACAGGGCCGCATCGCCCATGCCTATCTGTTCAGCGGTCCGCGGGGTGTCGGAAAGACCACCAGCGCAAGGCTTCTTGCAAAGGCCCTCAACTGTGTTCACGGCCCCACGGCCGAGCCATGCGACGAATGCGACAACTGCCGTGGGATTGCAAAGGGCAGCAGCCTTGACGTCATAGAGATAGACGGAGCCAGCAACACCGGAGTCAACGACGTGCGTGTGATAAAGGAAGAGGTCATGTTCCCTCCCACCTCCTCGCGCTACAAGATCTACATAATCGACGAAGTCCACATGCTCAGCCAGAGCGCCTTCAATGCACTTCTCAAGACCATAGAGGAGCCGCCCGAGTATGTGGTTTTCATCTTTGCCACAACAGAGACACAGAAGGTTCCGGCAACCATCCGGAGCCGATGCCAGCAGTTCAACTTCCAGCTCATCCCTCTTGAAACCATAAAGGGCCTTCTCGAGCAGGCAGCCTCGGAAATGGGCATCGAGGCCGATTCCGACGCGCTCTTCTGGATCGCAAAGGAAGCAACAGGCTCCATGAGAGATGCCTACACGCTGTTCGATCAGGTGGTAGCGTTCTCCAACGGAAAGATCACCCTTGCGCAGATTCGCGAAAAGCTGGGCCTTGTAGGCGTTGACCGCATAAACGACATCATGAAGGATGTTCTGGCAAAGAACCAGAGCTCTTCGCTGGACAAGGTGCATGCGCTTCTGGCCCGCGGAGTCAGCATAGAGCAGATAATCAAGGACTTCTCCGATTATTTCCGCTCCCTGCTTCTCATCAAGAAGGGCGTCAGAAGCGAGAACGTCCTGGGAGAACAGGTCCAGAGTTTCCCTGCGGAGATCCAGAACGCATTCAACGAGGAGCAGCTCGAGGCTGCCCTGGATATGTTCCTCAACCTCTACAGGGACATCAGATATTCTCTGAATCCGCGCTTTGAGCTGGAACTGGCGATGTCCAAGCTCTCCAAGCTGCGCTATGTGGCTTCCACTGCCAGCATCATCGAGCAGCTCGCAAGACTCAAGAACGACCTGATCAACGGAACCATCTCCCCGCTGAATCCTTCGCTGGCAGACCAGAAGACGGTTCAGCCGGAAGCCCCTTCTGCTCCTGCGGCACAGCCTTCAGCACAGCCCGAGGCTACCGGAGAAGAAGAGAAACCAGCCCCTGCTCCGGAGCCGGTCGAAGAAAAGCCCGAAGCTCCCAAGGCCGAGCTTACCCTCGAGGCCCTGAAGGATATCCTTCCTGTCGGAACAAAGGAAGTCAGAAACACGGACGATGGCCTGGTTCTGATATTTGATGATAGATTTTACCACAAGATGGCTATCAGAGACCTCGAAGATACAAAAGAGAAAGTCAGCAAAAGAGCCGGATACGAGGTAAACGTCATCTCCAGCTATTCCGAATCGAAGGCCGAAGCTCCAAAACCTGCAGAAGCTCCCGTTGCAAAGGAAGAACCGGCCGAAGTTCCTGCAGAACCCGAGGCTGAAGCACCCGCTCCCGCAGAAGAGCCGGCACAGGAATCCGTTGAATCTGCAGCCGAAGCCGAAGCTCCCGAGGATACTCCGGAGCTTACCCCGGCACCCATTTCCAAAATGAACGAAGAGCAGAAGAACCTCATAAGCGACATCCTTCTCTGCTTCGACGGAAGGGAGGAACGCTGATGAATCCATTTGAACTGTTCAAGAACATGAACGAGATAAAGAGCCAGGCAGAAGCCATGAAGGCAAAGATAGCCACAATACGCTGCACGGGCTATGCAGGGGGCAATATGGTACAGGCTGTTGCAAACGGCAACATGGAAATAGAAAGCATTACCATCGATCCCGAGTTTGCCAAGGCGGAGAACGCCCAGCTTCTGGAAGTCATGGTGACCAGCGCGGTCAACACCGCAATAAAGAACGTGAAGGACCGCATACAGGAGGAAGCCGGGCAGACAATGGCCCAGTACGGACTTGGACTATGACAGCACTTGAAAATCTCTCGAAACTGCTTTCCCGCCTCCCCGGGGTGGGACCAAAGAGCGCATCGCGCATCGCATTCTCCCTGATCAACACACCAAAGGACTACAACGAGCTTCTGGCCAAGAGCATCGCGGAAATCAAGGACCGCATCCGCCCCTGTTCAATCTGCGGATCATTCTCGGAAACGGAAATCTGCCCGGTCTGTTCGGATGCAATAAGGGACAGGACCCAGCTCTGCATCGTCGAGCAGCCGCAGGATGTAATCACCATCCAGGCCAGCGGAGCATATAACGGGCTGTTCCATGTGCTGGGCGGCGCAATCAATCCGCTCAACGGAGTGGGACCGGAGAACCTCAGCTTCGACAAGCTGATCCAAAGGATCAACGAGGGATCTTTCAAGGAAATCATCATTGCAACCAACCCCACGGAGGAAGGTGATACCACTGCCCTCTACATCCGACACATACTCAAGGACCGCGAAGGCCTGTCCCTCACACGTCTGGCATCGGGGCTTCCCATAGGCGGAGACCTGGAATATGCGGACAGGACGACCCTGACACGCTCATTCCGCGGCCGAATACAGTTCTGATTTTAAAGGTATCGTTTTATTTGATGTTTCTCTCTTTGCAGATTGACTCGTAGGCTTCCTGGACTTCACGGAAACGCTTTGTGGCGTACTCCTTGAATTCGTCCGCCATACCCTTGGCCGCGATGGTATCGGGGTGGTATTCGAGAATCAGCTTGCGGTAGGCCTTCTTGATTTCGGCCTCGGTGGCGCTTTCGGTAAGACCCAATGTTGCATAGGCCTTGGATGAGCCCTTTACGTTGTATTTGCGGCGGATGCTGTCGTGGATGGACTCCGGGATGCGGAAGACACGTACGGCGTAGTCTATCAGGCGCTCCTCGTTGGCAGACATGCGTCCGTCCACCATGGCCACGCGATAGAAGATGTCCACCATCAGATTGAGGATCTGGGGAGTTCCCCTGAAGTTCTCGTAGAACTGGTCGGCAAGGTTCTCGAATGTGGAGTTCTGGTTAAGCGCCTGCTCGAATATGCTCTGTGCATACTGATAGCTCTGACCGGAGAGATGAAGGTCGTTGACCATGAATTCATTGACCTTGCGTCTGGCACCCTCGGAAACCTGTCCGTCGGCGGAAGCCAGCTTGGCAAGCATCGAGAAGGCCCCGACGAAGAAGACCATCTGGGACCTGTTGTAGCCGGTATTGAAGAATAATAGCGGTCCGAATCACCGAAACGGCGGCTGTAGCCCTGCTCGCCCGAGCCTTCCCCGTTCTGAAGGTCGTTGCTCTTGTCGATCATGTGGCCGAAGACCGCGCCCGCAATCATTCCCAGAGGACCACCGAGAAAGAATCCTATTGTACCGCCGAGTATTTTACCGAACCAGGACATTACAGTTTATCAATGAGCATGGAACACTTGCCACTTGGAATCGGCAGAGTCTTTTTCTTCTTCTCGTCGAGGATCTCGATCGTGAAGTAGTAGAGCTTCTCGCTCTCCAGACGGATTTCCCACCCTCTTGTGTTCTTGTTGCTCAGAATCGTGATCAGATTGCGCTTGAGTGAAAGCTTCTCGATTCCCATGACCTCGAGATTGGGAACGGTCCAATCTACGGTCTTTCTGGGAAGCGAGACATCGAGACCGATGATATCCTCGATCATCAGGGTGATGGTCACGAGGCAGGCCTGCGGCAGAAAGCGCTTTCTCGGGAACTCCCCGTCAGGAGCGGGGACGCCTTCCTTGTTTGGAAGATAGGCCTCCCAGACATCACCGGGCTTGTCCCCTTCCGGATGCAGGGTGTCGAGGATGAAGTACATGTGTCTGATTGCACACTCGCGGGCAAAGACATATTCACCGTACTTCTCAAGCCCCTTGACCACGGCATAGACATTGGAAGGCACGACAGCTGCGCAGTAGCCTTCGGCGTTTTCCTTGTAGCAATCGGAGTCCGCGCTGACGCTCGGGAACGGATTGTCCGTACCGAAGTACTGCGGATCCTTGAGGTACTCGATCATGAAGGAGGCGCGCTCGTCGTTCGGGATCTCTGCCAGCATGGTCCAGTATGCACCGATAAGCTTGAGAGGAATCCGATTCTCGGATTTGTCGAGATCATAGTAGAAATTGGTCTCGGGATCCCACATCAGGTTATTGATTCTGGTCTTGAGCGAGAAGTAGAGCCTCTTGTACTTGAAGCTGAGTTCCTTGTCGTTCAGGATGTCCCCGATTTCCGAGAGATAGAAGGCATTGAGTGCGACAACGGTATTGAAATCAACCGGATAGCAGACATTTTCCCTCGGGATGTTGCCCGTCAGACAGGCTGAAGCCGGAACCGAGAACAGTCCGTTTTCCTTCTGGAAGGTGTCTTTCAGCCAATTGAAGTAGTTTTCCAGGACGGGCACGATATCCTTCAGGCGCTTCTTGTTTCCGATCTTGTGGTAGAACATGTATTCGACATAGGCGAACATCGGGAAAGTAACACCCTCGGGGTTATCTTCGGAAACGACGACACTTCCGTCCTCTACGCTGTAATCGCAGCGGATGGCTCCGTTCTCCTCCTGCTTGGAGTAGAAGAAGTCAATCATGTCGAACGGGGAAGATGTCTGGTTGCTGTAGTTCAAAAAGAGAGCGGAAAGGCAACAATTGAACAGATTGATGGTCTTCTGGTCTGCATAGGAAACGTAATTGCCGGCAAAGCCGTTCTGCTCTGTTCCCTGTTTCCAGTATTCATCAATCCAGACCCAGGATCTGTCATAGAGATCGACGAAATCCTGATCATAGAAATGTACCGATGGAATTGATTCGCGGTTCATTAGTGCTCCCAATAAAAAAACCCCAATATCACACGATACCGATATTGGGTGATGTTATCATACTACAGATTTTAGAAAACGTCAAAGTTTTTTATAAAAATATTTAGTACTATTGGAATTGTGCGTCTGCAGTTTTCTTGAAACAGCCTTGAAACAGACAAAACCGACCTTTCGGGATTGTTAGTCGAACCCAAACCAATTACAATCTCATGTATGCAGAACGCTTCGGAAAATCTGTTCCTGCCCATCTCCAGAACCGATATGCAGCAGCGCGGCTGGGATGAGCTGGATATCCTGTTTGTCTCGGGCGATGCCTATGTGGACCATCCCTCCTTTGCCGCCGCCCTTCTGGGAAGGCTCCTGGAGCATGCCGGCTACCGCGTGGGAATCCTGGCACAGCCGGACTGGCGAAGCGCAGAATCATTCAAGGTCATGGGCAAACCCCGGCTGTGCACGATGATTGCCGGCGGGAACATCGACTCCATGGTCGCCCACTACACCAGCACCAGAAAGAAGCGTAGCGAGGACTACTACTCCCCCGGCGGCAAGGCCGGATACAGACCTGACAGACCGACTATCGTTTACAGCAACCTTGCACGGCAGGCATTCCCCGGAGTACCGGTAATCATCGGTGGTCTGGAAGCCTCGCTCAGGCGCCTTGCGCATTACGATTACTGGCAGGACCTGGTTAAGAAATCCATTCTCCTGGACTCGAAGGCCGACCTTCTGGTCTTCGGAATGGGAGAGCTGCAGGTTCTGGAGATTGCAAGAAGACTCAAGGAGGGAGTTCCCGTAAAGGAAATCCGGGACATTCCCGGAACATGCTACAGCTTAGCGGAGAAGGACCGTTCGGAAATCGGCCCGTTCGAAATCATCGAACTTCCTTCCTTCGAGGAGGTTTCCCTGAGGGACAAATCCTCCAACAAACCCGATCCGGAGGGTCAGAGGGCTTATGCCAGGGCCTTCAACCTGCAGCTGCTGCACGAGAACCCTTTTGAAAAACGATGTCTCATACAGTCATGCAACGGCAGAATTGTGGTACAGAACCCTCCCGTCAGACCATTGACAGAAGCTGAGTTCGATTCCATTTATGAACTTCCCTTCCAAAGGCTCTGCCATCCGGTCTACGACAAGGACGGAGGAATCCCCGCAATCAAGGAAGTCCAGTTCTCCATCACCAGCAACCGCGGTTGTTTCGGAGGCTGTTCGTTCTGTGCAATCACGAATCACCAGGGTCGCATAATCCAGACCAGAAGCACGGCATCTCTTGTCAAGGAAGCAAAGCTGCTGACAAAGCACCGGGACTTCAAGGGCTACATCAACGACCTCGGCGGACCGACTGCGAATTTCCAGTGCCCCGCTTGCGATAAACAGCTGAAGGTGGGCCCATGTGCTCACAGGCAGTGCCTGTTCCCCGAGCCATGTCCCAATGTCCGCGATTCGCACAGAATCTACCTTGAGAAACTTGCTGCTGTTGCTGCAGTTCCCGGAGTGAAGAAGGTCTTCATCAGAAGCGGAATCCGCTTCGACTACCTCATGCTCTGCACGGATGAGAAAACCCGCTCTCTCTTTCTGCAGAAGCTTGTGGAGAACCACGTCAGCGGACAGCTGAAGGTTGCTCCGGAGCACATCTGCGATGAAGTTCTCTACTGCATGGGAAAGAGTCCCGTGGAGGTCTATGACAGATTCCGCGAAGCCTACTTCGAGGAGAACCGCAGGCAGGGCAAGAAGCAGTTCATTATCCCCTACCTGATTGCCGCACATCCGGGAGCATCGCTTGACAGTGCAATCGAGATTGCCCTCTATCTCAAAAAGAACGGCTTTGTTCCCGATCAGGTGCAGGAATTCTACCCCACTCCGTCCACGGTATCCACCACAATGTACTACACAGGTCTGGATCCCCGCCCCGGAGAGAACTTCCGTGAAGTCTATATTCCCCGGGGAAGGGATGCCAATCTCCAGAGGGCGCTGCTTCAGTTCAACAAGGCCGAAAACCGCGCGCTGGTGCTTGAAGCACTGAAGAAGGCGGGCCGGACAGACCTTGCAAAGGTTCTTTTGCACAGGTAGACTAAAAGCCATGAAAGCCGACTGCAAGAAAAGACTGATAATCAATGCAACTCTGGTCTCATCTGGTACAGTCAGAGACCGGAGCGGACTGTTCATCAACGAAGACGGCCGCATCGCAGATGTCTTCAGCATGGCCGATTTCGACAAGGCCAAGTACGGTGAGTGCGAAACCCTTGATGTCCGGGGCAGTCTGGTAACTCCGGGCCTGATAGATACCCACATCCACGGCATAGGCGGATACGGACCGGATGACTGCGATATTCAGAGCGTCCTCGGAATGTCCGAGAAGCTTATGCAGTTCGGAGTGACTGCTTTCTTCCCCACTCTCTATGCCGGCAGTGCAGACAAGATGGAAAGGGAAACGAGGGAAGCCGTAAAGGCCATCGGAAAGGAAAGCGGAGCCAGAATCCTCGGGATAAACCTTGAAGGACCGTTTCTGAATCCGAAGAAATGCGGAGCCCAGGATCCGAAGGCCCTCACCGAACCCGATGCTTCAACGTTCCTGCGCCTCGTTCAGGCCGGAGAAGGCCATGTAAAGGCAATGACGATAGCTCCGGAGCTTCCCGGGGTAGAAGAGATTGTACCGCTTGCAGAGAGAATGGGGGTTGTCCTGCTGATGGGCCACACCGATGCAACCTACGAGCAGGCAGTCAGAGGCATGAATCTGGGAATCCATCATGCAACCCATACCTTCAACGCAATGAGCCGTATGGACCACAAGAATCCCGGAGTCGCAGGCTGTGCTCTCTTTCATGACGCCATGCATTGCGAGCTGATTGCCGACGGAGTCCATGTCCACAGGGATCTGGTTTCATTCCTGATAAAAACAAAACCGCAGGACAAGGTGGTTCTGATTACGGACAGCCTCAAGCCCACGGCACTCGGCCCCGGCCGCTTTGTGGCAAACGGAGATCCCGTCGTGCTCGGAGAAAGAGGAGCCTTCGTGATGGAGCGCGATTCGTCAGTCCTCTGCGGTTCGGCCCTGACGCTGAATACTGCAGTCAGAAATGTCACTTCCTGGACCGGAAACAAGGCACAGGCAGTACGGATGGCAACCGAAAATCCTGCAACCGTCTACGGCTTCGGGGAAATCGGAGCTCTTGCGAAAGGCAAGCTTGCGGACATAGCGGTCTTCGATGAAGATTTCAATGCAAGCGAGGTCTTTGTCGGCGGAAAGCTTGTCTATAAGAAATGATAGTGGAAAACTAGCAAAGTTATATAAAAATTCTATAGGAGCAATACATGGACATGTTCGAGTACTTCAAGGAAATCTGCAAGATTCCCAGAGAATCGGGAAATGAGGAAGGAATGAGACAGTACCTTCTTTCCTGGGCCAAGGAAAACGGATTCGAGGCAATCAGGGACTCTGTCGGCAACATCATAATCAGAGCAGAAGCCACTCCGGGCTTCGAGGACATTCCGTATGTAGCGCTTCAGGCACACATGGACATGGTATGCGTCAGAACACCCGAGAGCACCCATGACTTTCTCAAAGACCCCATTGAAGTCTATCAGGACGGAGATTTCCTCAAGGCCAAGGACACCAGCCTCGGCGGAGACGACGGAATCGGCGTTGCCATTGCCATGGCCCTGTTTACGGATCGCCATTGTGTGCACGGACCCTTGGAGGCCCTTTTCACATTCTCCGAGGAAACAGGAATGAACGGGGCATACGGACTGGACGGAAGCCTCATCAGAAGCAAGAAGATGATCAACATAGACAGCGAGGACGAAGGCACCATCTTCATCGGCTGTGCAGGCGGAATAGACCTGGTGGGCAAGGCCTCCTATGATCTTGAGGATGTTCCCGCAGATTGGGATACGCTGGAAATCGGTGTCTCAGGCCTAAAGGGCGGCCACAGCGGAGGAGAAATCCACCAGCAGCACCTGAATGCAATCTGCGCCCTTTCGCGAATGCTCCTTTCCGTAGAGGAAACGGGAGTCCCGTTCATGCTGGCTTCCTTCACCGGCGGAACAAAGAGAAACGTCATCCCCTTCAGCGCAAGCTGCTCGATCTGTGTTCCGGAGAAGAACAAGCACGATGTTGTTGCAAGACTTGTGAAAACATTCGAGGAAATCAAGGAAGAAAACAAGATCGAGGAACCGGGCTTCACGCTTGAGAAGAGATGCTCCCACCATGGGGCGAAAGGGTTCGGCAAAGCCATCGATACCGAGACCTCGATGCTCATTATCAAGGCCCTCTTTGCCTGTCCGCACGGAGTGTTTACGATGAGCAAGGCAATTCCCGGTATTGTGGAAACCTCGGACAACCTGGCAATTGTCAGGATCAACGAAGGAAAGCTGGACCTTCAGGTCAGCGTCAGAAGCAATGTGGATACTGCGAAGTACTATCTGGTCAACCGCATAAAGGTAGGACTTGAGAGCTTCGGAATCGACTGCATAATCGGAGACGGTTATCCTGCATGGACTCCGGATCCGGATTCGGCTCTGGCGAAGTTCTGCGCACAGGCATATGAACAGCAGACAGGCAGGAAGCCTGTTGTAACCGCAATACACGCAGGCCTCGAGTGCAGCGTAATCAACAGCAGATGCCCCGGTATGGACAGTGTTTCCATCGGACCTCAGATGTATGACATCCACTCCACTGCGGAGCGCCTGTCGGTCAGCTCCTCCGAGAGAGTCTATGAGTTCATGAGACATCTGCTTTCGATAATCAGATAAGTCAGACGATATTGTAAGTCCAGCCAGACCTGGTGATTTCACTCAGTCTGGCTTTTCTTTCATCAAGGTCAGCCATGTTGGCTTTCATGAGCTTCCAGAAGTTTTTTCCGTGTCCGCTGAACCGGAGATGACAGACCTCATGGAGGACCGTCATGTCTATCAGATCCTCCGGCAAGGTCGCGCACATGTAGCTCAGATAGAGACGCTTCTCCTGCGGATAACAGACCCCCCACTTGCCTTTTGCCCGGTTGACACCGAAGGTCGGAATCTCTGCTCCGATTGCCCCGCACCAGTACGGAACCCTCTCTTCCAGGACTTTCTCAACTGTCTCGACATACAGTTTTTTGATGATTTCCTTGACCTTTCTGATGTCCCGTTTTTTGACAGTTACTATGATTTTATCATCAACGATATCAGCTCGGGCTATTTTACCTTCTATAACCAAGAGGGTCATCTTTCTTCCCAGATATGGGACGAAATCCCCCGTCTCATAGTCATGAAAAGATACTTTTCCCGTATGTCTGGCTATCCAGTCGGAGCTTCCGGTCACAAAGGCATCGATCTCGCTGTTTGAGGCAAAATAAGGCGCGCTTACAATGACCTTGCCCTCGGATGATATGTGCAATCTGAGGTTCCTCTGTCTTCTGTTGCGCTTGAGTGTATAGCTGATGCCTTCGCAAGTACGTTCCGTTGTCACGTTTTTAATATAATGGGGAACGAAGCATTGTTGAATACTTCTCACATAGATTGTATATTTCAATGTACCCTTGGAGGCCAAAGTGAGAACAGAGCACATCAGCGACACCATAAACAAGATATTCCTGGACAACGGGGATGAAATCATTCTCGTGGGAACCGCGCATGTCTCGCAGAACAGCGTGGACGAGGTGCGCTCTGTAATAGAAAGCGAACAGCCGGACCACATCTGTCTGGAGCTGGACAAGGGCCGCTATGAGAGCAAGACCAAGGAGCAGAGCTATGCCAACATGAACCTGACCAAGGTCTTCAAAGAGGGCAAGACCTTCCTGGTTCTGGCAAATACAGCACTGGCTTCCTTCCAGAAGAAGATGGGAAACCAGACCGGTTCGGCCCCGGGAGAGGAGATCATCGGAGCAAGCAGGATTGCCGAGGAAAAAGGCATTCCATATTCGTTCTGCGACCGCGAGATTGCCACAACCCTCAAGCGAGCCTGGGCCAAGAGTAATCTCTGGAACAAGGCCAAGCTGATTGCGACCCTGCTTTCGAGCGCATTCGACAAGGAAGAGTTCTCTCCCGAGGAGATGGAGAAGCTCAAGAGCTCTGATACCCTTCAGGAAATGATGAACGAGTTGGCAAAGGAACTTCCCGGTGCAAAGGAAGCCCTCATCGACGAGCGCGACCGCTACCTTGCCACGAACATTATGCAGGCCCCCGGCCACAGGAAAGTTGCGGTAATCGGTGCCGGCCATGCAAACGGAATCATAAGGACGATGGAAGGGCTTGAGAACGGAAAGCTCTCGACCGATCTCTCCGAAATCTCGAAGGTTCCCAAGCCGTCCAAGCTGGGAAAGATCATCGGCTGGTCCATTCCCGTGATACTGGTTGCGATAATCGTTCTTGCAGGAGTATTCAACGGCTTCCATGAGAGCCTCAGATACTTCACCATCTGGGCATGCACCAATGCAGCCACGACAGTGCTCTTCAGCATCCTATCCCTCGCCCATCCGCTGAACTGGATAGTATCGGCCGTTGCTGCGCCGATTTCGGTTCTCAATCCGGCGATAGGGGTCGGAGTGTTCACGGGAATCGTCGAGGCTACCATGAGGAAGCCTGCGGTAAAGGATTTCGAGAATCTGTCTGATGATATATCGAAGTTCAAGGGCTGGTTCAAGAACCGCGTTCTTCACGCCTTCCTGATTTTCTTCACATCAAGCCTCGGCAGCATCCTGGGAACTTTCGTGCTCTTCCCCATCATGCTCAGGGTCTTCAGCTGAAGCCTCTTCATTTCAAGGTAAATGCGTCTCTGATCTTCTGACAGCGCTTGAGAAGGATGTTGTTCTTCTCGAAGTTCATGCTTGCGGGAACCATCGCCTTGTCGAAACCCATGTCAGAAGCAGCCTTCAGGCGTCTGTCGCCGTAATTGACTGGCCTTACCTCTCCTGCAAGCGAAAGCTCTCCGAAACTGACCATCTTGGCCGGAAGGTTTGTCTCGCTGTACGCGGACCAGAGCGCAAGAGCCAATGAAAGCTCCACGGAAACTTCGTTGACCTTTATTCCGCCGGCTACATTGACGTAGATATCC
>CAKJZO010000008.1 GCA_918298275.1 Spirochaetota bacterium | reverse complement strand
TCTTTCGGGCGTCAAGGAGCTCCGGGAGGAGATCGATGCGGCCAAAAACCGCCTGGATCTGTACGGAAGCAGGACAATTCTGTTCGTCGATGAGGTGCACCGCTGGAACAAGAGCCAGCAGGATGCTCTTCTGCCTTGGGTCGAGAACGGAACGTTCATACTCATCGGAGCTACCACGGAGAATCCGTTCTTCGAGGTCAATGCAGCCCTTGTAAGCCGCTCGAGGATCTTCCAGCTCAAGCCCCTGACTTCCGACGACCTTACCAAGATCGCCTGGCAGGCCATCAGGGACAAGGAGCGGGGCTACGGAAATCTTGAGGTTTCCTTCGAGGAAGGAGCCCTAGAGCATCTTGTGGATGTGGCAAGCGGAGATGCCAGAAGCCTTCTCAACGCCCTCGAGCTTGCGGTGGTCACATCCCCGCACGAGGGAAATGCGGTTTTCATCACAAAGGAAGCAGCCGAAGAGAGCATCCAGCGCAAGGCGGTTCTCTACGACAAGGAAGGCGATTACCACTTCGATGTCATCAGCGCTTTCATCAAGAGCCTCCGCGGTTCGGACCCGGATGCCGCGCTCTACTGGCTTGCCAAGATGGTCTATGCCGGCGAGGATCCGCGGTTCATCTTCCGCCGCATGATGATCAGCGCCTGCGAGGATGTCGGTCTTGCAGATCCCAACGCCATCGTTGTGGTCCAGTCCGATGCCGCGGCATTCAATGCCATCGGTATGCCGGAAGGCCGATACCATCTGGCCCATGCCGCCCTCTATCTTGCCACAGCTCCCAAGAGCAACAGCGAGATGGGATTCTTCGATGCGCTCAAGGCAGTGGAAGAGGAGTCCGCCGCAGCAGAAGTTCCGAACCATCTGCGCGATGCAAGCCGCGATGCCAAGGGCTTCGGCCATGGCGAAGGCTATATGTATCCCCATGCCTACCAGGATCACTGGGTTGCCCAGCAGTATCTTCCCAACGAGCTGCAGGGCAAGGTCTTCTACCATGTCGGAAGCATCGGTTACGAGAAGACCATTGCGGATCTCGTCAACCGCCGCCGTGAGATCCAGCTGGAAAGCGTGGACATCAACGCATTCCCCGAGAACCTGACATTCAGCCCTGACGACAAGGCCAGGGACATCTGGCTCAGGCGCACCATGAGCGGAAGAAGCGCCGCCCTTGAAGGCATGAGAAGCAGAGTCTTCGACAAATTGGAAATCATCAGATCCGACCGAGTCCTGGTGCTCAATGCCGGCCACGGACTTCTGGTCTGGGAAGCGTTCAGACACACGCCCGAAGGCCTTGTTGTAGCACAGGTGCGAAGCAAGGAAGATCTTGCATATCTCAACCAGTACATCTCCACGCTGGACAGCGTAAGTGCTCCCCAGGTTGTGATGCAGAGCGACTACATCAAAGCCCTCAATAGTTTGGACAAGGGACTTCTTTTCGAGCACATCATCGGCAGAAACCTTCTGACCGATTGGCCCAACTCCAAGGCAAATCTGGATGCAATCAAGTCCAGATTGGCCCAAAACGGTGATGTTGTTCTTTGTGAAACAGTGGTCTCAGAGGCATCAAGGTTGTCAGAATTCTTCCATATGGGTCCGCTTCAGGACATTCTTCTCAAGGCTGAAAAGAAAATCTATGCCAAAGTGCAGTCCCGTGAAGACCTCCTTTCAAGGCTCAACGAAGCCTTCGGCAATGTCGAGAACCAGGACTACCGCTTCACGGAATCCCGAACCGCCCGCGAGGACGACATCAGACGCTGGTTTGCAAACAGCTACCTTCCTGCTCTCAAGGACATGACCGAGACCGAAGCCCGGAAGATCGAGAAGGAAATGGTAGCCACACTCTGTGCGGCTCCGCTACGCTGGAACACCAGCTGTATCATAGCTCATCTCAGATAATTCAGATTGACTATTGGGGAAGCACGACAGTGCAGGTGCTTTTCCGGGTGATGGTCCGGAGCTTATTTCGAATTTTAACGAAAACGTTTGCGTTACCTGTGAAAGTGTAGTATAAGTAGTGTATCAGGCTTTCGTAAACGTTTGCGTTGCGATTCTATACAAGGCGTACTTGTCCGAAAGAGGAGGTTCTGGATGCTGAAATTGTTCGGAATAGGATTCGTCGGGGCGGCAATTGCAGGATTGTTTGCCTTATATCAGGTAAGGAAAGTTTTCTCGTTCAGCGAAGGGAATGATCGAATGAGAAAAATAGCCGGTGCAATAAGGACGGGAGCTAACGCCTACCTCAAGCGCCAGTATTCCACAGTGCTCATCGCGTTCGCGATTGTATTTGCAATCATATTATGCGTAGCTGTTTTTTCTCATGGAAGACTCCTCTCAAAGTTCACGCCCTTTGCTTTCCTTACAGGCGGAGTATGGTCGATGCTTGCGGGCTTCATAGGCATGAAGATTGCCACACAGGCGAATGCAAGGACGACACAGGCTGCTTCCGAAAGTCTTAACAGAGGCCTCAGGGTTGCCTTTTCAGCAGGTTCCGTAATGGGCTTCACCGTCGTGGCTCTCGGACTTCTTGACATTACGCTCTGGTTCTTCATCCTCTATAAATTCTTCGGAGTCCAGGACCCTACGGCTCTGGGCAACATCATGGTCATGAACGGAATGGGCGCTTCTTTCATGGCACTGTTTGCCAGAGTTGGAGGAGGAATCTACACCAAGGCTGCTGATGTCGGAGCTGATCTTGTAGGAAAGGTTGAGGCGGGAATTCCGGAGGATGATCCCAGAAACCCGGCAACAATAGCCGACAATGTCGGTGATAATGTCGGCGATGTCGCCGGAATGGGCGCAGACCTGTATGAATCATATGTCGGATCCATTCTTGCATGCTTTGCCCTGAGCGCCATAGGCGGCTACGGCTTCAGCGGGATGCTTCTTCCTCTTCTGCTTTGTGTCAGCGGCGTTGTATGTTCCGTCCTGGGGTCCCTTCTTGTAAGGACAAAGGAGAATGCAACGCAGAAGAACCTTCTGGCAAGTCTGAGGACCGGGACATATACTTCCGCAATCCTCAGCGCAGTGGTCGCCGCTCCGCTTACGTTCTGGCTCATCGGAGACAGCGGTGTTTACATATCCATTCTATGCGGTCTGCTCGGCGGTGTCCTTATAGGCTACTTCACTGAGTATTTCACTTCGGATACATACAATCCGACAAGGAAGCTGGCTGAGATTTCAATGTCAGGAGAGGCTCCCCTGATCATAGGCGGAATGTCGCTGGGAATGACATCCACATTGACATCCGTGATAATCGTCGCAGTTGCCATCATCATAAGCTATTATGCTGCAGGCGGCTCTTCAGTCATCGTCAATTCGAGTGGTGTCTTCACTGCTGCATTCAACAAAGGTCTCTACGGAATCGGAATTGCCGGAGTGGGAATGCTTTCGACCTTGGGAATCACCCTTGCTACGGATGCCTACGGCCCGGTTGCAGACAATGCAGGCGGAATTGCGGAGATGAGCGGACTTCCGGAAAAGGTCCGTGAACGCACCGATGCCCTTGACTCTCTCGGAAACACCACTGCCGCCACAGGCAAGGGGTTTGCAATAGGCTCGGCATCGCTCACATCGCTTGCACTGCTTGTTTCGTACGTCAACATTGTTCAGGAAAACACCCTCGAGGTTCTCAATTTCAGTCTAGTCAGCCCCAACGTCCTGGTTGGAATGTTCATCGGTGTGATGCTCACTTTCGTTTTCTCGGCTCTTACCATGAGAGCTGTCGAGAATGCGGCAAAATCTGTCGTGAAAGAGGTCAGAAGACAGTTCCATGAGATCAAGGGACTGCTTTCGGGAAAGGCGGAGCCGGACTACTCGGCATGCGTCTCCCTCTGCACTCAGGGTGCCCTGCATGAGATGATTCTTCCCGCCTCGCTTGCGATAGTGGTTCCCATAGCCACAGGCTTTGTCCTCGGACCAACCGGTGTTGTCGGTATGCTGGGAGGAGTTTCCGTATCCGGTTTTGCGATGGCAGTGTTCATGTCCAATGCCGGCGGTGCATGGGACAATGCCAAGAAATTCATCGAAGACGGGCATTTCGGAGGAAAAGGCTCTGCTTCCCACAAGGCCAGCGTCGTAGGTGACACAATCGGAGACCCGTTCAAGGATACATCGGGACCATCCCTCAACATTCTGATCAAGCTCTGTGCTACGGTGTCCATAGTGTTCTCGGGTCTTGTCGTGAATTTCCACCTGCTCTGATCATCGTCCGGTGGTAATGGGTTTCGGTCCGGTATATACTGTCAGACAGATAGCGCTCCGGACAATGAGGTGACTGGAGAAAGCCGGCACCTCTGCATAATAAGGAGGATTGAAATGAAATATGAAGATGTGGTCAAGGATGCATTCGGATATGTGAAGATCATTTTCGCAGGCTTCAGCGGACGTCATGATGAGTCCCACACCATGAGGGTCTATAAGAATGCCATGAAGATTGCAAAGGAATACCCCTCATGCGATATGGACATCGTTTCACTTGCAGCGCTGCTGCACGATGTTGACGACTACAAGCTGTTCGACACAAAGAACAATGCGAATGCAAGATACTTCCTGGATGGAGAGCATGTAGACAAGGATACGACCGACAAGGTCTGCCGTGCCATAAACGAGATATCTTTCAGCAGGAACAACGGAAAAAGTCCGGATACCCTTGAAGGACAGATCGTACAGGATGCAGTCAGGCTTGATTCAATAGGTGCAATCGGAATTGCCAGGGTATTCTCGCACGAAGGGCGATCCTATGAGGATTCGATTGCAAGATTCGATGAAAAGCTTCTTCTCCTGAAAGATCTGATGAACACGCCGAAGGCAAAACAGATGGCCGTCGAGCGACATGAGTTCATGGTGAGATTCCTTGAGGAATTCAAGAAAGAAGTCGAGTAAGCGCCCCGTTCTTATCCTGATACTCTTTGTTTTTCAGAGTCACACCGGTCGGAATCAGATGAATTCCCAGAAACTCAGAAGATAGCCCGGGACAATGACTATTGCCAGGAACATCCAGCTGATGAGGGTAAATGTCTTTATGAATGCCTTGCCGTGACCCGGATACTCACGCACATAGATCCTGAAGTTGATGACCGATGCAAGGGAGCCTATCAGTGAGCACAGGCCTGCAGTATCCAGGCCATAGATCAGGCCTGCATTGTTCTGCGTGAACGGGTAGAGGACAATCGATGCCGGTACATTGGAGATTATCTGGCTGATTCCGATGGACCACCAGTATTCACGTTCTGCAACCAGCCTGCTGAGGAATGAGGAGATGGACGGATTCCTGGCAATCGAAGAAGAAAAGATGAAGAAACAGAGGAACGTTGCAAGCAGAACGTAATCCGTCTTGATCAGAATCCTTCGGTCCAGGACCAGCATTGCAACAATTACCACCAGAACTGCCGCATACCAGAATCTTGTTCTTGTGACTATGACGCCCAGGACCATCAGAAACAGAATCGGATATGCAATCTGCCTTGTCCTGCTGACCGGTTCGGATGCTTCCTCCGGAGTCGTGAAAGTGATGTTTTCCTTCTCTTTCCTGGTCAGAACGACAATGAAGAGAATCAGCAGCAGGGCCGAGAACGCACACAGTGGAAGCATGTGAAGGATGAACGTTCCTGCGCTGACACCGAACCTGCCGTAGAGAAACAGGTTCTGAGGGCTTCCGAACGGCATGAGCATGGAGCCTCTGACAGCCGCGATGTTCTCCAGTGAAATCACAGGAAGGATATAGTTCTCCTTGTTCGCCTGCCTGAGAAGCAGGATCGTAAGCGGAACGAAGATGATCAGGGAGACATCGTTCGTTACGAACATGGAGGTGAAGAACACCCCGAAAACCAGAAACAGAGACAGCGTCCTGAGGGTGCTGAAATGAGTGCTGAAGCGGATAAGAGGCGCGAAGATGTTCTCTTTCTTGAATCCTTCCAGGACAGTGAGCATCATGAACAAGGTCCCGAGGGTTCTCCAGTCGATGTCCGCCAGCAGCTCCTTGCCTGGAGGTGTGATCAGCAGTGCCGCAATTGCAGCGGCAAGCGAGAGAGTGAGCATCATTTCCTTTCTGAAGAAAGCCAGTATCCGTTTCATAGCGAGACGATGTTAGCGTTTTTGGACGATGTAATCAATTGAATGAGTATTGTTTCAGATAATCCGATACCTGTTTTCTGTCTTTCAGCGCAGTGCAGGCTCCCACGGCAGTGGTGCAGATGGCTCCGCATGCAGTGGCGAACTTCAGGGCATCCTCAACGCTCTGACCTCCGAGCAGCTTTGAAACGAAGCCTGCGATGAAATTGTCACCGGCCCCGGTGGAGTCAACGGAATTCACAGGAAGGGCAGGGAGTGTAATCTGCTTTTCAGTATTCATGAAAAAACAACCCTTGCTGCCGAGTTTGACGATGACGTTCTTCACTCCGTAGTCCAAGAAAACCTGTGCCATCTCCGAAGGCTCGGTCCTACCCGTGAAATACCTGGCCTCATCCTCATTCGGAGTGATGTAGTCGATGTAAGGCAGGGCCTGGCGTACATCTTCCAGCGTCAGCATCCTGAAATTCGGAATCTTTGTATCTGCCACAACGAGAGCTCCGTTCTCGCTTGCAATCCTTACGGTTTCCAGAATGGTCTGAGGATCATCGAAAGGCGATCTGAACAGCGAACCCATTATCAATGCCCTGGTGCTGAGGATTGCATCACGGTTGTCCTGAGCTCTGAATCCCATGGTGTGCGCCTTGCATGTGACACTCTTCCTGGTTCCGTCTTCGTTGACGAACATCGTTGTCACCGGGGTGCTGTGTCCCTCAGGCCTTATGATCAGTGAAGTGTCCACCCCGGCAGAGTTCAGCACGTCCGTAACCATGTTTGCAGCCATGTCTTTGCCCAGGGCACAGAGGATTGCCGTCTTAAGTCCCAGCTTGGCAGCCGTTACCGATTCGTTGACTGCCTCACCGCCTGCATTGAGAGTGCAGGACGATGCCCTGAATCCCGAAGCGGAGACCGGTTTTGGGTCAAAGCCCTTGATTATCGAATCTATCAGTGCCATGCCGGTGCAGAGCACATCGTACTTGAATGCTTTTTCCATTGCTTCCATTCTAAGGTATCGGGGTGATAAAGGCTAGCATGTTGATTCTTCCGAGGTTTTTGTTATAATAAAGTTAAAGGTATCTAACTAAAATACTATTCCGAAGAAGGAAAACATGATTAGAACAACATTGAAAATCGAAGGAATGATGTGCGGGATGTGCGAAGTCCACATCTGTGAAACAATCCGAAAGGCCGTACCGACTGCAAAGAAGGTTTCGGCCTCAAGAGGCAAGAAGGAAGCATCCTTCATTTCTGAGGAAGCAGTGGATGCAAATGCCCTGAAAGATGCAATCAATGCAACAGGCTATACCTGCCTTTCCGTGGAATCATCTCCATATGAGAAACATGGCCTGTTCGGAAGAAAATAGCAGGGAAAGAGAATCCTCATTTTTTCTTTTTGGCATCATAATCCGGTTCTTTCTCCGCTGCGTACACGTTGTCCCAACTGAAATCATCTTTCTCTGAAGACCTGTTCTCCGGTCGACCGGTCTTACAGTCTTTCAGTACGACAGTCTTGCAGTCTTGTTTTTACAATTTATTATGATAAAACAAGTTATTTTATTTTTTGGCAATAAAACGGTACGGTCTGGCGGTCTTGCGGTCCCGCGGTCTTTGCAAAATGATAAGACTGTAGGACTGCAGGACTGCAAGACTGTGAGGTTTTTAAAGAAGATTTGGTTATAATTTGTTTTATAATATAGAAATACTAAATCAAGACCGTCGGACTGCAAGACTGCAGCACTGCAGGACCGGTCGACTGTTGTCAGAACAGACAAAAACAGGGACCGATTGGGTCCCCATTTTATGCGCCTGGCGCGATTCGAACGCGCGACCTGCGGATTCGAAGTCCGACGCTCTATCCAATTGAGCTACAGGCGCCTTCAGAAGTGTTTCCACTAATGAAAAAGTCCAGCATGGTGCTGGACTTAGGGTGGAAGAAGGGGCTCGAACCCTCAACAACCAGATCCACAATCTGGCGCTCTGCCATTGAACTACTTCCACCAAGAATGTCAATTGAC
>CAKJZO010000007.1 GCA_918298275.1 Spirochaetota bacterium | reverse complement strand
GGCATTGACCATCCTGCCGCGCGCAGCTCCGAGGTGATAGGCCACACCGGTGAAGTGGACCTTGACTGTTGCGGCATTGAAGCACTCGAGCTCAACGCTGTAGCGATCTCCGCCGTCGACGGTATAGAACGCGGAAGCATGCAGGCGCTTTGCATCGAAGAAATCCATTCCGAAGCCGGTCTCCTCATCGGGAGAGAACAGGACTTCGATTTCGCCGTGTCTGATTTCCGGATGGGAGACAAGATATGAGACGGCAGTCATGATTTCTGCCACACCGCCCTTGTCATCGCATCCCAGAAGGGTATCGCCCTCCGATGTGATTATCTTGGAACCTGCATACTGGGCAAGCTCCGGATTTGAATCTGCAGCAATGACCAGTCCGTTCTTCAATACTAGATCTCCGCCCCTGTAGTCGTTGATAACCGGCTTGACGCCGTTGCCTGCTACATCATCGGCGGTATCGACATGGGAGCTGAAGGCAACGCAGGGAAGGCCCTCTGCAGTTGCCGGGACCCTTGCAAGCAGATAGCCGTGCTCGTCCAGCGATACATCCGTAAGGCCAAGTTCCCGAAGCTCCTTTTCAAGCAGCTTCAGAAGATCCCATTCGCCTTCGAACGAAGGATGCTTCTTCTCCGCCAGAGCCTCGATACTCTGTGTATCCACGACGACATATCTCAAAAACCTTTCCAGTATCTCTTTCTTGAACATAACTGCTCCCTGTTTCTATATAACAATATGATTATTGCACAAAACAGGGATTGAGAAAACTGAAATACATTGAAAAACAGCCCCACGGTTATCCCATGGGGCTGCTTGATAAAGTCCGGTTGAATCAGAAGTCCAGGAAGAATGTGGCTCCGGTGATGAACTTGCTCTGCGGATTCTTCATGTTCTCTCCGTTGATCAGGTAGGAGAGCTGGAAGCCCAGGTCGATGAAATCGAAGAAGCACATCTCAAGCTGGAAGCCAGTCGTGCAGAGGAATCTCTTGAGATTGTATTTCTCTGCCATATCGGCTGCGGAGTGGTTGGTGTTGAAGTAATTTCCGGCGTGCCATCCCATGTCGAAGAAGATGTTGAGTCTCGGGAAAACACCGGCCATCAGGAACTCAGGTCCTGCCAAACGAAGGTCCAGATTGTTAACAACACTGAAATTTGTGTTGTAACTGTTGGTATCTATGCCACGAACCTTGCGTCCGAGGGAAACCGGCCTTGATGCGTAGACGGGAACCTTGGAACCGTCCGTCCATGTGGCGTTGACCCTGTCGATGAGGACGATCGAGAAGAGGTTCATTCCCTTTTTGTTTGCGACCTCGAGCAGAGTGGTACCGGCAACTCCGTTGAGGGTGATTGTATAGTAGCTGGCCTTCTTGTTCAGGAAGCCGGGAGCGAACTGGAGCTTGATTTCCGCAAGGGCGCCTTCGTTTGAAACCATCTTGTCATCCATGAGGTTCAGCTTGGCTCCGATGTAGAAATTGTGCATGAAGGCCGTGTAGTCGTCTGCAAGATCCGGATAGATCTTGTTGCCGGCCTTGGTGGGACCGAACCAGTCATCCATCGAGGGAATCGGGGTTGTTCCCGTGGCGGTTCCTCTGGTACCCGTCGCATCGGTAGCGGCATAACCGCGAAGACGCGGCTCGCCGAGCTTCATGGAATCCACGCCCTTCTCGTATCTGCCTTCGTAGCCGACATAGGCGGTCACGAGGTCAAGGCCCTCTACCGGGGACTGTCCGAAGCCCTGGAGGAACTTGAGGTTCCAACGGAGCTGGATGTCATCGTACAGGAGCTGGTTGGCGATCAGGGGCTCGCCCGTAAGCGGATCCTGGAAAAGCACCCTCTGGGTATAACCGCCGCCGATGGTGAACTGAAGCTGGGTCAGATTCCCGTCGATCAGATCCAGACCGTTGTAACCGACACCGATTGCAGTCAAAGTCGGCAGGAATCCTGCAAGGATCTCGGGATGCTGGTCGAGTTCCGTGAACAGGAACTTGAAGTCTCCCGCAAAGACGCTGCACACTGCCAGTGCAAGCACAAGAACGATTGTCAAAGCTTTCTTCATTGTCGCTTTCCCCTTTTGTTTTTCCCTTTATTTTGACCAGTCGGCACCTTCCCTGTACGGAAGGGAGAAGGTAATCCGCAGTGACTGCGATGCCCTCATTCCCGGTTTATATGCCAAATCTTCACCAGTATACATGAAAAGACGTCCGATTTCATAGTAGATATGCAGCGTCCCGAACATCTGGAGCTCTATGTGCAGCCCCACGCTTCCCTCCCAGACCGATGCCACATACTCTGCAACGCTGTTGTTCAGTCTGCCTCCCGAGTAGTTCATGTCCAGGAAGAGGTAGATGTACGGGATGCAGTTTCCGAAGAACTGCCGTCCGTAATAGTTCAGCCTCAGCGTGTTCTTGGCCAGGAACGTCATGTTCTCAGGCTCATACCACCATGTGGGAGACTTCAGGGTCTTGGCGTATTCCGGGACCTGTTTGCCGCCCAGGATACGCATCTCGAAGGTATCGGAAACACCCAAAGACCACTTGTTGGTGCCGTCGGCCATGGTCTTGGTGTGGATCATCTTGGAATACTCCGTGTAGGTCCAGATCTTCCAGTAGTCCGCAAAGCCGCCGTAGCCCTTGGAGAATGTCATGAAGGAAGGCGCCCAGACAATCTTGAACTCCATCGAAAGCCCGTCCAGGATACCGACCTTGAAGAACTGGTCGGAGATTTTGCCGTAGAGGTCGAAGCTTGTACTCAGAAGAGTCCTGTTGCCGGAAAGATCCGGAGTTCCCGGAAGAACCTGACCCCCAATTGCGCCGCTGTAGGCCGGGATGTTCCTGAACGGATAGCCGGTCCTGGTAATCTGCATAAGGGGATCGAGGGCGACCTCCCATTGTCCGTCGAACGTGAAACGCAGGGTCAGTAGATCGTAGTCTGAGATATCGGACCATCCCAGACCCTGAGCAAGGCCTATCTTCCAGGCCGCATATGTGACATCGTAGTATCTGTTGTTCTTGAGCTCGGCAGCAGAGCTGTCATTGATGATCGCACCGGTGACGGGGTCCTGGGAGATTGTCCGGGCTATCGTTCCTGTGGCTATCTCCATGCCGGCTTCGGTGACCCTGCCGGGGATGAGCTCCAACTCGTTTATGCCCATGAAGCAACGTACGCTGGAAGGGAACATACCGAGCCAGAATTCGGGATGTGTGGTAATTCCTGTAAGCCTAGTGGTGAACGAAAGAGAAAAGACCGCGGCGGGGAGAATCAAAAGCAAGGCCAGGATGGTGATAGTTTTCCGTAAACCGCGTCTCATTTGGCTTAAAGTTTAATATTTTACCTAGTGAAAAACAAGAAGATTGTGGACTATCCGATCAAAGGTCGATCGGATAATCCGAAAGATATTCTTTCAGCAGCCCGCACTCATCGAGAAGCTTGAAGAGCGTATATCTCGTCCTGTAGTCCTTTGCGCAGTGGATCGAGATGTTTCTCACCTCATCCGAAATCCCCATATCCGCTGCCGTCATCGGAGCGTTGAGGGTCAGAAGCGTATCACGGATCTTCTCAAACGGAGGAAGCTCCCTGATTACGGCCTGAATCTCCGGGAATCTCTGCTGGGCACGTCTGACACGCCGTTCCTGCTCTTCCCAAGTCAGGAAATCACCGGGATTCTCCATCATGATGGTATCACCGTTCTCCTTGCCCCAGGTGCTGTGCATCCACTGCACCCTCTGCTCACGGTTCATCCTGCTGCTCTTCAGCTTTCCGAAATCGATTTTCGAGAGATCCTCATCCGCGAATCTCACGAACATGGGCCAGACCATCATTGTTCCGATTCCGACGGATTCGCCGTGGCAAGGAGCCCTGTGACCCAAGGAAAGTTCGCTCATATCCCAGAAATGGGCTATGTTGTGCTCCACAGAGGCAACTGCTCTGGTATGGCCGATTATGAGGACGGTCATTCCTGCAAGCAGAAGCCCTTCAATCAGGATCTGGATCCCCTTGGGAGTCTTTGCCTTTATCTCCTGAACGTTATCGATAAGCCTGTTCACGGCATCCGTGACGATCTGGCCGCATGTCGGGCAGTAGACTTCGTCATTGATGATGCTTCCGATTTTCCAGTCTGCCTTTGCGATGAACTTTCCGAGTACATCTCCTACGCCTGCGGCAATCATCCAGTCCGGAGCGGTTGCCATGATCTTGGTATCGCAGCAGATGATTTCGGGACAGGGACCCTGCCTGTGGATCTTCAGACCCTTGAAGATCAGCGGGGCGACGGCCGAGGTATAGCCGTCCATGGAGGGAGCCGTTCCCACGCTTACGAACGGAAGCCCTGTCCTTGCAGCATTCACCCTGCAGGTATCGGTTATTGAACCCGAACCCACGGCGACGATGAATTCGGTTTCGGGCTGGATGGAAAGAAGCACTTCTCCAACGCTGCGCTCATCGGGATCGAGGTCTCCGTCCCTTTTGATCAGGCACATAATCACGTTGATGCCTGCGTCGGTGAGGATACGGTTCGTCCTTTCTCCGGCAACTTTGAAAGTGTTCTTGTCGCATACCAGAACACAGTTCTTCCCAAGCCCGCGCTTGCTTATGTATTTCGGAAGATTCGGGAGTATGTCCTCTCCGACATAGATATCCTGGTCGGGAACTCTGTGCTCACATGCACAATCACATTCAAGTCCGGACAGAATCAGTCTGTGATTCTCGTCATAGGAAACGCTTACTGCCATAGAATCCTCCTCGGAATCAGCCGCCATAAACAGAAAAACGCAGACCATTTATCTGCGTTTTCTTTTTGGGCCCAGAGAGATTTGAACTCTCGACCAAAGGATTATGAGTCCTCTGCTCTAACCGCTGAGCTACAGGCCCTTATCTATTGACGCAAAGTAAAGTAGCAGATTTGGTCGTTTGTTTCAAGGTCATACCGTTACTCATTTTTGGAAGTTTTTTTCACATTTTTATATATATTTTGAAAAATAATTGTCGACTACATACTGAATATCGTGTAATAATTAACAGAGAGGGTAGTTTCAAACACTTAAGGGGGCACAAGATGAGGCATTATCTGGTAGATTTCGAGAACATTTCCGATGCAGAGCTGAGGGAGCTTAGCGCACTTTCGGCGGATTGTTGCATCCACATCTTCTACATCACCAATACTGCCAAGATATCCCTCGAGGCCTTGACGGAAGCCAAGGTCAAGGCTCACAAACTCGATATGGGTCCTCAGGAACTCGAGACTCAGATTGCCACCTATCTGGGCTACCTCATCGGCGCAGACAAGGAAAAACAGAACCAGTTCCAGATAATCACAAGAGACAACAACTACGGCAGACTCATCAGATTCTGGAATCTCAGGGGTGTAAGGGTTGAAGTCAGAAGAGCCTCGAGGGCAATGGAATATGCACCTGTCAGAGTTGCTCCGGGCCGCAGACCCGCCCCAGCTCCTTCCTATTACAGGGAAGCCCCCAAGCCTGCTCCGACTCCGGTAAGACCTGCCCCTGTGGCAAGACCTGTCCAGCCTGTCCAGCCGGTTCAGCCGAAACCTGCAGCACCTGTAAGACCTGCTCCGGCAGTCACCCCTGCCCCGGCTCCCGTGAAACCGGCTCCCGCACCGATCGAGAAACCCGCACCGGCTCCCGTAATCAGAAAGCCCGCCCCTGCACCTGCAAAACCCGCACCGGCAAAGGCCGCACCGGTTGTCGTCGACAAGGACCATGTTCCCTATGATGAATTCGATCCGAGCGTCTACACCCCGGAGAATCGCAAGATCGTCGAGAGGATCATGGAGAACAACAAGAACAACCCGAACAGGAAGCAGAGCGTCTACATGGCCCTGATGACAAAGTTCGGACAGAAGAACGGCCTGGCAATCTACAGACCGCTCAAGCCGTATCTCGAGTAATTCCCAACTTCAGTAATACTATCGGAAGGTTCAGATCACCTTTCCGGGATTCAGTATGCCCTTGGGGTCGAATACGCTCTTTATGCCTCTCATCAGTTCAAGCTGACGCTCCCCCAACATGTCCAGAAGGTACTTCTTCTTGTCCAGGCCGATACCGTGTTCTCCGCTGACAAGGCCGCCCATTTCCTTGGATTTCTCATACATCATGGAGAAAGCCTTTTCCTTGCGGCTTTCCCACTGCTTGTCATCAAGGCCATCACGACAGAGGTAGATATGCAGGTTCCCGTCTCCGGCATGCCCGAAGCTCGGGATCCTGAGTCCGACGTTCTTTGCGACTTCATGGGTAAAGAGGATGAAGTCCGCAACCCTGCTTCTCGGAACGACGACATCACACTCGTCCATCTGGTCCGTGGAGCCCTTGATTGCCTCAAGGAATGCGCTTCTGGCGGACCAGACGCTGGCAGAGCGTTCCTCCGTATCTATCATGAACACGTCGATGGCATCGTTCTCAAGACAGAGGTCTGCAATCGTCTCCATGTCATGCATGACGGCCTCTCTCGTGTTGCCGTCGAAGGTAAGGAGAAGATAGGCATCGGAAGCATGGGTCGGGAACTTCTTGCCCAGATATTCTTCCGCAAACAGAATGACGTCCTGACTCATGTACTCGGTGGCTACCGGTGTGACCTGAGCCCTGATGATCTTCGGAACTGTGGATATGGCATCCTTCATGGTTCTGAACGGAACAAGTATGCTGATGGCGTATTCCGGTTTGGGGATTATCTTCAGCGTGGCTTCGGTGACGACCCCCAATGTCCCTTCGCTTCCGATGATGAGGTCCTTGAGATCATAGCCGCTGGAATTCTTTACGACCTTGCTGCCGAACTTCATTATCTCACCTGAGGCAAGGACAACAGTGATGGCTCTCACCGCATCCCTAGTCACTCCGTATTTCATGGCTCTCATGCCGCCGGCATTCGTCGAGATGTTTCCGCCTATGGTTGCGCTCTTCTCTCCCGGATCGGGACAGTACTGGAAGCCTCTCTCATCGCAATAGGCTGCAAGCTCCATGAGGAGAATTCCGGTCTGTACCGTCACCGTAAGGTTGTTCTCATCCAATTCAAGGACTTTCTTCATCATGGAGGTATCCAGCATTATTCCTCCATGTGTTGCGACCGCCCCTCCTACAAGGCCTGTTCCCGACCCTCTGACAACTACGGGAATGGATCTGCTGCAGGCATATCCCATGACATCGGAAACCTCTTTTGTAGAGAGGACCTTCACCAGGACATCGGGAACACCGAAGGCGGTGCCGAGTTCGTCATGATAGTAATCCTCGTTTATCTGTCTGCCGTCGAAAACTCTTCCGGGGAGCATCTTCTGCAAGGCAAGAAGGTCTTCTTTGTTTACTTCGTTGAACATGTCACACCTCCCCTCTGGTTGTCTTGATCTTCTCTATCAGCTTGGGAACAATCTCATAGAGGTCACCCACATATCCATAATGAGCTACATCGAAAATAGGAGCCTGTGGATCACTGTTTATTGCAATAATCAAGTCGCTCCCTTTCATTCCGGCTACCGTTTGTACTGCTCCGGAGACTCCGATGCAGATCAGGAGCTTGGGTTTGACTGTCCTTCCGGAGAGGCCGATCTGATGCTTGGCATCGAACCAGTTGTTCTCTACAAGAGGCCTTGTGCAGGCCATCCTCGCCCCGAGAAGATTCGCCAGCTCCTGCACCATTGCAAGGTCTGACTTGCTCTTGACTCCACGTCCGCACTGGACTATTACCTCGGCTTCCGAAATATCGACGTCTTCCGGCTTCAGCTCGATGTCCACGATCCGGGCGTTGGTGACCAGCATCCGGTCTGTCACTTCCATTGAAATGGGTTCCCTGTCGCAGTCCGTCTTCTCGGGTTTTGAGAAAATCTTATACCTCACCGTGCAGAACTGGGGTCTGTGGTTCGGAGTCATGATACGGGCCATGATATTGCCGCCGAACGCAGGTCTTATCTGGACAAGATCGGTATCCTCCGTCATTTCCAGGGATGTGCAGTCGGCGGTAAGCCCGGTCCTGAGTCGCGCTGCAACCCTGGGAGCCAGGGAACGTCCGACATTCGTTGCACCTACAAGGATCGAAGAAGGTCTGATCTGTCTTATGAAGGATTCGAATACGTTGGTGTAGGGCTCGATCAGGAAATCCCTGAGTCCGGGATTGTCATAGACATAGACATCATCGGCACCATAGCAATACAGCTCCTTGGCTTTGTCAGTGATATCGGACCCTATCATGAGTGCCATGACATTCTGACCCGTGACCGCCGCAAGCTCCCTTGCTTTCCCGAGGAGCTCGAAAGTCACATTATGGATCTTGCCGTGAAAGTGCTCGCAGAAGACAAGTATCCCTTTCCACAGGCTCTTGTCCACTCTGGGGGAAAGCTCCTCCTCGAACGTTATCACTCCGTCTGATTTTTTCACGCACAGCTTGCAGAGTTTGCAGCCCATCCCTATCGAAAGGCCCTCTTTCTCTGTATAGCTGATGGCTCCGAAAGGACAGAGGCTCTTGAGTTTCTCACCTGTTTCTCTGCTTATCTTTTCCTTGTGTATAACCAGTCCCATACTGCCCTCCTAGATGAATTTCCTGTCGGACAGAAGCCGGTTGAGTTTATCCGCAAGCTCTTCCGAACTGCCGTTCTCAAGTATTCTGGAGGAGCTTTTCTCCGGAGGGAATACTTTCTGTACCTGCGTAGGGGAGCCTTTCAGTCCATAGTGTTCCGGATTCCTGTCTTCCAGGTCTGCAAGCGTGAGCGAATGCACCAGCGTCTCTTCAGTTGTTTTCCTTCGCCTGTAGGAAGGAAGTCTTGGGGTGTTCACCTCGCTGTCCATGCAGATGAGACAGGGAAGCTTGATCCTCTGCTTGACTATCATCTTCTCCTGATTGGCTTCCACGAGAACAGAGCCTTCATCCACTTCCAATATTCCGGTGACATTTGACAGATGAGGGATTCCCAGATGTTCTGCAGTCTCGGCTCCGACCTGGGCGGTGTCTCCATCCGTTGTCTGTTTTCCGCAGATTATCAGATCGATATCACCTGCCTTGCGGATTCCCTGGCTGATGGTGTAGCTGGTAGCCAGGACATCAGCACCTCCGAAAGCCCGGTCAGTAATCAGATATGCCTCATCGCAGCCCATCCACAGGCATTCCTCGAGAACGTCCCTTGCCTGAGGGGGACCCATGGTAAGGACCTTGACGCTGCCGCCGTACTGTTCTTTCAAGACCAATGCGGCCTCTATGGCATAAAGGTCATATGGATTGAGTTTGTTGCCCTTTTTGGGCCGTATCAACAGTCCTGTTTTCTCATCGACCTTGACGTTGCTCGAGCCAGGAACCTGTTTGACGCATACAAGTATATTCATTCGTTCCTCCGATATCACAGGTGCCTGAGAATCCCGAAATACTTGTCCATTCCTGCCTGATTGGACTCCGTGCCACCGGGGATATTGCCGCTTATCCATACAGGAGGCTTCACACCACGTTCTGCAAGAATCTGACAGCATTTTGCATTGATTGCATTCACTATAAATATGTTTGCTATCGTTGATGTCGGGGAAACCTTGAACGGATACCCTTCCAATGATACTACAGCCTCACCATAAGGGGTGTAGCTGTCAATCACAACATCTGCAAGATCACACAGGTTCTTCTTGCTGGGATGTCTGCCTCCGAAATCCTCCGGAATGGAATGGCTCAGCTTGGGGGAAGTAATTGCCACAACAGTAACCCCAAGTCTCTTGCATTCAAGAACAGTATCAATCGAACACTGGTTAATTCCATAGGCATTGAACTGCAACAGCACATCACCTCTCTTGACTTTGTAATACCTAAGGAGATTTGGGCCATAACCGGGAATCTTCTCACACCATCTTGTCGCGCCGTGTTCACAACCTAGTCCCGGATCCAATATCACGTTGCATGGAATAAGATTTCCCGCGCGATGGCACATCTCGGTTGCCACCATATTGGAGTGTCCTCCCGAACCGAAGACATGGAAGACATTTCCAGCCTCTACGGCATCGGCAACAAGTGTAGCAGCCTTCTCTATAGCGCCGATTTGTTCCTTGAAGATAGATGTAATCAGTTCCGAAACCGAGTTGTAATACTGTTCAACAGCTTCAGTCATATCAATCCTCCTTGAATAGGTTTTTGTTTACAATCAAAGCAGTCAGAATAAAACCGGCAACAAATCCTATTGCCAGACCTGTAGTATACATCGCTATGTTCCAGACAGGGCTGCCTGCTCCTGCTGTCATCAACGGGATTGCAAGAAGTCCACTGGACCCGTAACCCGTGGCATAAACCTGCGCGATTGCTATGAATGATCCCGCGAACCCCGCGCCTATGCATGTGGTCAGAAGCACCTTGGGATACGGAACCGACATCCCGTAAAGCAAGGCGTTTCCGATCCCCAGCATCCCTGGCAGTATTCCCCCTGCACAGACTCCGCAGAGTTTCGTATTGTTCACATTGCGGCTTTTCAGCATTACAGAGAAAGCCGCACCTACCTGCGCTGCACCGGCCATAGTGAGTATCGGTGCAATTGAAATCACCCCTATTGTCTCCATTTGGATTATATAGATGGATTGGAAGACCGGTTGAAGTCCCAGTAATTGTCCTGGCAGGAATATTGCTGCGCAGATATAGCCTGTAATTATCTTCACAGCCAGGTTGTCATTGGAACAGAGAAAGAGAATGCCGCTGCTCACAGCTTCTGTCAGCACGCCCAATAATGGCATAACAATAAATACGTATGGGACAAGCACAGCCAGAACCGATATGAATGGAGAAAAAACCTGATTAACCCATCCGGGCAGTCTGGCTGCAAGGAACTTCTCTATTCTGCTGAGAAAGAAGACCCCTGCGACAACCGCGATTGCCCCTCCGCTTCCTGGATGCAGAAAACCTTCCAGATGGACTATCTCCGCGATATCTCCTATACCGCCCAGAAGCGACGCCATTCCCAGTAGTCCTCCCAATATCGGAGTCGCACCGAATATCCTTGCCGCAGATACTCCGATCCATGCCGAGATATAAGTAGTAAAGGCAGCACTTACCAACTTAAGTAATTTGGCTATAGGTAAAACAACTGCACTTGAACTGAACCCCGAAATCAGCGATGCGATTCCAGTGCACATTCCGGCAGCGAGGAATGCAGGAATCAGCGGAGAGAAAATCGCTCCCAAAGTAGAGAAAACACTTTTCCCCTTCTCCCGCTCCATCAGATCATTCCTCCGGCAATCATGACAGCCCCTTCTGCAGCATCATGAATCGGATCAATGCAGACCATATCATTTGAAAGACTGATAATCGCAGAAGAAAGCATCCGTCTAAAAAGAGTATCGTGATTAATCTGACCGCCGATAAAAGCTACGTTGGTTCTTCCAAGATTCAGACTCAAATAAACATCAAAGACAGTTTCTGCAAGCTTGACCGCATTGTCCTCCAGTATACCTAGGGCAACCTTGTCCCCAGCTTCCGCCGCCTTCTCCACTATCACGGCATAGGCGGCAACATCGCCTTTTTCTCCGCTGTAAAGTTTTGAAATCAGATCTGTCCGTGTCCCGATACAAAAATCCCTCATCAGAGATGTATCTTCTCCTACGCCGTCAAACACCATTGAAAGAGCCTTGAAAGCGTCTCTGGCAATCCCGTATCCGCTTCCTTCATCTCCTATCAGATGACCCCAGCCACCCATGCGGGTCTTGTTGCCTTCAACATCCCGCCCCAGAACAATAGAGCCTGTTCCCGAAATAACGATAATACCGGGACCTCCATCCAATGCACCTTCCATGGCTATTACGTCATCTCCGACAAGAGTCCATCTGGAAATCGGGGAAGAACCAAGAACATCCGAGACAATATCTTTCATGCGAGAATTGCTCACGCCTGCGGCACCTATGCAGAGGGCCTCGCATTCACCTGTTTTTACAATATCATCGACCATGCGTGAAAGCAGAGCCCTGAAAGACTGCTCCCCTATTGCATTTATGTTGAAGGGGCCGTATCTGAATACTTGTTCGGAATTATCTTCCAGACATCTGCAGATGAGGGTTGTCTTGGTTCCTCCGCCATCCACACCGGCTATTATTCTCATTGCATCACCGCCTGTCGTACATGCCCTTCAGATGCGGACAGTCTGTTCAGGGCCTCTTCACAGGAACAGGAGGCAAGGATCATCACTATGGCGGTCTTTACGCTTCCCTGAGCTTTCTCAAGTATTTCTATGGCTTCATCCCTGTCGACGCCGGTGGCATCCATGACCATATTCTGGGCGCGGATCTTCAGCTTTGCATTCGACTGTACCATGTCCACCATCAAGTTCTGGTAGCATTTGCCGAGTCTTACCATTGTAGCTGTAGTTATCATGTTGAGAACAAGTTTTTGAGCCGTTCCTGCCTTGAGCCTTGTTGATCCGGTAAGGACCTCCGGGCCTACTGGAACCTCTATTTTCACTTTTGCTTCCTTTCCGATTGCTGAGTCTGTATTACATGCGATGGAGACTGTTCTGCAACCTATGCTGTTTGCATACTCAAGACCACCAAGAACATAAGGGGTTCTTCCACTCGCTGCAAGACCGACAACGGTGTCTGATTTCCTGAGAGCAAGATTCTTCAGATCCTCGACGCAGAGCTCTCGGCTGTCCTCGGCACCTTCAACGGCATGGGACATGGCTCTCATGCCACCGGCCATCAGGCCTACTACAAGATCATGCGAAACTCCGAATGTCGGAGGACATTCTGAGGCATCGACAATCCCCAATCTGCCGCTTGTCCCGGCTCCGATGTAGATAATCCTGCCTCCTTCCTTTATTCCCGAAACACAGCAGTCAACAGCCTGTGCAATCATGGGAAGCTGGCTTTTGATAGCCTGAGGAACCTTTATATCCTCAGAATTCATCACAGTGACAATCTCTAAGGCTGTCATTTCGTCAAGGTTCATGGATTCGGGATTCCGAGATTCCGTCATCATACCTCTCAGATCAATCATATAGCCACCTCCTGTCAGGCAAAAAACAAATCAAATGCCTTGCAGATTACCTTATCCCAGAAAACCCAGTTATGGGCCCCTTCGAAATGTTCCCATGTACATGGAATCCCCTTGGAGTCAAGGGCATCAACAAACCGTTGGTTTTCTTCAAGATGAGAATCCTGATCTCCGCACGCTATGTAGATGCGTGGAAACCTTATGCTTCTTTTGCTTTTCAGCAGAGCAAAAAGATCATCTTTCTTGCCGACCTTAAGGCTTTCTCCGAAAATGGCCCTGTATTCCGAGCGTCGGGGTTCGCCGGCATTATCGACAGAATTCTGAATATCGGTCAATGAGGAAAAAGCGGCACATCCCGCATATCGTGAAGGGCTGCGAAGCATGCACTTGAGAGTTCCATAGCCTCCCATCGATAGTCCCATGATATAGGTTTTCTCAGGTTTTCCGGTAATATGGAACATCCTCCTGCAGATTGCAGGAAGTTCATCATGAACAAAGCTGAAATACCTGAGTCCTGCTTCCATATCGGTGTAGAAGCTTCTCTGAACCTCCGGAATCACTACGACCAGATTGTATGCCCTTGCATATCTCTCAACGCTGGTGTATCTGGTCCATCCGGTGCAGTTGTCTTCAAGGCCATGGAGCAGATACACTACGTCTGCATCTTCCGTATTGATCGACTCCGGAAGAAACACTGTCATTGAGGTTCCCATCTGAAGCATCTCCGAGCGGAAATCACATCTTAAATGGGCCATCAGACAGCTCCTTCTATACATGCGGCAAAGTGCCCCGGACCCACTTCCTTCAAGCACTGGTTCTGCTTGCAGGCTTCGGTGGCATACGGACAACGCTGTGCGAATCTGCACCCCGGAGCAGGATTGATCGGGCTGGAGACCTCACCCTTGATTGTTATCCTCTCACGGTTCCTCCTGGAAAGGTCAATTGTCGGGATGGAGTTCAAGAGCGCTCTAGTATAAGGATGAAGTGGATGCATGAACAACTCGCTGGACTCAGCCATCTCAACTACCTGTCCCATGTACATGACCATAATCACATCACTTATGTATTTGACAACGGCAAGGTCGTGGGTGATGAACATATAACTGAGTTCGTGTTTCTCCTGTAGGTCAAGAAGAAGGTTCAAGATCTGTGCCTGGATGGAGACATCCAATGCAGAGACAGGCTCATCGCATACAATGAACTTCGGATCAAGAATCATTGCTCTGGCAAGGCCGACTCTCTGGCGCATTCCTCCGTCAAGTTCATGTGGATAAAGGTTGTTGTAGTACTTTGGCAGACCACACATCTCCATTATCTCTGTAACCCTGTCCTTTTCCTCAGAAGCCGACATCTTCTTCATAGCTCCCTGTACTTCAAGCGGTTCTGTTATCAGACCCCTGATGGACATTCTGGGATCAAGTGAGCTGTACGGATCCTGGAATATCATTTGCATATTCTGTTGGACCTTTCGCATTTCCTTACGGTTGTATTTCAGGATGTTCTCTCCTTCATACCTTACTTCACCGCTTGTTGCAGGCTGCAGACGGAGAATGGTCCTTCCCAGTGTTGATTTACCGCATCCGGACTCACCGACGACGCCCAGAGTCTTTCCTGAGAATAGTTTGAAACTTACATCCTCAACGGCATGCAACTGCCCTTTTGGAGTCTTGAAATACTTACATAGATTAACTGCTTCAACAATCGGTTTGGTATTGTCTTCAGGCATTTCCGTCCTCCTTGGGGTCATAGAGATGACAGAGAATCATATGTCCGTCTTTTTCATGAGGTTCGGGCATTGAGGTCTTGCATTTCTCCCTGCAGAACGGGCATCTGTCAGCAAAGCAACAGCCCTCCGGAAGATTTCTTGGATCCGGCATGCGTCCGGGAATGGGCTGGAGTCTTTTTGATGTGTCGGAAAGGGACGGAATACAGTGTATGAGTCCCTTTGTATACGGATGGTTGTCTTCACCCTCGAAAATCTGCTCAACTGTTCCATGCTCAACAACTCTTCCCGAATATATAACCGACACGGTGTCACAGAATTCAGCCACAACTCCCAGATCATGCGTTATCAGCACAACAGCGGAGTTGAACTCCTCCTTGAGCTTTCTCATCAGTTCCAGAATCTGGGCTTGAATCGTAACATCCAGGGCAGTAGTCGGTTCATCCGCCAGCAGAAGCTCAGGCTCCGCAATCAAAGCCATTGCAATGACAATCCTCTGCTTCATTCCGCCGGAGAACTGGTGGGGGAACTCTCCTTTTCTGGAGGCCGGAATTCCGACCAGTCGGAACATCTCATCGACTTTAGCCGCCTTTTCAGCTGAGGATAATTCGGGGAAATGAAGGTTGATGACCTCAAGCACCTGATCTCCGACATTTTTTGTCGGATTGAGGCTGGTCATGGGATCCTGGAATATCATGGATATCCTGTGACCTCTGAGCCCGAGCATGTAGCTTTCAGGCTTGTCAACAAGATCTTCACCCTTGTAAACGATGGAACCGCTGTGTATCTCTCCGACCTTGTCCGGCAGAAGCTTCAGAATCGAGAGAGCAAGCGTGGTTTTGCCTGCTCCGGTCTCTCCTACCAGACCGAGCTTTTCACCCTCTTTCAGGGTCAGATTAAGTCCGTTTACGGCATGGACCACAGCATCATCAGTATTGTACTGGACATACAGGTCCTTTATCTCAAGAACCGACCTGTCTTCGTTTTCCACGACGTCTCCTCCTTTACCTCTTTGACTTCGGATCGAAAGCATCCCTTAGGCCATCACCTATGAAGTTGACGGACATAACGGTGAGCATGATGCATATTCCGGGAATCACTCCAAGATACGGGAAGTACTGGATATTGACCTTATTCTCAGAAATGATGGTTCCCCACTCAGGTGTAGGCGAAGCAACGCCCAAGCCGAGATATCCCATTGATGAGATACTGAGGATGACTGCACCCAACGTCAGGGTTGCGGAAACGATGATCGGGCCTATTCCGTTCGGAAGTATATGCTTCATGATAATTCTCCAGGAACTGGATCCGAAGCACTTTGCAGCCTCTATGTACTCACGATTACGCAGGGTAAGAACGGAAGACCTGACCATTCTCGCAAATCGTGCAATTTGGCCTATCGAGAGAGCAAGGACAAGTTTCCAGACTCCGTTACCCAAAGCGGTTATTATTGCCATTGCAAGCAGAGCGGACGGAACGGACATGAGCATGTCTACGATTCTCATCAGGATGGTATCGACCTTACCGCCGAAGAAACCAGCGGTTCCTCCGATTATCGCACCTGTCACGAAAGCTATTCCGATTATCGCCAGGCTGCAGAAAAGCGATATCCTTCCTCCGTAGAGGATTCTTGCAAGAAGGTCTCTTCCAAGCTCGTCGGTTCCGAAAATATGTTCCTTGCTGGGCGGATTGAGTCTGTGGACAATGTCCTGCTTGATGACCATTGAGTATGGCCTGATGAGCGGAGCAATGAGGATCATGATGGTCACGAACATGAACATCGCAACACCTATCATAGCAAGCTTATTCTTCTTGAACCTGAACAGGATCAGTTCTCCTGTGCTGTATTCCGAAAGGGGTTTCTTCGTTTTTTTCTTGAATATAGCCATCGTCCCCCTCCTTAGGATGCGAGATCGATTCTGGGATCGACCAGCGCGCAGATCAGATCAACAATCAGGTTGATCACACCGACTATTATGGTGATGAATATTACCGTTCCCATGACAACCGGAACATCACGGCTCTTTACCGCATTTATAAGGAGTGTTCCGATACCCGGAATGGCGAATATATTCTCGGTAACAACAGCACCGCCGATTGTCCCGGCAAAACTGATTCCAATCTGTGTGACAACAGGAATAAGGCTGTTTCGTATGGCATGGTGTCTTGTGACATATCTTCTTGAACCACCCTTTGCGCGGGCTGTGCGGATATAATCCATGCGGATGACGTCAAGCATGCTTGTTCGGCTCATCCTTATCATGGATGCAAGTGTATTTGCCCCGAGAATCAACGGTGGAAGGATGAAGTTCTTCCAGTTGGTGATTCCTGAGACAGGAAGCCAGTGCAGTGTCAGACAGAACAGCAGTTGACACATGGTTCCAAGCCAGAATGCAGGCATGGAGAAAAGAAGCATGACCATGAAAGTGCTGCCATAGTCTAGCAGGCTATATTGCTTGATGGCAGAGGCTATTCCCAGAGGAATTCCCACTCCCGTTGCGAATATAATCGCAAGGAATGAGACAAGTAATGTATAAGGTAATCTATGTGAGAACTCTGCAAGAACATCGAAATTTCCGGTCCATGACCGACCGAAATCCAGACGCAGGGCATCCCGCATATAACGCAGATATCTGATTAACAATGGTCTGTCCAGACCCATCTCATGATTGAGTTGTGCGACTTGCTCTTCCGTGGCATCCTGACCGAGGACCATTCGCGCCACATCGCCTGGCGCAAGTGATAATATCAGAAACAGAATGAATGTAACGGAAATGATGACAGGAATAAGCATCAGAATCCGTTTCAAGGCATATTTTAACCAGTTCACAGGCTCCCTCCATTTAGAATGGAAAAGTGGATGATTAAACGCATGTGGCGTTGGGAAGTCTCAACGCCACATGGGAACGTGAAAAGATAATCATCGGCGATCATAATGACCACCAGATTGATCACTTACTTCCATGACCAATAGCGGAATACATAGTAGCTCAGGCAGTGTGCCTTAACACCCTGGAGATCTGAGTTATATGCAACTGTGTTGACACCGTTATAGAGAGGAATCGTGTAAGCCTCGTCAATGAGGATCTGAGCAATATCACCATAGAGGTTCTTTCTCTCCTGACCCTGGAGAGATCTTCCCTTCTGAGCCATCTCATAGATTTCCATTGCACGCGGATACCAGACTGCCTCGTCGAATCTTGATGGAGTGAACTGTGTTGCGATTGAGTCTGCATCGATAAGAGATGAGGCCTCTTCAACTATTCTGCAGTCGAAGTTTCTCTTCTTTCCCTTCTCCTCATATGTCATGTTGTCAACAGCTTCAACCTCACAGTTGATTCCGACTTCAAGCAGCTGAGCCTGCATGACCTTTGCTGCTGTCTCATAGGTTGTGCCAGCTTTGCAAGTGATTGACCACGGCTCGCCCTTGTATGAGGACTTTGCCAGATACTCCTTTGCCTTTTCAGCATTATACTCGACACCCTGGATATGGTCGGGATATCCACCGTACATCGGACAGATATCAACGGTCAGGATCTTTGCAGCGCCATTGTTAACGGCCTTGTTAATGTCATCCTTGTTGATTGCATACTGGAGAGCCTTTCTGAAATTGATGTCTGTTCCGATGCCGCTCCATGCGTTGATATTGACTGTGATACGGGCGGTTGAATCACCGACTGCGGTGCCGATTCCCTTGACGGACTCGAAACGTGTGCACTGCTCGATTCCAGGATCCTTCATGACATCGTAATCACCGTTCTGGAGTCCGAGGATCTTTGTATTGGTATCAGCGACCATGACAATCCTTGCGGTCTTGATTGCCGGTGCGCCTCTCCAGTGATCCTCAAATGCCTCAAGGACAATATGGTCACCGTTGACATACTCGACGAGCTTATATGCACCGGTTCCAATTGGGTTCTCCATATATCCGTCATCACCGACCTTCTCATAATAGGCCTTGCTGCAGATTCCGCCCAGACGGCTGGCGATTCCATACGGGAATGCAGCAAACGGGCTTGAAAGTGTAACTGCCACTGTGTATTCATCGATAATGTCACAGTGATCGAAGTTGATGAACAGAGCTGCTCCGAGAGGACCTGCAGAACCCTTGTCCAAAGTGAATTTGACATCTTCTGCCGTCATTTCCGAACCATCATGGAACTTGACACCCTTGCGCAGATGGAATGTGTATGTCAGACCATCAGCTGAAAGGTCATAGCTCTCTGCTAATGCAGGTGAGAGAGTTCCGTCCGGCTCAAGACAGAGCAGACAATCGTAGACGTTGGCAAGAACCAGGTTATCATCTCCACCGCAGCCCTTTGCTGAAAGAGCGTAGAAACGATACGGGTTTCCGGAGATTACCAGTGTCACTGAATCCTTGGCAACTGTTGCCTTCTGTTCTGAAGCTCCCTGTGCGAACACAGAGACCATAGCTGTCAGAAGAAGCAGAACAACGAGAATTTTCTTCATCTTTTATCCTCCTGATGTTTTTAGCCGCAACGCGGCATGTTTTCTAAAATCGGTTGGCGGACAACCTCTTAAATCATACTCCTCAAAGAAGCTCTCCGCCACTTTTTTATTCCATACGATTACAGAGAAGAGAGGCGCTTCCAGCATCCAGATACAGGTGCGCATTATCATGCGTCCTAAGTATTGATGCGGGGCACTTTTCTCCCACAGGCCCATGAAGGGCATTTTTCACAGCATTTGCTTTACGGACATTTGGAACAACACAATGAAGGACTCCTGCCGTCATAAATGCGGGAATTGTAACGGTAAGAGCTTGTTTTGGGACATCATCAATAGTTGCAAAGCATCCGTCATTGACCTGTTGCTGCCTGCAGATATCGTCGAGTTCCACAATTTTCACCAGATGCTCGTCATTGAAATCAGCTACAGCGGGATCATTGAAGGCGATGTGTCCGTTCTCTCCGATTCCTAGCACAATCATGTCCATAGGTTTCTCACGCAACATCCCCTCATAGCGGCTGATGGTGCTTTCAATGTCTTTTGCATCACCTTCTATCAGGTTTACAGCCTTGAAAGGCTTTTTGCCGAATATGGCATTTTTAAGGAAAGCCCTGAAAGACTGGGGCCTATCAATGCCGATTCCTATGTATTCATCCATATGAAATGCAACTATCTTCTCCCAGGGAATATCCTTCAGGCCGCAAAGCGCCTCAAACATGGTGTTCTGAGATGGTGCCGCAGCGAACATGACCCTGATTTCTTCCTTTTCACGAGCCAGTTTTCTCAAATCCGCGGCAATTGCCTCAGCCGCTGTTCTTCCCATCTCCTGGTTGTTGTCCGCTACTAAGACAGAAAGCTTGTCAACTCTGAATTCTATCATTTGTCACCCTCTCAAAGATGTTTGACTCTTGAGGCATACTGCTCCTCAAGGGCTTTGTTCTTTCTGTCTCCGTCCGGCAGGTTTGCGCTTGTCCAAAGAGGAGGATCAATCCCCATCTCCTTCAGAATTGCGACGGCAGTCAACATCAGAAGATTGATGGCGAATGTATTGCATAGCGTGGATGTGGGTGCGGTCTTCTGATTACATCCATCTATATCAACAACAGCATCCCCGTATGGCATGAAGTTGTTGATGAAGTAGTCTGCCTCCTGATAGAGGTTCATTCCGGACGAGTGCCTTGAGGGAACTCCTTTCGGAACAGAATCAGCAAACCCCGTGGAAGTTATGGCTATCGATGTCATACCGCGTTTTCTAGCTTCAATCACCGCATCAATTGTCATTGCATTGATTCCATAGGCATTGGCAATGATGATAACTTCGTTCGGAGTTTTCCCGACGTTGTATACATTGAAGACCTTTTCTGTATAGCCCTCTGTCCTCTCGATTATATTGGATCTTTTTGCCCCATGAATGAGGTTGGTTCCTGCATCAAGAATGGCATTGATGGGAGCAAGACCTCCGGCCCTCCACAAAAGCTCTTCCGCAGCCATGTTGGAATGTCCGCCGGTTCCTATAACATGAATCAACTGACCTCTGGCAATGCTCTGTGCAATTACCCGCGCGGCATCCTCAAGTTGAGGATTATTGTTAAGAATCTTGTCATAGATCCCCAAAACCGTGTTGTAATACTGAACCTGTTCCTTTCTCATAGTCCCCTCATGCAAAATCATGGAAATGCCTGAATATTTTCTCCCTCATTCCATCAACGTCTCCCAGTCTGAGACTTTCTATCATGCTTCTGTGTTCTTGGATGAACAGCTCTTTATTGTCAATTGTCTTATCCAACATCTTCTGGAAAAAAGCGAACATTGAAATCAGCGCATCAAGCAGTTTGTTTCCCAAGTTCCTGTACAGTATCTGATGGAATTTTGCATGAGTCTCTGCAATGGAGCTGTAAGACTTGCCTTCATTCACGTCAATCTCCATCTGGTCTACCACCTGATCCAGCTCACAGCAATCTGACTTTGTCATATTTTTCATAGCCTCAGGAATAAAGAAATATTCCAAAGCTTTTCTGACCTGAAGTACTTCCTGAAAATCCTTGTACCCAACTTGAACGTTATATGTCATTGCGTCAATGAGTTTTCTGTAATCGAACTCTTTTATGAACCGCCCCTTCCCCTGAACAGTCATTATCAATCCCAGGCTTTCCAGTGCTTTCATGGCTTCCCTTATTGCAGAACGGGAAACATGAAGGGCAGATGACAGTTCAGCCTCAGTCGGAAGTTTTTCACCAGCAGTAAGATTATTGTCAATGATGTACTTTTTGAGCTGCATGACAACTACATCTGTCTTCAGATCTCTTCTCTCAAGCTGCTCAGGGCATATAACCTTATGAAGTTCCATACTCATTACTCAGTTCATTAAGCCGATGCTATTTGTCAGTTGTCTGACAACTTCTAATGTCAGACTAAAACACCGGAAGATGGATGTCAAATCTTTTTTACCTGTTTTTATACAACCATCACGGAGACTCCATCCGGTATAGCTGTTACTGTAGCTTCTTTGTTTCCGATTATCGCTTCTGCCTGTTCAAGAGCCTGCTGCAGACTGTGAGAAGGAATCATATGCATTGCCCTGACCATATCATCGGGGGCTTCCGACACGAGGATGACCTTTGCCTTCAACAGGATTCTTATGAGAATCTGCGCCTCCCACTGATCCGGTATGGTCCGGTCCCTGCCCCTGCTGAGAATCTCATTCATCGCAAAGTTCAGATCCGAAGCTCCGGCAAGCTGGTCGAAGAACGACTGCCCGCCATGGCCGTCATTGCATGCTGCCAGCATTATTATCACACCTCCGTCTCGGACGGTTGCTTCTGCAGCTGTCATACCCTTGACGGACTGATATATGTTCTGGTCGAGCGGATAACCGCCGTTCGTGGTTATCACTATATCTGCTATCCTGCGCTTGGCTCCGCAGAGAGCTGACAGGAAACTGCAACCCTTCTCATGGGCTTTCTCCAGATCCCCGGCAACTGCAAAGATGGCTTTCTTATCGGAATCGATCACGACGTTGCACACGAAACGGAGTTTGGCCTGTCTGGCAGCCCATATCATATCCTTGTGAATGGGGTTCCCTTTCAGTATTCCGGTCCTCGAGTACTCGCTTGCAATGAATTCGGAACAGTGATTGGCCATGACGGTTTTTCTGGAGGCAACACCGGGAAGAATGGATTTACGTCCACCGGAGAACCCTGCGAAGAAGTGCGGCTCGATGAAGCCTTCGGAGCAGACAAGGTCCGCCTGTGCCACAAGAGCGTTGACTATCAGTTCTCCACCGCTCGGAAGCATCCCCAGACTTACCATCGGGGACTTGTCGCAATCATGGACTACGATTCTTTCTTCCCGGACGATATCCTTGCCGAACTTGGACTCAAGTTCCTCCCGTGTCGTCGGTCTGTGGCATCCGGTGCTGATAAGAATCGTTATCTGTGCTTCGGGATTTCCCCTGCGCATTTCCCTTAGCATCTGGGGGACTATGACCTTGCTGGGGACCGGACGTGTATGGTCGCTGCAGATGAGAACAATGTTTTTTCGGTCTTTTGCCAGTTCGCTCAGCCTCGGACTTCCTATTGGGTTTGCCAAGGCATCGGCAACGAGCTTTTCCGGGGATTGCTCCGGCCTGTAATCATGTATGCCCGAAACAAGAATCCCATCAATCCGATTGTCCTGCACGTCCAGAGATCGTGTCTCCCGTCCGTAAGGGAATGTTAGTACCATTTTGCTTCTCCTTTATTTAATCTTGCATCCCCATATGTCAGTAGTCAACGAATTGTTCTTTATGCTATATTATCAGGCAAATGAGTACCGAAAAACCGAAGGACAAGGACTTTTTTTCTATCATTGAATCTGATAAGGGTGGCTATTGCCCGGTCTATGACTATGAATCCTGGAGGATTGCCATTACAAATGATGATCCTTCTTTCCGAAAAGAAAATCTGAAGAGCTTTGGAAAACATCTTGAAACCGACGAAGCTTTCATCCTTCTTGAAGGGGAAGCGAGCCTCCTACTTGGAGATGGCGATGAGGAAATCGGAACAATTACGGAGCATCCTTTGGAAAAAGGGAAAGTCTTCGTTGTCAAAAAAGGTACATGGCACGCAAACATAACCGGGGAATCCGCAAAGGTGCTGATTGTCGAAAACAGGAATACCGGTGCTGCAAATACTGTCAAAAAACCATCTTTTCCCATATAATGCCGATAATACTGGCATGTTGCATTAGGAGTTTGTGATGTTCTTGGCAATTGTTCTGTTTCTTGTCGGTTTTGTGCTTCTGATCAAAGGCGGCGACTGGTTCGTCGACGGTGCCGTGGGAATAGCCCACCGCTACCACATTCCGGAGATTCTCATCGGAGCAACGATTGTTTCCATAGGAACAACGATTCCCGAGGTTATGGTTTCCTCCCTGGCAGCTGCAGTCGGACAGAGCCAGACGGCATACGGCAATGCCATAGGTTCCTGCATCTGCAACACGGCCCTGATTGCCGCTATAACGATTGCGGCAAAGAGCAGCCTCGACGTCGATACAAGGACATTCAGGACTCCGATCATATTCTTCTTCATCGCGGCAATCTTCTACTCGGCAATCGCCTACAGCACAGGTTTCTTCTCCAGACTCGTAGGCATAATCCTTTTGGCAATCTTCCTCATCTACATGGCAATCACAATCAGACAGGCCTTCAGTGGAAAACTTGTGATGGACCCGGAAGACGATGAGAGTGAAGAAAAAACAGACAAACCCCTGTGGAAGGACCTCGTTCTGCTGATTATCGGAGCCGCAGTCATTGCCGTCGGAGCAAAGCTTCTGGTCGATAACGGAAAGATCATCGCAGCCGGTCTGGGTGTTCCGGAGTCCGTAATCGCCCTTACCTTCATTGCCCTCGGCACTTCGTTGCCGGAACTGGTGACGGCAATCACATCCCTCGTGAAGGGTCATTCCTCCCTGTCTCTGGGAAACATCGTCGGAGCAAACCTGTTCAACCTTGTGCTGGTCAGCGGAATGGCCGTAACCATCAATCCGTTCAGCATCCCGGCAGACAAGCTGATTGCCGGACACAATGCATCCCTGGTCGTGGATATCCCGCTGATGTTCTTCGTGATGGCCTTCATGACCGTTCCTGCCCTCTGCACAAAGAAGCTCAGAAGATATCAGGGCATACTGCTGCTGATCATCTACGCAGCCTACGTGGCGTTCCAGTTCTTCTTCTAAACAAAAACCGGCTCCTCTCGAAGCCGGTTTTACATATCAGGTCACCAATCACTTTATCAGCATCGAAGCTGCATCGTCATCGATGTAGAGGTACCATTCGGGGTGGGTCTTCAGCAGTGTTGCCGGTACCATGTTGTTCACGGGCTGCGTGATGGTGTCATAGACAGCCTTGGCCTTAACTGCATGAGGGACTACTGAGACTATCGCCCTGCATGCCATGATCTGCTTCGGAAGCATCGAGATCGCCTGCCTGGGAACATCATCCTCGGTTGCGAACCAGCCCTCTCCCACCTGCTGCATGCGGCACTTGTGGTCGAGATTGACGATCCTGTAGGCCTCCGTTGCATCGAAATCAGCCGGTGGATCGTTGAAGGCAATGTGTCCGTTCTCGCCTATTCCGATAAGGCCTACATCCACCACATCCTTTCTGAGCTCACGCGTAAGCTCCTCGATATTCTGCTTCGGGTCTCCGTCACCGACGAAGTGCACTGCACCCGGATGGACGATATTGACGAATCTTTCCTTGAGATACTTGCGGAATGAGGCGATGTGGGTCTCCGGAAGGTTGACATACTCGTCAAGGTGGAACATCTCGACCTTTGACCACTGTACGGGCTGTTTGACGAGGTTCTCGAACATCTCGAACTGGCTTGCGCCTGTGGAAAGGATTATCCTTGCATGGCCTTTTTCGGCAATTGCCTTGTTGATGAGCTCTGCAGCCTTGACTGCAGCCTTTCTGCCGTTTTCTGCAGCAGTCGATGAAACGCTTATGTTGATGTTCATGTCAATTCTCCTCCATGATGCACACCCGGCATCGAATCGTGTTTGATTATAACACTGAAATGCAGATTAAGGGTATCGGTTAATCTGCACATCATTTTTTATTGTTTTATTTAGTTAATATGGTAAAATTATCAAAGATAACACGCATAGGAGGCTAATATGAAGAAAACATTAGCTATTGTTTTGGTTGTAGCACTTGCCATTTCGGCAGTGTTCGCACAGGGTGCCCCCGAGGCTGCTCCGGCAGCACAGCCCGAGAAGATGGAGCTCGTTCTTCTCAGCGCAGGAAAGGAAGCCGAGAGCATTGCTCTCATCGAGGCATTCAACAAGGAGTATCCCAACATCACAGTGACCCACCTCGAGAAGGACTCCGGTGACGTTCTCACTCTGGTTCAGCAGAAGTCTTCAGACTCTGACGTCGTTCTTTTGATTGCTCAGGACAGCCTTGAGCCCATGGCAAAGAACCTCTACGCCTACAAGAACGTCAATGATGCAAAGTTCGATGCCGCATACAAGGATGCCGAAGGAAGATGGTATGCCTGTTCAATGCCGCTTCAGACATTCATGTACAACACAGACCTTCTCAAGGGCGATGACATCCCCAAGTCATGGTATGACCTGGCAGATCCCAAGTACAAGGGCAAGATCATCATGACAGACCCGTCATCATCCGGAAGCGCTTATGCACAGCTCTACATGATGTACAAGCTCACAGGCGACCTCAGCCTGGCAAAGGCCATCGCACAGAACGGAACAGTCTATGTAACAGATTCCAAGGCCGGCCCGCAGGCAGTCGCACGCGGAGAGTATGCACTTACCATGACAGGTGAGAGCAACGTTTCCAGCGCAATGAAGAACGGCAGCCCGGTCACCTACCTCTATCCGCAGGAAGGAACCGGCAGAAGAATCGAGGGTGCAGGAATCATCGATGGCTGCAAGAACCTCGAGGCTGCAAAGATCTTCATGGACTGGTTCACCGGCAAGGGTGGTGCTGAGACCATCAGAAGCCTCGGAAGAAGACCTGTTTCAACAGAAGTCGGCGGACCTGATTTCCTCCCCGCTCTCGATGAGCTTCCGTTCTTCGAGTATGATGCAAAGGAAGCAGGAGACCTCAAGAAGCAGCTCCGCGCCGAGTTCGCAACATTCCTTTGATTCATCGTCTGAATCCAACAATGGGCTGCCTGCCTGGCGGGCGGCCCAAACTTTTGTAAGGCACATAACAGGGTAACGTTTATAGAAAAGGAGACATACATCTCATGAGCAAGAATGTTAGATATGAGAATGTAAACAAGATTTTCGGGCTTGGAACCAAAAATGAGGTACATGCCCTCAAGGACATTTCATTTACGATCAATGAAGGCGAGCTGTTCTGCCTTCTGGGACCTTCCGGCTGCGGAAAGACCACGCTGCTCAGAAATACGGCAGGTCTCGATACCATCACATCCGGAAAGATGTATTACGGTGACGTGGACATCTCGACCATTCCCCCGTACAAGAGAAACATCGGAATGGTCTTCCAGAGCTATGCCCTCTATCCCCACATGTCCATCTTCGAGAATGTTGCTTACGGTCTCAGGGTCAGAAAGGTTCCCAACGACATCGTCACAAAGAAAGTCAATGATGTAATGGAACTCGTAGGCCTTCAGGAAGAGCTCAAGAGAAACCCGAGCCCCACGGCCCTCTCGGGCGGACAGCAGCAGAGAGTCGCAATCGCCCGCGCACTGGTCTATGACCCGGACGTACTGCTTCTGGACGAGCCGCTGGCCAACCTCGATGCAAAGCTTCGCCGCTACATGAGAGCCGAAATCCGCAGAATCCAGAAAGCCACCAACATCACAACCATCTTCGTCACGCACGACCAGGAAGAGGCAATGGCAGTCGGTGACAGACTTGCGGTCCTCAGAAAGGGCGTCGTAGAGCAGATCGGAACCTCCGACGAACTCTACAACCAGCCCAGAAACGCATTCGTTGCGAACTTCATCGGAAAGATGAACTTCTTCAACGCCACCGTAATCTCCACAGATGCCGATGAAACGGTAGCACAGATCGATACCACCGGTATCAGGGTGGCCATCAGGGCAGAGAAGCGCCATGTCGAGCCGCAGGTCGGTGACATGGTCCTCATCGGAGGCAGACCCGAGTATCTGTCAGTATCTGCCACGGCAACGGAAAAGTCGCTGCCCGGTACGGTCAGAATCATCCAGCACCTCGGCTCGTTCATCCGCTACGAAGTCGAAATCAGCAGGGAAATCTCCCCTGTCACACTTGAAATCGATATGGACAGCCTGCAGCCCGGAATTCACGAAGGCGACACTGTGAACGTGTCATTCGATGAAAGCAGAATCGCTTTGTTCTCACCGGAGGGAAGAGAAGTATGAGCAGAAAATACTCCATGATTGAAAATGGAGCAGAAACCAGCAAGCTGAAGAGGTTCTTCCAAAAGGATTTTTCGCAATTGATTATCTTTGCGATTCCCATGATCTTCATTGCCATCTTCCTGCTCTACCCTATGGCCATCACGCTCATAAGGGCCTTCTGGGCACCTGCTGAGTATGATTTCGAATTCACGGGATGGTCTCTTGAGAGCTTCAGGACATTCTTCGGAACAAGAATCTACCTGAAGGCTCTGCGAAACTCCATCGTAGTCAGCCTTTCCGTCACGGTGCTGTGCATACTGATTGGCGTTCCGATGGGCTATTGTGTAGCCCGCGTAAAGATTCCGGGAAAGAAACTTCTGGTATCGCTCGGAATCCTGCCCATCATCATGCCGTCGTTCGTAGGAGCCTATACCTGGGTCATCCTTCTGGGAAACAAGGGAATTGTCAGAACCGCGCTGAACTTCATCCTAAAGCCGTTCGGAGTGACTCTTCCGAGCATCTACGGCATGTTCGGAATGATCCTCTGTATGACACTCACCTACTATCCGTTCGTCTTCCAGATGGCATACGGAGCATTCAGCGGTGCCAATGCTCTTCTTGAGGAATCTGCAATGCTCATGGGCGCAGGCAAGGCAAGGATCATGAGGACAATCACACTGCCGCTGATCATTCCTTCTCTCGGCGCTGCAGCCCTTCTTGTCTTCGTCAGGGCAATCGGAAACTACGGAATCCCTGCCGTCATAGGAATCGGAGCCAACAACTACGTGCTTCCCACGTTGATCAAGTTCGCATACGGCGGAGCCGGAGACATCAACCTGGCATCCTCGATTGCAGTCATCAACGTTCTGATCACCGGTCTTGTCCTCTACGTCCAGAAGTATGTCGTCTCAAGGCATGAATACGAGACAATCTCCTCCACACATACCGATGCCAAGCTGCACGAGAGCGTCGGAGCTAGAATCTTCGCAATTGTCTTCTGCCTCATCATCCTAATCTTCTCGCTGCTGCCGCAGCTGACAATCATCATCATGAGCTTCTTCACCAGATGGGACGGACTTCTGCCCACAGGTTTTACTTGGGCAAACTACGGCGGAATCTGGAAGAACTCCAGACACGAGATGTTCAACTCCTTCTTCCTCTCCATCACTGCGACCCTGATGTGTGCCATCTTCGGATCGGTTCTCGCATACATCACCGAAAGAAAGAAGCCCAAGGGAGCTGCTCTTCTGGACCTGTCCATCATGGCCCCGTTCATCCTGCCCGGTACCGTCGTCTCGATTGCACTGCTCTCTGCATTCGGCGGAAACGGAATCATGAAGCTGACCGGAACATACATCATCCTGATCATCTCCTACATGATCAGAAGAACCCCGTATGTCTACCGTTCGGTTGCAGCCAACCTCACGCAGCTTAACCCGTCGCTGGAGGAAGCAAGTACCATAAGCGGTGCAACCTGGTTCTACACCTTCCGACGAGTAAGTGTTCCTCTCATCATGCCGGCAATCATCTCAGGTTCCGTCATGACTCTGACCACACTTCTGCAGGAGCTCAGTACCACCATCCTGCTGTGCGGCGTCAAGACAAAGACAGTCCCGATTCAGATCTTCAACGCAGTCAACTCCGGTGAACTCGGAAAGGCAAGCGCACTGTCCACGGTCCTCTTGGTGGTTGTCTTTGCAATCATCTACACGATGAACACCAGAAAGGGCACGGACCTCTCATCTTCCATGAAGATGTGATCCAATCGTCAAGACAAATAAAACCGGCATCCATACGGGTGCCGGTTTTTTGTAATCGTTATCAATCTATTTGGACAGCAGTTCGCAGATCAGAAGCAGGTTGCGTGTGATGTGGAAGGGATCCTTTACCGGGAGGGCGACCACCTTGTCCTGCGGCAGGCCTTCGCGGGTCAGAATCTGGATCCACTCGCCTATGCTTGCATCGGGGTTTTTGAAATGGTTGAAGACATAGGCGAAGGTTTTGTCATGGATTCTCAGGTATTCTTCATCCTTTGTGATCTTGTAAAAGAGCAACGAAGCATAGAGGGTCTCGGAGTGCACCCACCAGAGCTTGTCCCCCCAGCCGCCTTTGACAAGGGTGACTGTAGGCTCATTACTCTCCGAGTTGAATTCAAGCTTCTCCCCGTCAAGATTCACAAAGTGAAGAATGCCCCCGAATTGCTCATCCCAGCCGATTTCGAAGCTCTTCTTCATGATCTGGGCTGCCGTTTTTGCCAAATCACTCTTGTTCAGAAGTTTGGCTGCATCATAAATGAACCATGAATCCTCAATCGAATGGCCGGGGTTGGCATGCTGGCCCAGAAGCCCGGGCACAGCGGCATCGTCCTTGGTGATGACCTCGTGGATGATGTGGTTTCTGTCCATGAAGTGAGTAACCACATCGGTTGCGGTCCTGTCCATGTCGAAGAGAAGTCCGGGGCATGAAGCCTTGTCATGAACCAGGGCAGCCTCGTAGAGCTCCTTTGCCACGTTTGTGAGGATCATGGGGATGCCGTGGGCGCGGTAGGCACCATCAAGCGGATACGGCAGGGTATTGAATTCATTCCGGTCTATGCGGTCCTTGATTGAGTTATAGAGCTTTTTTGCAAAGTCGTATGCCTCCGGGTTGCCGGAGGCAATCGAATATGCCGCCATGCCGATGACTACGAAGCAGTCGGCATAGATGCTCATGTCCAGGGTATCGTAGTTGCCCACCCTTTTGGGCGTTCCGTCGCGCTCGGTAAGGAACACGCAGCGCCAGTCGTCCTTGGAAATCAGGCAATGTTCTTTGAGAAATTGGTAGCCCGTTTCGGCAAGGTCCAGGAATCTGTTTCTCTCTTCTTCGGTGAACAGCGGGGCTTTGGTCATAGCCAGCTTGGAGAACATCCATAGGAAGCGGCCCTGGCTCCAGGTGTACTTGTCGTGGCTGACCAGCTTTGTGCCCCTGTTGTCAAAACAGTTGAGATAACCGCCGAACTGAGTGTCCTCGCATCGCGGAAGCCAGAATCTCAGGATGTTGTTCCTGAGTTCATCCAAGTAGAAATCGTATAGTCTTCGAGTCTCGTTTTCGTTCATTACAGGATGAACTTCTCCACTACCTTGGCAAAGCCGTCACGGTCATAGCGGTCGGTCACGTAGTCTGCAATGGCCTTGAGCTCATCCGAAGCATTCTCCAGCGTTACACCGAAGGCTGCCTTGCGGATCATCAGGCTGTCCAGCGCCATGCCGTCACCTATGCTCATGACGTTCTCCCATGTGCATCCGAGCCTGTCCAGAAGGATTTCCATGGACGGGACCCTGAGCTTGGGATCATCGGATATCTGTATTCCCTTCGGATCCGAGAGGGAGATGCCTGCGAAATCGAACTTTTTGCACTCCTCGAGCATGGGCTCGAAGTCCTCTTCGGGAATGCCGTAGAGATTGAACTTCTCGGCTCCGATGTTTTGGGAAATAAAGTAATCGGAAAGCTTGCCGTAGACGGTCACCGGACGCTTTGAGGCATACATGTACCAGACGTGGTGCGGCGGAACCGGATACTTGTAAAGGTTGTCCATGACCTCCTTCTCGAACAGAAGCTTGCCTTCCGCGGCAACCTCACAGTAGATGCCCTTGCCTTCAAAGAGGCGGCAGACCTCTGCGCTCTGCTCGGGCGTGAATGAATGCTTGTGGATGATCTCACCGGTAAGGGTGTCGATTATCCTCGAGCCGAAACAGGTGAACCAGTATCGGAAAGATCCGTCCTCGAACTGGGGAGGAAACATGTCGGCGCTTCTTCCCGTACACGGAACACAATATATTCCCTTCTTCTGGCATTCCTTCAGGGCATGATAGTTTCTGGGGCTGAGCCAGGTCTTGTCACTCTGAAGGATCGTACCATCGAAATCCAGCGTGATAACCTTGATTTTATTTTTGTCAAACATGGTTTTATTTTACTCCATATCAGGGCAAAAAACCATCATGTTATGACCTTCGAGGGTTGTTAATACATTTTTATGCACTTTTATGCGGTTTTATGCATATTCCTTATATTTTTATATTGACTCAATCCTTTCAAAGGAATATTTTATGCATATCCTATCATTGGAGGGATTATATGGACAAGAACAGCCTATGCAGCAAGTTCAGGGGAAAGAGCTTTCTGAAGCTCCTGGATTTCACGACCGAGGATATCCAGTACCTGCTCGATCTGTCTGCACAGCTCAAGGCAGAGAAGAAATCGGGTATTGCGCACAAGATTCATGAGGGCAAGAACGTCGCCATTCTTTTCGAGAAAACCAGCACCCGTACACGTTGTGCCTTCGAGGTTGCGGCTGCCGATCTGGGCATGAATGCAGTCTATCTCGATCCCTCCGGCTCCCAGATGGGCAAGAAGGAAAGCATCGAGGATACCGCAAAGGTCCTCGGAAGGATGTTCGACGGAATCGAATACAGAGGCTACGGACAGGAATTGGTTGAAACACTTGCCAAGTACGCCGGTGTTCCCGTATGGAACGGACTTACCAACGAATTCCACCCGACCCAGATTCTGGCCGACCTTCTGACGATCAAGGAGCATTTCGGGAGTCTTTCGGACAAGAAGATGGTCTACATGGGAGATGCCAGATACAACATGGGCAATTCCCTGATGGTCGGTTGTGCCAAGATGGGCATGAAATTCACCGCATGCGCCCCGAAAGAGTACTTCCCGTCACAGGAGCTGATTGACCATTGTCAGAAAATTGCAAAGAAGACCGGAGCGGTTCTCCAGTTCGAATCAGACCCCATCAAGGCAACAAAGGATGCCGATGTGATCTACACCGACGTGTGGGTCTCGATGGGTGAACCGAGTGAGGTGTGGGAGCAGAGAATCAAAGATCTGCTCCCCTACCGCGTCACCAGCGACATCATGGAAAACGCAGGACCCGGATGCATCTTCATGCACTGCCTGCCCTCCTTCCATGATCTGAATACCACAATCGGAAAGGACATCTACGACAAGTTCGGCCTCGACTGCATGGAGGTAACGGACGAGGTGTTCAACAGCCCGCAGTCAGCCGTTTTCGATGAAGCAGAAAACCGCATGCACACCATCAAGGCAGTCATGGCCGCAACATTGTAAGAATAATTCCATTCGGGATTATCGCTTTTTGCTTCGGCGCCTACCAGAAAGGTATGTCGCCTTGCTTCAAAGCAATCTCCCGACGGACTAATTCTTACCGAAATCAACAAAGGAGAATTTAAAATGGCAAAGAAAGAAATAAAGAAAGTTGTTCTGGCATACTCGGGAGGTCTTGATACCTCCATCATCATCCCCTGGCTCAAGGAGAACTACAATAATCCGGAAATCATCGCAGTAGCAGGAAACGTCGGTCAGGCCGATGAACTGGAGGGGCTTGAGGCAAAGGCAATCAAGACCGGTGCCTCCAAGCTCATCGTTGCGGACCTTGTCGACGAGATGGTCGATGACATCATCATCCCCGCCCTCAAGATGGACGCAAAGTACGAGACCTATCTTCTCGGAACAGCCTTCGCAAGGCCGGTCATCGGAAAGAAGCTTGCACAGATTGCATTGGCGGAGGGTGCCGATGCAATTGCCCACGGCTGCACCGGAAAGGGCAACGACCAGGTCAGATTCGAGCTTGCCATCAAGCGCTTCGCACCCGGAATGAAGATCATCGCCCCGTGGAGGGAATGGTCCATCAAGTCCAGGGAAGAAGAGATCGACTATGCTGAAGCCCACAATGTTCCTCTCAAGATCTCAAGGGAAACAAACTATTCCAAGGACAAGAACCTCTGGCACCTTAGTCACGAAGGTCTGGATCTCGAGGATCCGGCAAACGAGCCGAATCTGGACAAGCCTGGCTTCCTGGAGATGGGAGTCTCCCCCGCAATGGCTCCGGACAAGCCGACCTATGTCACAATCAGCTTCGAAGCCGGTGCCCCGGTAGCAATCGACGGAGAGAAGATGAAGGCTTCCAAGATCATCGAGAAGCTGAACAAGATCGGTGGTGAGAACGGTATCGGAATCATCGATATCGTCGAGAACAGACTTATCGGAATGAAGGACAGGGGCGTCTACGAGACTCCCGGCGGAACCATTCTCTACAAGGCACATGAACAGCTTGAGATGATCACGGTGGACAAGGACACCCTGCATCTGAAGCAGAAGCTTGCCGTAGACTATGCGGATCTCATCTACAACGGCAAATGGTACTCACCTCTTCAGGAAGCTCTGACAGCCTTTGCAAACGAGTCCAACAAGTACGTCACCGGTGATGTGAAGCTCAAGCTCTACAAGGGCAACATCATCCCGGCCGGAATGACATCTCCCTACTCTCTCTATTCCGAGAACCTGGTCACCTTCGGCGAAAGCGACTATGATCAGAAGCAGTCAGAAGGCTTCATCAATCTCTGGGGTCTTCCGACACTGGTTCAGGCTCTGAGGGATAAGGGCCAGCTCTGAGGAGATCATTATGGCAAAGATGTGGGCAGGAAGGACTTCGGGAAAAACCGACAGTCTGGCCGATAGCTTCAACTCTTCAATCAGTTTCGACAAAAGGCTCTACAAGCAGGACATCACTGGCAGCATCTCTCATGCTGCCATGCTTGCCAAACAGGGAATAATAACCTGTGATGAGGCTGATAGCATAATTAATGCGCTAAATGGAATACTTCAGGACATCGAATCAGGCGCTTTGGCAATCGACCCGAAGGCCGAGGACATTCACATGTTCGTGGAGCAGATCCTTACTCAGAGAATCGGAGAGACTGGCAAGAAACTCCATACGGCCAGAAGTCGCAACGACCAGGTCGCCCTGGATCTGAGGCTCTATCTCAGAGATTATTCCGATGAACTTACAGCTTTGCTGAAGGATCTCATAGGTGCCCTGATCGGGAAGGCAGAAGACAATCTTGATGTCATCATGCCCGGCTACACCCATCTGCAGCATGCGCAGCCGGTGCTTTTTTCGCACCATCTTCTGGCCTATGCCATGATGCTCGAAAGGGATGTGCAGAGAATTGCGGACTGTCGCAGGAGAATCAACATAAGCCCCATCGGGTGCTGTGCCCTGGCAGGAACCACTTTCGACACAGACAGGCTCTTCGAAGCTCAGAAACTGGGTTTCGATTCGGTCTGTCTCAACAGCCTCGACGGAGTCTCCGACAGGGATTTCTGCGTCGAGCTTCTGAGCGCCCTCTCACTGATCATGACACATCTGAGCCGCCTCAGCGAGGAGCTTATCCTATGGTCAAGCCAGGAGTTCGGCTTCATCGAGCTCTCGGATGATTTCACTACAGGCTCATCGATCATGCCGCAGAAGAAGAACCCGGACATGGCCGAGCTCTGCAGGGGCAAGACCGGACGGGTATACGGAGACCTCATGGCCCTGCTGACCACACTCAAGGGTCTTCCGCTTGCATACAACAAGGACATGCAGGAAGACAAGGAGAGCGTCTTCGATGCCTGCGATACCGTAAAGATCTGCCTCCAGGTATTCGCTCCCATGATCAGGAGCATGAAGGTTAACGCAGACAATATGGTGGAAAGCGCAAAGAAAGGCTTCATGAATGCCACAGACCTTGCAGACTATCTTGTTCTGAAAGGCATGGCTTTCAGGGATGCCTACAAGGTTTCTGGAACGGTCGTCGCATACTGTATACAGAGCGGCCATATTCTGGAAGACCTGCCTCTTGATGAATACAGGAAGTTCAGTTCCCTCATCGATGAGGATGTCTATAAGGCAATTGACCTGAAGAACTGCGTGCAGAAGCGCTCCTCCGAAGGGGGGACATCAATCGAATCCGTAAAGAAGCAGATTGCATTTCTCAGGGAGGTTCTATGAACAAGGTGTTCATTGACGGAAGTGCCGGAACCACCGGACTCAGGATCTTCGAGAGGCTGTCACTGCGCAAGGATATAAAGCTGATCACCCTTCCCGAGGAGTTGAGGAAAGACAATTCAGCCAGAAAGGATGCCATCAACAGCGCTGACATCGTATTTCTCTGTCTTCCCGATGCAGCGGCAAAGGAAGCGGTGGCAATGGTGGAGAACAAGAACACCTGCATCATTGACACTTCTACCGCACACAGGACGACCGAAGGCTGGACATACGGATTTGCTGAAATCGGCAACAGGAAAAAGGAGATCACCGTTTCCAAGCGGATTGCAAACCCCGGCTGCCATGCCAGCGGATTCATCTCACTGGTGGCGCCGCTTGTGGAATGCGGAATCCTGAACAAGGATGTGAACCTGACCTGCTTCTCCCTGACCGGCTATTCCGGTGGCGGGAAAAAGATGATTGCACAGTATGAGGACGATTGCAGGGACACATTGCTGGATGCGCCGAGGATGTACGGCCTTTCGCAGGTCCACAAACACCTTCCGGAGATGCAGGCAATCTGCAATCTGACAACTTCTCCCGTCTTCTGCCCCGTGGTGGCACCCTACTACAGCGGAATGCAGGTAACTGTTCCAATCATGAAAACAATGACTCATTGCAGCATTGATGACATCAAAAATCTGTATAAGCAGTACTATCAGGGTACTGTTGTCAAATACATGGACGGCATAGAATCTGACGGATTCGTTTCCGCCGGCCTCTTCTCAGGAAGGGATGACATGGCCGTCAGCGTATTCGGAAACGAGGATAGAATCCTTCTTGTTTCAAGTTTCGACAACCTCGGCAAGGGCGCATCCGGCGCAGCCATCCAGAACATGAATCTGGTTCTCGGTACGGACGAGACCGAAGGCCTTGTGATAGGAGAATGAACATGAAGACTACTGAATTGAAGATAATCGACGGCGGTGTGTGTGCCGCAAAAGGTTTCAAGGCAAGCGGAGTACATTGCGGAATCCGCAAATCAAGGACCAAGAGGGATCTGGCCCTGGTTTTCTCCGCGGTTCCGGCAGCATGTGCCGCAGTCTACACCACCAACCTTGTCAAGGGAGCTCCTCTTGAGGTCACAAAGCGCAACATCAGCGACGGCTATGCCCAGGCAGTCATCTGCAACAGCGGAAACGCCAACACATGCAATGCCGACGGAATCGAGATAGCCGATCAGATGTGTCAGCTCACCGGCCAGGCTCTCGGAATCAAACCGAGTGATGTAGTTGTCGCCTCGACCGGCGTAATCGGACAGAAGCTGGATATCACACCCATTGCAAAGGGCATCCCCCTTCTGGTATCAGAGCTTTCGAAGGACGGCAACCTGAATGCTTCCGAAGGCATAATGACCACGGATACAGTCAGGAAGGAAGTTGCAGTAAAGTTTTCTGTCGGCGGCACGGAGTGCACGATCGGCGGCATGGCCAAGGGTAGCGGAATGATTCATCCCAACATGGCTACGATGCTGGTATTCATCACCACGGATGCTGCTATCAGCCCGAATATGCTTCAGAAAGCCCTGTCCAGCGACATCGCAAACACTTTCAACATGGTAAGTGTGGACGGCGACACCTCAACCAACGATATGGTGACGGTTCTTGCCAACGGAATGGCAGGCAATAGCCTGATAACTGAGGACGGACCGGATTTCGATGCTTTCATGAAGGCACTGAATACGATTACGGTCAGTCTATGCAGGATGATTGCCGGTGACGGCGAAGGCGCCACGAAGCTTCTGGAGTGCATAACCGAAGGAGCTGCGGACAAACAGACTGCAAAGACGGTTGCCAAGAGCGTCATCTGCTCAAGCCTCCTCAAGGCTGCAATGTTCGGCGCAGATGCCAACTGGGGACGTGTGCTCTGTGCAATCGGCTACAGCGGCGCCTGTGTCGATGTAAACAAGATCGATGTGGCTTTCAAGAGTGCGAAGGGAACTATTGCCGTCTGCAAGAACGGAGCGGGAATTGATTTTTCCGAAGAGAAAGCAAAGGAAATCCTCCTGGAAAAGGAGATCGACATCCTGATCAACCTCAACAGCGGAAACCAGAGCGCCACAGCCTGGGGCTGCGACCTGACTTATGACTACGTGAAGATCAACGGAGATTACAGAACATGAAGAGCTTCTCCAATGCAGAAAGAGCCGAGGTCCTGACCCAGGCCCTGCCCTACATCAAAAGATATGTCGGCTAGACCGTCGTAGTGAAATACGGCGGCAATGCCATGGTTAATCCGGATCTCAAGCAGCAGGTCATGGATGATATCGTCCTTCTGTGGCTCATCGGGGTCAAGGTCGTGCTGGTACACGGCGGCGGCCCGGAAATCAGCAGCATGATGGATAAGCTCGGCAAGAAATCCGAGTTCGTCGACGGCCTCAGGGTTACCGACAAGGAGACCGTTGATATCGTCCAGATGGTGCTTGCGGGCAAGGTCAACAAAACCCTGGTGACTCTTCTCGAGAAGCGCGGAGGCAAGGCCATCGGTCTGTGCGGCATGGACGGCAAGCTCATTCAGGCAAAGATCAAGGATCCCAGACTGGGTTTTGTAGGAGAAGTGACCAACATCAACAAGGATCCGGTCATGGATATCCTTGAGAAAGGCTACATACCAGTGATCTCGACGCTCGGATGTGACGACGACGGCAACGCATTCAATGTCAATGCTGATACTGCAGCGGCGCATATTGCCGGAGCCCTCGGTGCCGAGAGGTTCATCCTGATGACCGACATCGCCGGAATTCTGAAGGATAAGGATGATCCGTCGACCCTGATTCCCGAGATCACAATCGGTCAGGCAAAGACACTCAAGGATGAGGGAATAATCTCGTCCGGAATGATTCCGAAGGTGCAGTGCTGCCTGACTGCAATAGAAGCCGGAGTCAAGAACGTAGTCATCATGGACGGCAGGGTCCCCCACTCGATTCTCATGGAGCTTCTGACCAATGAAGGTGCAGGTACCTTGGTAAAAGGAGAATGATATGGACACAAAAGAACTGGACAAGACCTATGTGGCGGGAACATACAAGCGCTTCCCGATCGAGATTGTCAGCGGAAAAGGCTCAGTGGTCAAAGACCCTGCCGGCAAAACATACATTGATATGGGAAGCGGAATAGGTGTCACCGCATTCGGAATAGCCGATGAGACTTGGCAGAAAGCCGTTACCGCTCAGCTGGCCAAAGTCCAGCACATGTCCAACCTCTACTATACCTCCCCGTGTGCGGAACTGGCCGCCCTTCTGTGTCAGAAGACAGGCATGAGCAAGGTCTTCTTCTCCAACTCCGGAGCCGAGGCCAACGAATGCGCCATCAAGGTCGCCAGAAAGTACTCCTCAGACAAATACGGAAGCACACGCAGCACGATCATCACGCTTGAAAACAGTTTCCACGGCCGCACTCTCACCACTCTTGCCGCCACCGGACAGGACCACTACCATGAGCTCTTCCAGCCCCTGACACCGGGCTTCGTCAGCATTCCTGCCAACAAGACCGATGCCCTTGAGGATGCGATAGAAAAGTACAATCCCGCAGCCGTGATGATCGAATGTATCCAGGGAGAAGGAGGCGTAGTGCCTCTTGATGCCGAATACATCAGGTTCGTCCGTGAAATCACTCAGAAGAACGACATCATCATGATAGTCGACGAGGTACAGACCGGAAACGGAAGGACCGGAAGGCTCTACAGCTACATGAACTTCGGCATTGTTCCCGATGTAGTCTCGACTGCCAAGGGCCTCGGAGGAGGACTTCCTCTCGGAGCAACACTGATTTCGGACAAATGCAAGGACGTACTGGGATTCGGAGACCACGGCTCAACCTTCGGCGGCAACCCTGTCTGCTGTGCCGGAGCCATCAGCATCCTGAGCAGGATCGATGACAATCTTCTCTATGACGTGAGAGCCAAGAGCGACTGGCTCTTCAGGGAATTCTCACACTCGGAAGGAATAGAAAGTGTCAGCGGCATGGGTCTGATGATAGGTCTCAAGACAAAGAAACCCGCCTCGGAAGTGGTTGCAAAGTGCATGGAGAACGGAGTTCTCTGCCTGACTGCAAAAGACAAGGTCAGACTGCTGCCTGCGCTCAATATTTCCATGGATATACTGAAACAGGCCGCCTCGATAATCAAGGCAGCCTGCAGATAATAATGTAGACCTGCTCAGGGTTTTACACATAATCAAGATTATTGGACCATCTCGATTTCACATAGTAAGCCGCCATCTTTGGTGTCCTGTCACGGGAGAAAAGGCCTTTGTGATTTCCACCCGCTCTCATCGGCCCCTGCTGAGTATCGAAATCAGCGAAATTCCAGGGCTGTTCCCCAATTATGAAATCGAATTTATCCAGAATGCCATTCATGGTTTTTAGATACTCAACCTGGAATTCCTCCGAAAACATTTCAGGAACAGTTGAATGCATTCCGGGTATGGCATCTGCTCCATATTCGCTCAGAATCAGAGGCTTACCTATCTTTTCCCAGAACTTCAACTCCTCTTCCAAAGCCTCTCCTGCAATCTCCAGTTCCCCACATAGATTGTACCACCCGTAATACCTGTTCAGACATACTACATCCATCGATTTGGCAGTGATATCCTTGGTGTAGTCATTCTGACAGCAAACAACAGTGACGGGCCGACTTTGCGGATCGTTTTCATGTGCAATAAGATACAGGGAATGCCAGTAATCGAATGCATCTTCCGGGAAATGCTCCGTATCCGGCTCGTTTCCGAGGCTCCACATCACCACACACGGATGATTCTTATCCCTTTCAATCATATCCCTGAGCAATGAACCGTGGTAATTAGATGTTACAAGTGAATATGGATTCTTATTACCGCCAAAATTCAACCCAACGGCAGGTAGTTCGTCAACTATGAGAATACCTTCCCTGTCACAAAGCTGATACATGGATTCGTCATATGGGTAATGGCTGGTTCTGAAGGAATTCGCATTCAGCCAATGGAAAAGGTTAATATCTTTCATTTCCAGACATACATCAACACCCCTACCTCTTATGAATGAGTCTTCATGCTTCCCCGGACCCTTGAAATAGAACGGTTTGCCGTTGACAAGGAATCTGTTTCCTTCCACCGAAACTGTTCTTATTCCAAAGGGTAACTCATATGAATCATTCCGGAAAGCAACTCTTGCTCTATACAGATAAGAATCCTGAGGCCAAGGATTCCACAGTTGTGCATTTTCTATAACGATGTTTCCGGAGCAACCTTTTGCAGAAGAAACTGCAACACCGTCCCTATCCAGAACATCGAACGAGATATTGTCTGAGCCGTCAGATGTTTCGACTTTATATCTCACATATCCGTCCGAGCCAACAATATCCGTTACTATGGTGATATCAGATATGAATTCAAGTGGGGTCGAATAAATTATCACTGATCTGGTGATCCCGGCATAATTAAAGAAATCGAAGTTTGGCAGATTTGTTCCGGAGAGTTTAAGTTTCCCATGTTCCACGCTAGGAATCCCCGGATTGTCGGAACCGAAAAAATAAGTTCCCGATTCATTGCCTACGGGAAATGTATGATTGTCTATCCTGTTGTCGACCATGACAGACAGAGTGTGCTCCACTCCACAGCAGACATTCGCAGTTACATCACACTCAAAGGGAAGGAATCCTCCCCTATGTTCCATGATCAGACTGCCGTCGATGAAAACTTTTGCATTATGTGTCACTGCACCAAACCGCAGGACTCTCCTGCTGTCTTCCAACGTATCAGGCAGTATGAATTGCTTTCTGTACTCAACAAAACCGGAGTACTTTCGCGCTTTAGCTTCTGCGAACTGATTATTGAAAGAGGCAGGGACATATACAGACTGCCACTGATCCTCATCAGCGAACCTGAAATCCCAGAGTCCGTCGAGGGAAACGATGCTTCTTGCTCTGTTTTGAATCGGATACAACATATACTTACCCCTTCACCGAGCCTACCATGATTCCCTTGACGAAATATTTCTGGATAAAGGGGTAAAGCAGTAGAATCGGACCAGTGACAACAACTGCAGTCGCCATTTTCAGAGTCTCGCTAGGAGCGGCCATTTCTTCTACCAAGGCTCCTGATGCAGCAGCCTGCCTCATGTATTCTGCATTCGAGAGCATTCTATGGAGAAGATACTGGAGCGGATACAGGCTCTCCTTCGTTATGTAGAGACTCGCATGATACCAGTCATTCCAGTACGTTAATGCAACAAAAAGCCCGACTGTTGCCAATCCCGCCTTGCAGAGAGGCAGAATCACCCTATAGTAGATCTGCCAGTCATTTGCCCCGTCTATGGTCGAAGCATCGACAAGACTGTACGGAATTGATTTCATATAGTTGCGCATGAGGAATATGTTCCAGGGACTGAGAATACAAGGCAGAATAAGAGCCCAGACCGAATTCTTCAGATTCAGATATTTGACATACAGGATGTAGATCGGAATAACACCCCCGCTGAACAGCGAAGTAAAGTATATGAAGAACGAAACCTTGTTCCTTGCCTTGAAATCCTGTCGCATGAGGACATACCCCGTCATTGAAGTCAGCAGAAGCGATATCGCAGATCCAACGACAGTTACAAATATGGTAAGGCCATAGGATCTCAGAAGTTGGCTGAAACCGCCGAAGATTGACTTGTATGCGGCAAAAGATATTTTCCTGGGGATCAGGCTGAACCCTTGAGTCAGGATGCTCATTTCATCGGAAATGCTTGCCATAAGCATAAGCCAGAACGGAATGAAACAAATTATCGTGATTATGGTCATCACCGAATATCCGACTATCGCAAAAGACCTGCTGCCTTTATCGTCTCTGACATGGAAGTTTCTGTCCTTCATCCTATCATTCCTCCCAAATCAGAACAGTGCCAGATCACTGTTGATTCGCTTGACTATAGCATTGACGGAAAGCACGAGGATGCAACCGAAAACTGATTGGAACACACCAGCAGCAGATCCCATCCCTATATCGAAATTAACCATGAGTGATCTATACACATAAGTATCGATGATATCGGTTGCATTGAAGAGAACTCCGTTGTTTCCTACTATCTGGTAAAACAGTTGGAACTGCCCTTTGAGGATGCTTCCCAAATTGAACATTATCAGAAGAATGAAAGTGGGTTTAATCATCGGCAAGGTAATGAATCTCACCTGTTGCCATTTCGTTGCACCATCAATCCTTGCCGACTCATATATGTCCTGCTCTATTCCGGTTATTACAGAAAGATAGATTACACTTCCATACCCAAGGCCCTTCCAAATCTGGAAAAAGGTGATTATTGGAGGCCAGGAGTTGGGCTTGAGGTAGAAGTTATAGGTGTTCAACCCCAATGATCTGAAAACCGAATTGATCACCCCGTTGTCAATATTGAAAAGGGCATAGGAAAAAAGTCCTACCAATACCCATGAAATGAAATAAGGAAGAAATATGATGTTCTGGCTGACTTTCACGAACCTCTTGTTCTTCAAATCGCTCAGAAAAACCGCACAGATCATCTGGGCAAGGTTTCCTCCGATCAGGAAAGCAAGATTGTAAAGGACGGTATTCCTCAACAATCTGAACATTATTCCGCTCTTGAACAGGAACTCGAAGTTCTTCATCCCGACGAACGGACTTTTAAAAAAGCCCAGCCGGAAATCAAATCTTGTGAAGGCCAGCCATATTCCCGCCATAGGCAGATAACAGAACAGAATGAAATACGCTATTGTAGGGGCAAGCATCAGCCATAGGGTCTTATTTTTCATGAATGTTGACTTACGGGACAGTGTTTTCCCGATTCCTGATGTTTCTCTGTTTCCCATACGTATGTACCTTGTTCAATAAAATATTAAAATGCCTCGCAAAACCTTCAATTTGAAATTCAGGGCTTCTATTGTATTTTTTAGGGTTTTGAGTGAAATGCTTCTTTTTTCCAATCATGCCTTTTATTTCAAATAGACAACTGAAAAACCGAACCCATAAACTTTAGACAGATGATCTGAAAGGAGTTGATATGGCTACTTCAATAACGATAAACGGATCAAGCCTCGGCAGGATGTTCGAGGGTATCGGCGGAGTGACAAGCAATGGAATGACAAAGCTTCTCCATGAATACCCCGAGCAGCAGAGATCCGATATCCTGAATATGCTGTTTTCACCAAAATTCGGGGCATCATTTCATCAACTTAAAGTGGAAATAGGTTCTGATGCCAATGGTACATGCGGAACAGAACCAAGCCACATGAGGGCTGAAAACGACTTTGATATAACCCGAGGTGTCGGGCTTTGGCTTGCAAGTGAAGCAAAATCAAGAAATCAGAACATCCTACTTGACGCCATCCGCTGGGGAACCCCGGCATGGATTACAGACAACTCAAAGAAATATACCTTCTATAAAAATTTCTTGCAGGGAGCGAAAGATACTTTCAATCTTGATTTCGATTTTCTTTCTCCTGATGAGAACGAAGGAGACTTCAGCAGGAACTGGGTTGTGAACACATTGCGCCCGGGACTGAATTCGGATGGATTCTCTTCTGTCAAGCTTACAGGAGCCGACAGCACTACAGACTGGAATATCGCATCCATGGTCAACAGCGATTCGGCGCTGAAGTCTGCGTTGTATGCTATAAACGCACATTATAAGCAGGACAGTCCCGACAATGCAAAGAACTGCGGACTCCCGATTTTTGACAGCGAGGATGTTGTTGCATACAGACACAAATTCTCGTCTGCTCTTGACATGGCGTATAAGATCATAAGGTCCTATGCATCAGGCAGAATGGTCCAGTATGTCATGCACCCTGTGATTGAGGCAATCTATGACAATGTCCCCTACACATATAAAGGCATCATAGTTGCTGCCCATCCATGGACCGGTTATTACAAAATCGAACCATCCCTTTGGGTTGTTGCTCAGTTTACCCAATTCACCGAACCGGGGTGGTACTACATAAACAGCGGTTGTTTAAGTGCTAGCGAGCAGAGTTATCTGACTCTGAAGAACACTTCAACGGGAGATTTCAGCATCATTCTTCTCAACAGAAGTTCATCACCGAACACGTTCAACATAACCTTGAACAATCTTACCGCATCATCCCTGCATGTGTGGCAGACGACAGAAGAGAACCAGTTCGAAAATCTTTCCGATCTGACTGTCTCAAACAACTATACAGCAATCACACTACCGGCTAATTCAATCTGCACACTTACAACAACAACGGGACAGACCAAAGGACAGCCCCTTTACCAAATACCCACCGAGACTTCGTTCAGTCTGCCATACTCAGATACATTCGAGTCATACGGTATCGGGAAACAGCCAAAGTATACAGTTGATCAATCAGGTGCTTATGAAATCGCTGAAGGCGGAAAAAACAGCACAAAGTGTCTTAAACAGGTCATCACTTTAGGAACAAAACCTACAGATTGGGAGCGTCGTGCGACCCCTTCCCCATACACTCTCCTCGGAGGTCAGGAGCTTAAAAACTACAAAGTAAGCTTCGACTTCCTGATGGAAACCATAACAGACACGGACTATGACGGATATGTCATGATTGGTGCAAGGTGTAACTTCTCCCCAACCGGGAATGTCCCGCCCGAATGCTATAATCTTCGGCTTTTCCATGACGGAAGTTGGCAGTTGAGAAGTGCAGCTCTCGTTCTGGAAAGCGGAATCATCTCCAGTTTCACTTTGAATGTGTGGCACAGCCTTCAGATGTCCTGCAATGATGCAGAAGTACGCGTCTACTATGACGGAAACCTGCTGACCTCGGTGATAGACAAGGAGTATCCGAGCGGGCATGTTGTAATCGGAAGCGGTTATAACATTGTCAGATACGACAACCTGCTGATCGAGGCAATAGATTCCAGTACTCCGGTGGAATGCATCAGGTTCAAGGAACTTGATGACAGAATAGAGTATATCGGTTCTTGGACAGAATCAGGCAGCAACGCAAAAAACTACCATAGAACACTTCTCACTACTTCTTCTGAAGGCGATGAGATGGATTTAGCATTCAATGGTACAGCCATAAGCATTCTAGGCGTAAAAGATACGAACTGTGGCCTGGCAGACATCTATTTGGACGGGTCATATGTTGAAACAATCGACACATATGCAGATTCAACAAAATACAGAAAAAGCCTGTTCTCTGCATATGATCTCTCCGCTTCGGACCATTATCTAAGGCTTGTTGTCAAAGGCACCCATTCAACGGATTCCACGGGCAATATGATAAACATAGATGCAGTTGAAACAACCGGAGGGACAGGACTCAAGGCCATCATTCATACTCCCGTTGTCTGCTCTGAAAGGCAGGACAGTACTGTATATGAATCAGATTTCAGTTTAGAGCCAGCAGGAAGTGTTCCATCGGGGTGGTCGGTCTCTGAGGCAAACAACACCAGTTGCAGAATTGTTTCACTTGACAATGAAAACTGCATTAGACTGAACGATCAGTCTTCTTCGGGTGTGTGTTATGGCATAAAGACATTTGAAGCCACCTATGACAGACTCAGAGTATCATTCGATTACAGAACCTCTGCGACCGGAAAATGGTTCAGGCTTTATGCTTTGGATGGATCAACAAGCATCATAGAAATCTATGATAGCAATGTAAACGGATTATGCTATCGGAATCAGTCTGCTTCTGACCTGAAGATAATGGACATATCAGCAAATTCCTGGTACAGGGTTGTTCTGGATGTAGATATCAGGAAAAACCTTTATTCAGTCATGATAGATGGTGTATTCAGGAAAAAGGGTTGTACGTTCAGGAGATCCGGAAGCAAGATTGACGGAATTCGAATTGAAAGCGGCACCAGTTATCAGGGTCAGGCCTGGTACCGGAATATTGAAATAGGAACCTACTCTCTTCTCCAAGATGATTTTGACAATCAGGCAATCAACACCCAGCCAGAAGATTGGAGCCTTGTCGTCCCGACAAATACAACTTGCTTGATTGATTCAATCCCGAATCAAACAGGTCATTGCGTTGTTCTGTCTGACAACAACACATCACAGCAGGTTTCAATGACAAAGTACTTCCCTGCGCAAACAGGAAAACTCTCTGCTACATTTAGTATTTCAGACAGCAACATAGGAACTTGGTCACGACTAATCTTTTCCAACGGGTCAGTAAATGCAATCGAGATTTATAACAGCGATCTCTACAACTTCTGCTATCGGTCGAATGACGGGTCGTATGTAGAGTTCCTGAACCCTCAGCCCGGAACATGGTATAAGATTAAGCTCATCATTGACGTCAACCTGAAACGATTCGACATATACGTTGATGATTCTTTGGTGAAAACCGGATGCACCTTCAGAAATGTTGTAAGCAACATCAGTCAGATGATGATAGCAAGTGGTGAAAGCTACACGGGAACAACAAAACTTAAAGATATATGTATCAAGGAAGGGAATTAACACTCAGAGAGTTTTATCATAAGGAGGATAAGCTATGAGAAGATTTTCAATTGCTCTGCTGGTATTGATGGTTACGATGAGCCTTTTCGCACAGAGCGCAACCGAGAAGCCAGCGGTATCAGACGATCCGTTCGCAGATTATGTCGAACTCATCATGTACAGCTCCGGTTCTTCAGGAAAAGACAAGGACATGGTCATGGAAAAGTTCAATGCACTTCTGAAAGAGAAATGCAACACGAAAATCAATGTCACATGCCTTGGTTGGGATAACTACAGGAACCAGTATCAGCTGATTCTGACAACTGGAGAACCTGCCGACCTGATGTATGTCAACCCGAGCCTCTACAGCCAATACGCAGCTACAGGTGCTTTTACTGATCTTACAGAAATGTTCCCGAAGTATATGCCGACTGTATATAGTTACTTCACAGAGGGCCAGTTGGACCAGGCAAAGGTTGACGGTAAGCTGTATGAAATCCCGTCATATGAGTCAAACTACGGAACAAACGGAATATTCTACAGACAGGATCTAGGCGATAAGTACGGGATAAGCAAGATTGACAGCATAGAGTCATTTGAAGCATATGCAGATGCAATAGCAAAAAATGAACCTGCAATCAGAGTAATTGACGGAAACCCGGAGCAGGCGCTTTTCCAGTTCTTCAAGGCATATTACGGGTTCGAGGCAATTGCCGGTTCAACAACATCAATCGTAATGGTGAAAAGCATGGATGACATCCATGATATCATAGCCTACCCGTTCACAGATGAATATGTCGAATGGGCACACAGAATGCAGAAGTGGGCACAGAAGGGCTATTGGAGCAGCAATGCGCTCTCAAGCACAACAGATCCATGGAGCAGCATTCAGGCAGGAACAAGTGCAATCACACAGGCCAACGCTGACGGAGCAAAGAACATGATGGCATATATGGCGACAAAGGTTCCTCAGGCTGTCTGTGCATACTGGCCGTTTGCAGCACTCACCGGATACACATTCGTCAACCCGGTTACAGAGAACGGCTATGCCATCCCCGCATCATCCCCGAATGCAGAAAGAGCCCTCAGGGTCCTTGAAATCATAAAGACGGATCAGGAACTCTTTGACCTTTGGATGTATGGTATCGAAGGACGTCATTTCACAATCACTTCAGAGGGAAATCTCATAAAGCCGGCAGTAGGTGTTGATCCGTCAACCGTCAATACACACAGCATGAGTGGAGCCCAATATGCAATGAGAGTCAGCAACCTCATGAGAAATGACGATGGCGTGTGGGAAGGATATGAGCCACTTCTTGCTTACCTTAAATCAGTTGAGGTTCTGAATAAGTTCGGATCCGCCTCACTGGATTATACAAATGTCCAGGCAGAGCTTGCAGCAGTGAATCAGGTCGTACAGCAGTATGGTTATCCAATCAATATCGGCATCGTAGATGATGTCGATGCTGCAATCGCTGAGTACAGAAAGCAGCTTACAGCTGCCGGAATTGACAAGCTTCTTGCAGAAGTATCAGCTCAAATGGAAGATTACTACGCAAGAAACAACATCAGATAACGCGATTTGGAATCCATCCATGCAGACTTCCGGTTTTCTGGAAGTCTGCATTCTTTTTCAGGCAATAATGATTTAGAATACAGACATGAAACCCACCAGGCTCCTGATTCTTTTTTCCATCGGCATTCTTGCTATGGCGGCAATCCTCACATCAGGATTCATATACATCTACGGGAAGACGATGGAACGTCACCTCATCTCATACGGACAGAAAGCACTTGACAGCGAGACTCTGTATGTAAATGCAATTTTAGGTTCAACCAAGGATCTGTTGGATAATGTAAGTCTTGATGCAGATGTATCACGGCTTCTAAACTATGAAAACATCTCCGCAAGCGATCTTTTGACGGGGCTGAGGAGACTGAGCAACTATGAATCTTCAAATTACTTCATTGACTCAATCTACATCTACAACAGGAGAAACGGAAACGTATACAACTCTTCTCCTCATATGCCTGAAGCTGTGTATTTGATTGATGACTTCCCGGATTTTGAGGCGACTGGAATATTCCGGAATTATTCAAAAATAAACAATCTGGAACCCATTTTCAGAACTTTCAACTCGTTTTTTCCATCAGTCAGTGAACTGCATTATCTGAGTTTCATACGTTATAACACTCTGGTAAAAGAAAACGATTCAAATGTGATAATGGTCAACATCCGACAGGATGTGCTTTCCCCTCTTGTCAGCGAGAATGAGAACAATGGAGAACTCCTGCTACTTATGGACAACAATACAGACTCATGCCAGATAATTGCAGGTAACAGATCCATTGCCACAGAAAAACTAATGTCAGAGGTTCTCAGGAAGCTTGGCAAAAGCTCCGATAACTTCACTGTTCATTCAGACAGAAAAAACTACATCGTTTGCCAATCTTCGATTCTCAACGGGAAAGCAAGACTGGTCATGATTGCTGATGAAACCGTAATAGATTCCATTACAAGAACGAAAGGCTATGGAAATGCGATAGTCTTCCTTGCCCTCCTGTTCGCAATAAGTCTGATCATTACAATCCTGATTTTCAGATTTATATGGAAGATAATAAGAAACCAGAATGCCGCAATTGCGCTGACCAGAAGAAACCTTTTTCTCTCTGCACTTCATGCAGAGACATCATTTGATTCATCCGGTATTCTTGAGCAGGATACAAAGGAAGCAATAGTTGTGGTTTTGGCTATTGATGGCTATACAGATCTGATCGAACAACTGGACAAGGCTTCTGACAGGAACATCATAAAGGAAAGAATCTGCCAATCTGCATCCTCGCTGTTAGGAGAAGAAAGTCATCCTATTGCAACATACGAAAACGATGACAGGTGTATAGTAATCATCCAAAATCCCAATGATGTTTACGATTTTGAGAAAATCAGAGCAGGAATTGCCAGTGAGTCCAACGTCTCTGTTTCATTATTCCTATCAGACAGATGTCCTGTAGAAAAAATACCAATGGAATATGATTTCCTCTGCAGATCCTTGTCGTATCGCCTTTTGTTCGGGAAAGGCCGTGTCGTCACAGTAGAGATGGTTGAAGAGAGGGAAATGACATCATATTCAATCCCCGACAACATGCTGCGGAAAATGTCGGAAGAGATTCTGAAGCTGAACATTCCAGGAGCCATGTTGATTATAAAGGAGCTGCTTCAGGGTATCTCAGAAGGTTCCTACAGAAGTGCCCAGATGAATCTGATCAATCTTTCCACTGTTCTCGATGATTCAATACTGAAACTGCTGAACAACAATGGGATAGAGAACAACGAACTCTCTGAAGCTTTGGCCTATAAGTTACTCAAAATTGAATCGATTGAAGAGATATGTTCATATATTGAAGCTCTGCTCCTTAACACAGAAAGTGCTGTTGAACAAAACAAAAACAGCAGGCAGTCTGAGCTGGTCAATGAAATAATAAGAATTACAAAGGAAAACTGTGAGAGCAGAACATTTTCGATTGATTTCATCGCAGAAAAACTTGGGATGACATCAGCTTATCTCGGAAAAGTCTTCAAACGAACCACAGGAGAAACCTTCAGCCGATTTGTGCTGAATGAGAGAATGACTGTTGCATGCAGGTTGCTGGCCGAGACAGATGAACCGATAGACAGCATCATATACTCTGTCGGATTTGGAGACACACCATATTTCTATAAATTATTCAAGCAACTCAACGGTTGCACTCCTGCAAAATACAGGGAAACCCATCGCATTCGTTGAGCAATCATGACCATAGATTACATAAAGAGCTGCAGGGTGTGCTGCAGCTCTGACAATCCTTTGTTAACTATACTTACTAACTTATTTAATTTCAAGCCTCTTCGGAACTTAGCACATCGGTGATAGGTGCCATGACCTTCTTCTCGTAGCAGGAGAAGATATTGTCGATCTGCTGTTTGTCAGGCTTCCTTGTAAATGCACTTACTATCGGAACGATTACCATTCCGCCCAGCATTGCAAAGGCTCCGCAGTTGATCGGGCTCTGCAGCACTGCAGGAAAGCTGGACTTGAAGAACATGTTTGCCAGCATCAGCAGCGAACCCCATGCAAAGCATACGATACAGCTGGCCTTTGTGGTTTTCTTCCAGTAGAGACTGTAGAGGAACGGAGCCAGGAACGAGCCTGCCAGAGCACCCCAGGAAAGACCCATCAGCTGTGCGATGAATGTCACGTTCTTCTTGTACTGGATTATGGCGATGACAGCGGAGATAAGGATAAATACTGCAATGAAGATCCTTATGATCGGAAGATTCTTCTTCTCATCGCGCTTGTTGCCGAAGAATACCGGGTCGATGAAGTCCAGCGTCAGCGTGGAACTTGAAGCCAGAACAAGCGACGAAAGCGTGGACATCGAAGCAGACAGAACAAGAACCAATGCTATTCCGAAAACCACCGGAGAAAGGTGCGAAAGCATGGCGGGGATGATTGCATCGAAGCCTTCTGAGGCGACATTGACGTTGAACAGTCTTCCGAATCCGCCGAGGAAGTAACATCCGCCAGCGACCACGATTGCAAAGACCGTTGAAATGACCGTTCCCTTATGGATGTCATTCTCGCTCTTGATTGCATAGAACTTCTGGACCATCTGGGGAAGTCCCCAGGTTCCCAAAGATGTAAGGATGACTACGCAGAGCAGTCCGAACGGATCCGGGCCGAAGAACGAAGCGAAGATTCCGGGCGTTGTGGTCACTGCAGGATCAGTGATGTTTGCCAGTGCTGTCAGAGAACCCACGAAACCGCCGTTGATTCTCAGAACGGATGCAATTATAGCAACGATTCCGATAAGCATTATCATGCCCTGGATGAAGTCGTTTATGGCAGTTGCCATGTAGCCTCCGGCTATGACATAGACTGCAGTCAGTATGGCCATGACCACGATACAGATCGTGTAATCAACGTTGAAGCCCATTCCGAACAATCTGGAAAGACCATTGTAAAGCGATGCAGTGTAAGGAATAAGGAAGATAAATATTATAATGGATGAAATCAGCTTGAGGGCCTTGCTGTCAAATCGGCTCTCAAAAAACTGTGGCATGGTAGCCGAGCTCAGGTGCTGGGTCATGATCCTTGTTCTTCTGCCCAGGATTGTCCAGGCCAGAAGCGATCCGATGAAAGCATTTCCAAGTCCGATCCAGGTACTTGCAAGTCCGAATTTCCAACCGAACTGTCCGGCGTAACCTACGAAGATGACTGCAGAGAAATAACTGGTACCGAAAGCAAAGGCCGAAAGCCAAGGGCCTACGTTTCTTCCACCGAGAACAAACCCGCGGACATCCCTCGCCTGCTTGCGGCAAACGATTCCGACGCCGATCATGATTGAAAAGAAAATCAAAATCAACAAAACCTTGATTAACATGAAAACCTCCAAGTTGCCTTAGAAATACCTCAAAGAGTGTTTCAATGTCAATCGAGTTTGTTATGATTTTTAACAGTATGTTAATATAATAACATAGATGTTAGTTTAGTTCACAGAGGCCATGAAGACAGAAGCCTTCTTTGCCCGGACACAGAGATTTGTCACGGATCTTCCGACTATGCAGCACTGCCCTTTCCTAAGCGTCGTTCCGTTGATGTCAGCATCTCCTTCCGTACAGACAAGCATCTTCGGTCCCGCAATCTGATTTACAAAGGATCCGTTGACCATAGCAGTAAGCGTAAAGCCGCCCTCACACTCAAAGTGCTTTCCGCCTTCATCGCTGACGCTTTCCATGGGGCTTGGGATATATGTCTCATGGAGCATTACGGACTCCAGTTCATCCAGGTCCATGTGCTTCTGCGTAAGTCCAGCCCTGAGTACATTGTCGGAGTTGTTCATGAGCTCTACTCCGTTTCCGCTGATATATGCATGCAGCACACGAGGCTTGAGGTACACTGCCTGGCCCGGCTCCAGATGCACTATATTAAGTAGAAGAGGAGCAAAGACTCCCGGATCTCCGAAGTGCAGGTCACAGAGCTCCTTTACCACTGTCCTTACATCATCAGGGAGCATCTCGCAGTTCCTGAGAAGCTCTGCCTGAGCAAAAGACAGGGTTTCCGAATCCATCCTATAAAGTTTATCAAAGAGCTCAAAAACACTTCCGATTTCGGAAATATGGTCCGAATAAAATACGGAAACAGCTGTTTTCATGAGTTTCTCAGCTTCTTCCGGACTTCTGAAACCGCACATGGCCGTAACAGGAGTCAATGCATAGAGCATCTCCGCCTTGGGATTGGAATCCTGATAATTCCAGTTCTTTCTGTCTGTTGAAGAATGTTTGGGAATCTCAGCTTCAAAGCCGGCTTTCGCCTGCTCTGCATCAGGATGACACTGGATGCTCAGACTCTGTGCAATTGCAAGTATCTTAAGAAGATATGGAAAGGAATCCGCATCACAGCCTGCAAAGCCGGGATTCTGGTCCAGATAATCACAGAGCCTTTCTCCGGACTCCTTTACCACTGCACTGCCCTGTTTATGGGCACCGATCCACATCTCGGCTCTGGGGCCGTTTTTCTCAAGTTCCAGCAGATCTGCAATGAAATAGTCATTGCCCCATGCATAATCCTTCACACAGGGCTCTAGAATAAGGATATCGTTCATGATTCGTATTTTATTCCCGTAGTCATCTTCTGATGGACATAAGAGACGATTACGGATGCGAAGACCAGCTTCCAGAGGTACGACAGGAACATGAAGAAGAACATCAGCGTGGCAAGAGAACCGTATATGACAGAATACTTTACGGATCTCTGCACAACGAACCTGAACACCATTCCGAGAACACCGACGGAGACTGTTCCTACGGCTGCTCCTATCAGACCCGAGAGAAAGCGGACCTTGCAGTTTGGCATAATATAAACCAAGGCCAGCATGAGGCCGAAGAGGACGGCAAACGGCAATACAAACTTGAGCGCCGTCTGGAAACCGTTCAGAGCAGGCAGATTGCGCAGTTTAAGCGACAGGCTGTTGAACTGTCCTATAGAGAAAACAGATAGGACTATGGCGGCAAGACCTATGATAATTACCATTACATACTTGAGGTATCTGACAACCAGCTTCTTCCCTTTAGGAACGTGATAAATCTTGTTGACAATTGAATATATCTTGTCAATCAAAAGGACAAAAGTCACGCCGAAGGAAAGGATGCTGACAATACCCATGCTTACTGCATTCTGTGTGAAGTAATTGAGATAACCTACCAGACTCTTTCCCGTGGTATCACCGAAAGTCTCGATGATATAGTTCTCGAGCATGCTCATTACCGGATCCAGAACTCCGAATATGTTCAGGACCGCATAAATCAATGCAAGGCATGGCACCACGGCTATAAGCGTGGAATAGACCATGCCGTTTGACAACATCGAGACAGAGGACCCACTGAACTCACCGAGAAAGTTCTTGATAAAACCGACCGGTTTGCTGTTTGTAAGTTCTTTTATTCTTTTCCTTGCTTTCATTTACGTCAGATATGAGCTTCAAGCCACTTGGCGAGAAATTCATATACTTCCTTTCTGTTGGTCTCGTTCAGAAGCTCGTGGCGGGCATCCTTGAACAGCTTCAGGGTCACATCGGCAATTCCGGCATCCGTATAGAGCTTGTAGACCTTTCTGACGCCCTTTCCGAGATCTCCGACAGGATCCATCTCACCGCTGATGATCAGAAGAGGAAGATCCTTGGGAAGCGTTTCCGCATTTGCCTTGCTGTTGGCAAACTCTATACCGGAAAGCAGGTCATAGAAGAAACCATTTGTGCACAGGAAGCCGCATTTGTCGTCCTTGACGTACTTCTCAACTTCCTTTGCATCACGGGAAAGCCAGTCGAAATCTGTTGCCGTGGGCTCGAACTGCTTGTTGTAAGCAGAGAACGAGAGCTTGTTCATCAGAACTCCGGGACTCTTGGATCCATTTTTACGTATCTCGTTCTTACAAAGCAATTTACCTATCTTGCCGACTATACCCTTGCTGCAACCTGTACCCATGATGATCACGCCTGTGTAGAAGTCCGGGTGCTTGACCATGACGGTCCTTGCCAGAAAGCTTCCCATGCTGTGACCCATGAGGAATGTCGTGTTTACGTAGTACTGCGAAGTGATGAAGTTCGCCAGCTCGAAGGCATCCTCGGAAACCCTGTTCCAGCCATCGTGCTCCGCGAACCAACCTATCTCATCCTCTGATGCTGTTGCTCCGTGTCCTCTATGATCTGCGGCGAAAACCGCAATTCCCAATTTATTTAAATATTCTGCGAATCTTGCATAACGGTCGCTATACTCGGCCATGCCGTGGAGAATCTGCAGAAAAGCTTTGATTTCAATGTTTGGAGAAGGCAACCAGAGGTTATATGCAAGTCTATGACCATCTGAACAGATGAAGACGTTATCTGCCATATATACCTCCAATGATTTTTCCTGAGTCCAAATCCCAGGAAAGTACAATATATATAAAAACCTATACAGGTTGACTATAGGTATAATACTATGATTGCAAAAGCATTTACAAGAAACAATTACTTTGGAAAATAATAAAAAAGATCGGTTTTTCGGAAAAGTTTTCATTTATCCTTAACGGATGTATAGCTTTTTCGAATTAAATGCCTATGTTAAGATAAATCCATACCATGCTTGGATTAAAAGATAAGAAATTTCTACTTGTCGCCAGTGACGTCCACAGCTCGGACGAATGCTTCGAGAAACTGGCCAAAATCGCAGCCTGTCCCGACTGTCTGGCCTTCCTTTATGCGGGCGACCTGGATATCGAAAACTACTTCATCACACAAAGTGTGCAGCTGCGCAGCTATTTATTTCTGCCGGTACAGGGAAACTGCGACAACAGATGGTCCTGGACGGATGTGAATCTTGATCTTCCGCTGTACAGAACATGCTCTTTCAGAGGTCTGAGGATCTTCATCACACATGGACATCTGTATGCAAGTCCGAGCTCCGTGGGCCTTGAGGACAAGGATTTCGATCTAGTGATAACAGGTCATTCCCATTGCAATGAAATTACAAGTGAATTCGTTGATGGGAAAAGAATTACATATCTGAATCCGGGCTCACCCTCCCGCCCGAGGGGAGGAAGCAAACCCTCTTATGCACTGGTGGTTTTCAATGAAGACGGATCAGTAGGCCTTGAAATCAGAGCCCTGGATGGCGATGGTCTGCTTGCGAAGGAAACTATAACGGTCGACAAGACTCCTGATAGGAACGATTGAAGATACTTCGTGGTTGCTGTCCGGATCAATGAAGAAATGCTCCGGCAAAAGGTCTTCCGAATCATTGAGCATGTCGAAACCCAAGGCCCTGTCTATCTCATAAACAAGCCTCCAGCACCTCTCACCCATTTCGATTATCTGGTCCGGAAGAATGTCAAAACCGGTCACAGCACTGATTATTTCGGCAGGAAACGATGGTTTTACGCTATTTGTTTCCGTTTTCGGAAGTATTTTAAACCTCTTCTTGAGCTTCTTGCAGTTCTCTACAACAGTAGGAACAATCAAAGCCGGAGACAACCCGTAGCTCTCAAGACCCATTACGAGGTTCTCATTAAGAACCTCCCAGGCAGCCTTGTCCGAGGTGCTTATATCGCAGTGGATCTCGAAATAGTTGTCGAACCAGAAACCCATGCAGTCCGAAAGGCTCTGGCAGTATGCTCCCCTGTAATCGAACGGTCCGCATTCGAGACCGCGGATGGTGTATGCAAAGTCCTCGGCATGATATGCCTTCCCAAGCGCATAGGTTCCGAAGCTCAGCGGCTCACCCGGTCCTGTCCTGCGTGCAATCATTTCAATCAGAGGAAGAACCTTGGAGTTGTCCTTGAATGAGAAGTCAGGCTCAAAGAGATTGACCAGTCCGCTTGACCATGCCTCGCTGGCCCAACCCATGACATTTCCGGTTGATACCGGATCAAGTCCGAAGTCCAGGCACTGAGCATGACGCTCGATGATCTTGTCCATATCGAAACACGCAATGTTCGGTCCGAGCATCAGGATGGATTCATAACCGGGAATCGAGACCCCGTCTCTGGTCCTGTGTCTGCAGAGCACCGGACAGGCCATGCAACCGCCATGTTCGTTTCCGTAGCGTCGGTTCGTCTCCTCTCCGCCGAGATGGAAAAGCCTCGGATCGGTACGTCGGCTGAAGTTGAATACCGGAGCCCAGCCGTTCTTGCTCGCACGGCTGATCAGGGATGCAGAACCTCCGCGGTTCATGCGGCGACAGTACTCACTGCCTTCGATGGCTTTCATCAGCTTATCGGAAACCTTGCTGATTTCAGTTTCATCCCCGGTCCGTCTGTAGTCCGTGCAGAAGCCGGTGATACAGAGAGCCTTGATGTTCTTGAAACCGAACACGCACCCAAGTCCTCCGCGACCGGTTACCATGCCTTCACAGACAACTGCTGCAAAAGGAACCTTCTGCTCTCCTGCAGGTCCGATGGAAAGAGCTGTAGTCATTGGGCCTACGCCGACCAGGTTTTCGATCTGGCTGACCGTGTATTCGATGAATATCTCAGACACATTGTATGTCACCCCGCTCTTACGGACGTCGATGACGGTAGGTCGTCTGAGTCTTCCGATGACAATCAGAGCGCAATATCCAAGGGCATCCAGCCGCATTCCCACGGAATTGGAGACAACATTGAATGCAAGTCTTCCTGTAACAGGTGAACGGAACGCAATGCTGACGCTTTCACAACCTGCTATTCCCGAATTGGTAAGAGCAGATGCCGTTATGACTATGGGGTTGTTTGATTCGTATGTCGATTCTTCCTCAACATCTGAGCCGGCAAACTCAGCCCAGAGTCTGGCACCGAGTGCCGGACCGGAGATATAGGAGTCGAGAATAGGCTCGGGAATCACCCATTCGTAATGGGTTTCTTCGCTCAAGTCCAGAACCAGAGCCTTGAGGTTGCGTCTCTCTGCCATCGCTTCTTCACAGAAACGTCTGTCCAGGCTCTCAAGATGCTGTCTGAGTACCGCTATGTTCACTTTGGTCCTCCACTGGCATTATCGCCTGAAGCAGGCGAAAACGAGATGGCATCGAAAACGCAGACCTTCTCGCACCAACGGCATGAAGCACAGAGCTTGGCGTTTGTCAGAGAAGGCTCCCTCTCGCTGTCAGGTCTGGTTATTATTCCGGCAGGACACATCTCATAGCACTTGCCGCAACGCCTGCACTGATTCTTGTCGAAATGAGGGATAAGCCAGAACCTTTTGCTTTCCTTTTCTCCGGTGTTGCCGAAAGAATCGATGACGGATGAGTTTGCACATACACGGAAACAGGCACCGCAACCTATGCAGTAGTCTGCATTGATTGAATGAATCCTCCCGGGCCCGCAGGAAATAGCCTTGACGGGACAAATCGAGAGGCATGTCCCACACCCGTTACAGGTGTCCAGAATCTCATACGTCATAGCACAAATTTACCTTGATTGAAGTACCTCGTCAATCGCGGAGGAATCAGTCCTCGTAATCGCTTTCGCCTATGAACTCCCTTAGAATCGAATCGCTCGGAACGAAGGATGAGGGAATCGCATATATGTTCTCGAGGAAGGCCAGAAGTCTCTGGGCATGCGTGTATGCAGTGCCTGAATCCGGGCTTACCTCATGAAGGAGCGGCGCCACGAACGGAGAGAGAACTCCGAGTTCATAGTCCAGCGCACTGTTGAACATGACATCGGCGTTGTTCTGATTCGGGAAGATATGGACCCTTTCTCCACGTGAGACGCTCGGCCACATCAGCAGCGTTTCCTCTGCACTGGAACCGCGGGTCCGGTAGTCACGAAGAATTCTTCTGAGCATCCTGTCATCTGTTGTGGAGACTCTATTGCAGTCATCCATGTTCAGCTGTGTCAGGGCAGAAATATATACCTTATATACATATTTAGGCTCGATTTTTGACACAATCTTCGGATTCAGGCCATGAATTCCCTCTATTACAAAGATCGTATGGCTATTCATCTTGATTGGCTTGTTGAGGTAATAGGTGGCATTTTCCGTAAAGCTGAAGTGCGGAAGATCCACCTCCTGACCTGCAAACAGATCATGCATATTGCGGTCGAACATGTCCGTATCCAAGGCTTCCAGAGCCTCGAAATCCGGTTTTCCTTCCTCGTCCAGAGGTGCATACTGACGCTGTTTGTAGTAGTCATCCAGAGAGATTTTTATCGGGGAATATTCCATCAGCAGAAGCTGCTCGCATAGTTTCTTTGCAAATGTGGTCTTACCGGAGGACGAAGGTCCAGCAATGAAAACGGCCTTTGCCTTGCGGTTGTGAATGTCATCTGCAATGCTGGCGATTTTACGCCTCTGGAGTGCTTCGGAAAGCCTGACATACTGCTCAGCGGTGTTATTCGAGCACATTCTGTTCATTTCACCGACATAGCTGACACCGAGAATCTTACCCCAGGCACGGTACTCGTTGAAGACTTCGAACAGCTTCTGGTTGTCCTTGAACTGGACAACGCTGTGGATGCTTTCCTTGACAGGATACCTGAGAAGCATACCGTTCTCGTAGGATCTGAGATCCCATACACCAAGAACGCTTGTGTTGTCTACGATGGGCTCATATGCAATCTGGTAGTATTCCTGCAGCTTATATAGGTCCACCGAGGGTGCATTCATGGACTTCAGAAGCAGAACGGCATCCTCGTAGCCCTGTTTCTTGAGGGCCTTGATGGCATCCTGGTTTGAAAGCGAGACATACTCGATATCCAGCTTCTGCTCGACAAGTTCCTTCATCTTTGCACTCAGTGCTTCTATCTGGTCCTTGTCGGTATCTTTTGCATCCTCGTAGTTGAAGAAGAATCCGTCGCCGAGCGAGTGCCCGATGACAAGTCTTCTCTTTGGGAAAACAAGCTTGGAGGCATAGCAGAGAAGAAAGCAGAGGCTGTGCCTGTAGACCCTTCGCCCGAAACCCTGGAATGCCCTGACAGGCTCAATCGGGCATGACATAGGAACAGGGGTTCCCAAAGGGCTGAGTCTGCCGTTGACCAGAGCAGCGACGATTGGGTTTTCCTGATAGTCTGTTCCGAGGGCCATGCCGGCTTTCTCCAGAATCTCTCTGGCACTTGAAAATGCCGGTACCTTATACTTTTTTCCTTCAACTGACGCTACTATTTCTCTCATATGCAAAGTATCCTTGCAAAATGCCCAAAAGGCAAGAAAAACCGCCCGAAGGCGGCTTATTCAACATGTTTCTCCATATTCACGGGGAATTCGGATTATTTCGTGGATAAAACCTCGTCAAGGGTCAAGATGAACGGCAAAGCCGCCCTTGACAAGGTTATTTTCACGGGAAATTCGGATTATTTCCCGTGAATGTGCTTCATTTCTTCAAACTCATGCTCGATGCGGGCCTTGCACCTACCGCAACCTGTACCATAGCCGGTGAGTCTCTGAAGATCTTCGAGGGTCTTGGCCTGATCAGTTGCAACAAGGTGTTCGATCATCTGGTCGGTGACGCCCTTGCACTCGCAGATTATCTTTGCAATCGAACTTCTGAAGGGATTCTCCCTGCCATTCTTTTCAAGATAATCATCGATTGCAGCCCTAAGGGCCTTGTCTCCGAGAACCGAGCAATGGAACTTGTGCTGGGGAAGTCCTCCTAGCTGGTCGGTGATCATCTCAGGAGTGATGTGGTATGCCTCTTCAAGAGTCATTCCCTTGACCATCTCGCTCATCATGGAGGTGCTGGCAATTGCACTGGCACAACCGTATGTAAGCCATCTGATGTCTGAAATCTTGTCATCGACAACCTTGATTCCGACTCTCATCTGGTCTCCGCATGCAAGCGATCCGACTTCACCAGATGCATCGGGAACCCAGTTCTCATCCTTGTTCCAGATGTTCCTGGGATTCATGAAATGATCTTTGACTGTATCCGTATAAACCCACTGGGCCATGAAACTGTCCATAGTAACCTCTTACCTTGTTGATATTGCCCTGAGTCTGCTGATGATCGGAGGAAGGACCTCAAGGACATAATCCACATCCTCCATGGTGTTGAACCTGCCGAACGAGAAGCGAATAGATCCGTGGGCAAGCTCTACATCCAGTCCGCCGGCCATAAGTACATAGCTGGGCTCCAGCGATCCGGTGGCGCAGGCCGATCCCGTCGAAACTGCAATCCCGGCTATATCCAGCATCAGGAGAATGGATTCTCCCTCGACGTTCTCGAAGGAAACATCCAGAGTTCCCGGCAGGCAGTGCTGGCGGTCATTGCATCCGTTGACCACGACGTTGGGAACCTTTGCAACTATTCCCTCGCGGAGCTTCTCGCGCATTGTCCAAAGCCTTCTGGACTCCTCGTCGATGTTCTCCTTTGCGAGCTTGGCAGCCACACCCATTCCGTAGATTGCGATGGTGTTGTAGGTGCCGGCCCTACGGCCATGTTCCTGTTCTCCGCCATGCACGAACGGCTCATACGGGATTCCCTTTTTCGCATACAGGACACCCACACCCTTAGGTCCGTAGAACTTGTGTCCGCTGCATGAAAGATAATCCAGATTCCACTTTTTGCATGAAAGCTGAAGCTTTCCGATAGCCTGAGTAGCATCGGTATGCATTAAAGCTCCGTACTTATGTGCAATCTGAGATATTGTTTCTATAGGCTGAATTGTGCCGGTCTCGTTATTTCCGGTCATGACCGAAACCAGGACCACATCCGGTCCCATGAGTTTCTCGAACTCGTCCAGCTTCACACTGCCATCGGTGGCAACTGGAGCCTGATCCACATGGATGCCGCATTTTCTCAGATACTTGACCGTTTCCATTATCGAGGGATGCTCGATCGTGGTGGTCACTATCCTGCCGCCTCCGCGCTTTTCTATGAGCGACTTGGCTATCATGAAAACCGTGTTGTTGGACTCGGATGCTCCACTTGTGAAGGTTATCTCCGAGCTGTCGCAATCCAGAAGAGACGCAATGTTGTCACGGGCCTGCTCGACCAATCTCTGGGCCTCGCGTCCGAATGTGTGCATGCTTGAAGCATTGCCGTAGACAACGCTCTGAGCTTCCGTAATTGCATTCAGAACCTCGGGAGCCATCTGTGTGGTGGCATTATTATCAAGATATATTAATCTTCCCATTTTCTAATCCTACGAGTGAAAGTTATAACTGAAAACGGATAACGTCAAGGTCTTCTGGTTTGTTATCTCTAACTACTTTGAGAAACCAGTGACCAACCACCGCCGGGAGCCAGTATCGAGACCTCTGCCTTGAAGCCGAAAATGTGCTCGTAATCCTCGAGTTTGGCCTTATAGAGATCGATGGAGGACTCTTCGATGATAAGCAGAACATAGGCGCTGATTCCGTTGAAAAGAACCCCTGCGCCATAGCAGAGAGGCACTTCCGAAGCTCTCTTGACCATCCAGTCCATTTCGGGACAGGAAAGCTCCAGATCATCGCGTATCATCTTGCCGATTTTTCCAAGGCTCCTGCCTATCTGAACGCAGTCTTTTCTCTCGAAGATCCGTTGCATTCCGGCTGCAGCCATACTGTCTTCCAGAACCGTTGCGCAGATACGCCGGGTTTCCTCATCAACGGGTATCATCCGGTCCCGCAGTTCGGAAATTGGAAAGTCCCTGATCGGGAAATGCGGAGCCTTGTCCCTGAGCAACCTGAATGCAGCGGCTGTCTGTTCATGCCTGTGTCTGATTTCTTCCCGCATCGCATCAGGCGGAATCCGGCAGTCCACCATAAGCATGCTCTGCTTGCTGCCCGGAAACGGATCTCCGATTTCGGCGTATGTCATGTTTCCGAGGTCAAACAGAATGAAATTGCCTTCCTTGGCATCCAGCATGGTTCTTATGGTGCTGTATTTGGTATTCTCCGAACAGAACAGGGTGCAGACCTTATAGCAGAGCAATGCCAACTGGTTGTCGGAAAGATCAAGATTCATTGCCTTTCTCAGCGCCAAACTGATTCCCACGCTGATTGCTGCAGTAAGCATGGGGCCGTCGCTTCTCAGGACTTCACCATCCAGGACAATTTGGTACGCCTTGGGCTTGATACCCTCCTCCATCAAGTTGAAGTAGACACCTTTTGCACTGTTGCACCACTTGTCTTCCTTGCGGAACTTGATGTTGGCAAGCGAAAACTTCTTCCTGTCTCCGGTAAAGCTGTTGAAGATGTGGACCTGACTATCCGAGCTGTCGGATAGTTTTACGGTCAGATTCTGGTTATTAGCAAAACAGAGAACATTACCCTTGCAGTGTTGTGAAAATTCTCCCATTACGGTAGAGACGCCTGGAACTCGAACAATGACTTCAGCCACCTATCCCGATACCCCTCACTGAAATCTTAAAACACAGAACTCAATATTGCAAATAAAATAAAAAGGTCCACAGCCTTGACTGTGGACCTCTCCAGATCGTCAGATCTGTTACTTGGACTGCATACCGTAGCGCTTGTTGAATCTCTCGACTCTTCCTGTCGAGTCAACCAGCTTCTGGGTGCCTGTAAAGAACGGGTGACAAGCGGAGCAAATTTCAACCGTGAGGTTCTTTGCTGTTGTCTTTGTCTTGATGACATTGCCGCATGAGCACTTGATCTCAGTAAGCTCATACTTCGGGTGGATTCCATTCTTCATTTTTGTCCTCCGTTTTCCGCCTGCTGGTGTAGTGCAGCAGACTGCAAGAGTTAATAAGCCGTCTCCGTTTTAGAACATGGGAACGGTCCCCGTGTTCATGGAACGCAAGAACGCCTCATTATTCTTGGTTTTACGCATTTTGTCAATGAGGAACTCCGTCATTTCAAGGTCCTCGAGATCGTTTATCGCATTTCTGAGAATCCAGATACGTGCAGCCTCGTCCTTGGACAGGATAAGATCCTCACGTCTGGTTCCGCTCTTCTTGATGTTGATGGCCGGATACAGCCTTCTGTCAGCCATTCTCCTGTCAAGGACTATCTCGCTGTTGCCGGTTCCCTTGAACTCTTCGAAGATGACTTCATCCATCCTGGAGCCTGTCTCGATCAGAGCAGATGCAATGATTGTCAGAGATCCGCCGTTCTCGATGTTTCTTGCTGCACCGAAGAATCTCTTGGGCTTGTGAAGCGCATTGGAATCAACACCACCGGAGAGAATCTTTCCACTTGCAGGCACTGTCTGGTTATAGGCTCTTGCAAGACGGGTAATCGAATCCAGAAGAATCACGACATCCTTGCCGTGCTCGACAAGGCGCTTTGCCTTCTCGATGACCATTTCCGCCACAGTGACATGGCGTGTTGCCTGCTCATCGAACGTGGAGGCGATGACCTCGCCGCGCACATTGCGCCTCATGTCCGTAACTTCCTCAGGTCTTTCGTCAACGAGAAGAACCATGAGCTTGATTTCCGGATGGTTTGTGGTGATGGAATTTGCAATCTGCTGCAGGAGGATGGTCTTTCCGGTCCTCGGCGGAGCTGTGATGAGAGCTCTCTGGCCTTTTCCGATAGGACAGAACAGATTGATGATTCTCATAGATACATCGTTGTCGGTTCTCTCGGTCTCGAGGTTGATTCTCTGATCCGGATAGAGCGGAATCAGATTGTCGAAGCTCGTGCGGGTCTTTGCGACGATTGGAGCATCTCCGTTGACGGTTGCTATCTTTGCAATTGCGAAGAACCTCTCGTTTTCCTTCGGGGTTCTCATCATTCCCTCGATGGTATCTCCGGTCTTGAGATTCAGGAACTTGATGATGGCCGGGGAAACGTAAACATCCTCGGGACCTGAGAGATAGCTGTTGAGCGGTGAGCGCAAAAACCCGTAGCCGTCGCTGAGAATCTCCAGAGTACCGGTGGCGTAGATGACTCCTCCGTTGCGGCTGAAGGTCTTAAGAAGCTCGACTATTACTTCCTGCTTCTTGTACTCCAGATAATCGTCTACGGATGTTCCCGCCATCTCTGCCAGACGCTCCTTGAGCTCGTCTGCAGGTCTTGTGACAAGGTCTCCTATAATAATCCTGTGGTTCAGGTGGTCGGCATATTCCTCATCCGTTATGGAAATCTCTTCCATGGTCAGAGCTTTCTTCTGGTTGTTTCTCTGCTGCTGTTCCTGTTTGCCGTTATTGTTGTTGAACTGCTTGTCGAAATTGCGGTTCTTGTTCTTCTGGTTGCGCTGATTGCGGTTGAAGCGATGGTCATTCTGCTGACCTTCGCCGCCCTGCTCCTCAGACTTCTGTTCTGCTGCCGGGGCTTCCTTTGAAGAAGCTTCGCCTTTTTCGGGTTCCGTCTTTTCAGGTTCAGCTTTCTCGGACTCTGCCTTCTCGGACTCCGCCTTGGCCGGCTCGGTCTTTTCGGTATCGTCCTTGCTCTCCTTCTTTGATGCCTTGGAATCAGTCTTCTTCTGCTTGGCCGGTCTGCCTCTGCGTTTCTTGGAAGCATCCTCCTGAGAGTTCTCCTCTGCGGGGGCTTCGACCTGGGGTGCGGCTTCAACCTTCATCTCGGAAGGCTTCTCCTCCGGTTTCTCTTCCGGTGCCTTGGTTTCGGCTTCCTTTGCAGGCTGGACCTTGACTGTTTTCTTTGCTACGGGTTTTCTCTTGATTACGAGTTTCTTTGCTACTTGTGTGGCCTCTTCGGTCACAGTTGCGTTTTCGTTATCCATTCAATTGCTCCAAATATGCCCAATACGGGCTTGCTGGTAAAAACTTGGTAAAAAACAATGATTATCTTTGGGATTTGGAACCGTGGGTTCCTTATTGTTGACGAGTGAATAATATACCCGGCAGGGTGCCGTGTCAAGAATTGGCCTTGGCGGCACCCTTTTTTGCAATCAGTTCGCGGATCTTGCGGCTTGCCGCAATTGCAAATCCGATGGCCAGCAGTGCATAGGAAACGTAGACGCAGATGTCGGCGCTGATATCTACAGTCCTTGTGTAGAGGGTTGTTCCGTATGTCTTTCCGCTGTAGATGGGTACGTCCCAGAGCTTATAACCCATTTTGAAGGGCTCCATCTCGCCCTGGATCTTGCCGTCCGGGGTAATGAGGCATGTCAGACCGCTGTTGGTGCTTCTGAGCATCGTACGTCTGGTCTCGACACATCTGAAGACTGCCATCACTGCGTGCTGGCGCTCTGCGGCCTCCGAACCGGACCAGGAGTCATTTGTCATATTGACGATCAGGTCGGCACCGTTTGCAACAAATCCGGCACAGATGTCTCCGAAGACATCCTCATAACAGATTGGGGTCGAAAACGTAATGCCGTTGGAAGTCTCGAATACAACGCTTTCGGTACCCTTCTCCCACCAGTGGTAGTCGTTGGCCTTCAGGAGGTTGTAGAGCCACGGCATCTGCTTCTGGTACGGGAAATGCTCGGTAAACGGAACAAGATGCTGCTTGAGATAGGTCTGCTTGATGGTATTGTCATCAAAGAGGATGACCGAATTGTAGTCCTTCTTGTTCCAGTTGCCCTCTTCATCATAAGGAGGAAGGCTCTCATCCGCTATCACGCTTGAGGGGTTGCCGGTAAGAAGAGGCAGGCCCAGTTCGGAACCGAATCTGACGAAATCATCGACAAGGCCCTGGATTTTTCTCAGGTAATCGAATGTATCGCCCTCATCCTTGCCGGAGTACGGGTACTTGGTATACCAGTTAACCGACGGGACGAATGCTGTCTCCGACCAGACCACCATGTCCGGATTGCGGAGCATGGCTTCCAGACTCATCTTGGAAAGATTGATGAAGTTGCGCTTGTATGTATCGTAGCCGCCCTTCCACGAGTCTGCATTGTGCTGGACTGTTGCGACCTTGAAGGAATTGTCCTGCTCCGCCTTGGTCCAGAATGACAGCCTTATGATTCCGTAGACAATCTGTCCGATGAGAAGAACGGCAAACAGGATTACGGTCACCTTATGGAACAGGACATGCTTCCAGAGACCCTCGGAGCGTTCGGTCGTTGTCTTGCTGTAATGATCGCAGAGCCAGTTGCCCAGAAAAGCCTGAGGCAGAACCAGCATGAAGGTCAGGCCCCAGATTCCGAAGAGGTCTGCAATCTGGATCAGAACCCTGTAGCCGTACAGGGCATAAGCTATCGAACCATAGGGATAACCTGCGAACCAGTTCTGTGAAAGATATGCATAGGCAACCCAAACGATAGCCTGGAATACATGAGTAAGCCTTCCTTTTAATATAAACCCAAGCCAACGGTCCATCGCTTTAAGCGCGAGGAACAAAAACAGCATCTCCGTGCCCTTGATGATGGTGACTATCAGGATGGCAAACGGATGGAAGGTCGTAAGCCAGTAGTTGAATATGCTGTAGTAAACGAAGCCGTACAGGAATCCATAGGCACCCACTAGGCGCCAGGAAGTGTTTCTGATTACGGCAAACACCGGGATGAGGACAAAGAATGCCAGAAACCCGAATCCCGTCTTTGACATGAATGACGGATGGGCCAATGAGAATACCAGTGTGGAGATCAACAACAGAGCAACCTCAGAGCATACTGTTCTGAGGTTGCGCCTGCGTAGAACCTTCTCGTTTACGCAAAATGGACTTTTCATGAATGTGTGTCCGAATTAGTTTTCCTGACGAAGGTCCCAGACGAGGTCCTTCAGCTCCTTGCCGGGGCGGAAGACTGCAACACCGTGGGTGTCAACTGCAACCAGATCACCGGTTTTGGGATTGCGGGCCTTTTCTCTGCCCTTGCGTGTTCTGACCTCGAATGTTCCGAATCCGCGGAGCTCGATGATCTTCTCTTCCTTGAGACCGGCCTTGACTTCCTCGAAGAACTCATCGACGATCTGGTGGATATCGCTTCTATTGATGCCGAGCTTGTCATGAAGATGCTCTATGATAACGGCTTTGGTAAGTTTTGTCTTTTCCATTGCTTTACCCCAACTACTCTATTATTCAAGCCATCTTGTTGAACTTGATGTTCATTCTGGACTTCTTTCTGTCAGCTGTGTTGTGATGGATTGTGCCCTTGTTTACTGCGCTATCCATAAGCTTGAAGGAAAGCTTCATTGCCTTCTCAGCGGCCTCTTTATCTCCAGCCTCAACAGCTGCATCAAAAGCCTTGATTGCTGTGCGGAACTGACTCTTTGTCTCGCGATTGCGGAGTCTTCTGGCCTTATTCTGACGATCTCTCTTGTCTGCGGAACGATTCACTGTTACCTCCAACTATCTTTAACAAGATAAAATAATTATTTCAAAAAATACCGTCGCTGGAAAACCGCGACGTCTACAAACCATATCACAGACCTTAAAACTGGTCAATACAACACTTTAAGGAACTTCACACTAATTCGCTCAATTGGAGAGGAACTCCTCCTGGAACTGCTGTGAAACCTCCCATCTGGCACTGTCGAAGTTATATGAAAGCTCATCTCTGGGAATCTGGAACTGCCTTCCCTCCGGCCCGGAAACCGTCATCTTGTGCGACAGGATGTTGATTTCCGTAACCTTGAAGAGATCTCCTCCGATCTTGATCCTGCTTCCTTCCGCCGGATAGGCCTGCTTCTCTTCCATATAAAAATCGAACTCATAGCTCAGGCAGCACAGAAGCCTTCCGCACGGACCAGAAATCTTCATGGAATTGAGAGAGAGATTCTGCTCCTTGGCCATCTTGATGGTAACCGGCTTGAGCTTGTCAGACACGCAATGGCAGCAGAAGTCGCGTCCGCACACTGCAAGTCCGCCCAGAACCCTGGACTCGTCCCTGACACCGATCTGCCTCAGCTCGATCCTCATGCGGAACACCGACACCAGGTCCTTTACCAGATCCCTGAAGTCGACCCTGTCCTCGGCAGTGAAGAAGAAAAGCACCTTGGGCTCGCAGAGAAGGAAATGAGCCGTAACCAGCTTCATGTCCAGATTGCGCTTGGCAATCTTCTCGCGGCAGATTTTTATTGCCTCCTTCTCCTCTTCCTTGTTTTCGGTATAGCGTCTGATCTCCTCCGGTGTAGCCATGTGGGATATCCACTCGACATCACCGTCGACCTCCACCATCTGGGGCTCCTTGTACTCGGAATCCCAAATCCCGCAATCATCGATCTCCGGGTCATCGGGAACGATGGTCTCCGGCCTCTCGCTTCTGATCTCGAATACCGGCACCGGTCCCATGTTGAGACGCTGTCCGTCGGTCTCAACCATCACGCTGTCATTCTCAATATAGCCCGATACCGCCAAGTCCTCATCGTCAACCGGCTTTTTTGAAGGCTCGAAGTGGCATGCGCCCTTGCAGGTTTTGCAGCCCGGACAGTATGAAGACTGCTGGCTCAGGGATGCAGCGGACCCGACCACGACTCCCATATCCAGTCCGTAGCGTGTCGGGGATACGACATAGGTGCCGGGATAGAAGACACTCTCGCTGGCACAGACGGTAAGGTCGTTGCTGCTGGGAGTCTTCACCAGATATATGTAGGCCTGCTGGGCCTGTTCTTTCTTCTTGTTGTCTCTGTAATCTTTTGACATATCTCGGAAATGATAATTTATTATCGGTGTTTCAACAAGATGTTGCAGCGGAAACAAAAACAGCAGCCTCTTCCGAAGCTGCTGTAATGATGACTCATGTACTCAGAAATCAGTCTTTCTTGAGCTGCAGTGCAAAGTCATAGCCATTGTAGGTATCATCCGAATAGCTGACGATGCAGAATGTCTCGAAGTCATTGCGTGTATACATCTTGAAATTCTTGGCATTAGCTGGATCAACCGTTACGGTATCGATCTTGACTCCGCCGAGACCGAACTTGATGAAGTTTGCTGCAACTGTGACATCAGGTGTATCGGCAGCCAGGAGAGTGGCGAGATTGCCGTCGGAGATGTCGGCAGTGAACCAGATCTTCATTCTTCCGTCTGTTGTGAAACGGATAGCTGCATACTTGTTCTTCACCAGAGGCAGAACTTTTCCCTTCTCAGGTGTGGTGCTTACATACCACTCGCCGATCTTGGGCTGGGGAAGATCCAGATCGGTACCGTAGGTTGAGATTCCGCCGTTTCCATCAGGATAGAATGTATGGGTATCCTCTCCCTCAGTGACCTTGATGACTGTCTTTCCTGTGCTGCTGAGAGCACGGGTATATGTTGTCTCTGTCTCAGTGGGATCGGTATCGAAATTCATGAACTGATTCCAGCTGGTATACTTTGTGATGACAACCTTGTCGCTTCCGGGGAAGAAGTCATAGGTGGTGTTGTCGCCGACAACAAAGCAGCCTTCCACGCTTACTTCCTCAAGCTCATAGACATTGTAGGTACCTACGCAGTCGATTCCCTTGTAGGTAATCTTCAGAGTCTTGTTCTCGCCTGCGGTCGTAGCATTGAAATCTGTCGTGACTCCAGCATCCTGAAGAGAAAGGGTTGTGATCTTTCCGTTCTCGTCAGTGTAATAGACTGTTCCCTTCGGCTGGGTATCACCCTTCTTATAGTTCTCAGTGAAGTATCCCAGTCTGAGAGTTGCGGGTCTCTTTGCGGGCTCATCCGAAGACGGGGAAGGAGCAGGAGCGCTCGGCGAATTCTTGCAGCTGATAGCACCGACAAGAAGCACGCAAACCAATAACATAAGTACGAAAATTTTTTTCATTTTTTTGTGAACCTCTATGAAAAAACTTATCCTTTATTCTATGGGTTGTCAATACTATTATTTTATTAAAATCAATTAATATATTCCGCTCCGCTTCAAACCCCATAGTGCCTATTAAACAGAAGGGACTGTCGCATAATAGCGATGGTCCTTTTTTTGTATCTAAATGCTTGTACTGCAGTGAAATAAACAAAGAAAAAGGTTGATTGCGGCACTGATTTCTGATATAATTACTTTAACCACAAAAAATTAGACCGAAGGAGCCATTCAATCAACCCATGTCAAATGATACATTAAACAGCCTGAGAAAACAACTGACATTCGATTTCATGCTCGATTTTACCGTGGAACTTACTTCAGAGGAGGTTGCACTGCTGACATTGTTCGAGAATCTGGACTATTCTGCCTTCGGGACAAGGCTGGGCAGAAGAGAAAAGGTCGAGCCTTTCAGGATGATGATTCTTCTGATTCATGGAGCGATGAACAACAGGACGAGCAGCAGGGATCTGGAGAAACACGTGGAGCGGGATCTTTTCATGAAGGCGGTCTTCGGACCTGACGTTCATCTGGATCACAGCACAATCAGCAGATTCATCTCACGTAATCCGAAGCAGATCGAGGACATCTTCCGCCAGAGTGTGGAGAGGCTTGACTCTCTGGGGGAACTGGGCAAGCAAGTGGTGTTCCAGGACGGAACGAAGATCGAGAGCCGGGCCGGCAGGTACACATTCGTCTGGAAGGCTGCCACGGAGAAGAACATGGAGAAATGTCTTGCCAGGATCAGAGGTCTGTTGAATGAGGCATCTGAAGCCGCCCTGGTGCAGACAGATGAAACGGAGAGTCATGAACCGGAGAAGCTGCTTGCCTCGGCAGTGGAGGCAATCGATGATCAAGGGCTGTTCAATCCGAATGAAAAGAAAGGCCGCGGCCATCACAGAAGCAGGATCAACCGTCTCAGGGAGAAGGCCGTAGAAGAACTGTCCAGGCTTGAGATGCAGAAAAAGCATCTTTCAATGATGGATGGAAGAAACAGTCTGTCCAAGACCGACACTGACGCCACCTTCATGAGGATGAAGGAAGATTACATGAAGAACGGGCAGCTCAAGCCGGCCTACAACATCCAGAATGCAGTGGACAGCAACTACATCGTGGCATCATC
>CAKJZO010000006.1 GCA_918298275.1 Spirochaetota bacterium | reverse complement strand
TAGGCCTCCCGCTCGAAGCGCCTTATGTCCCTCTCCTCTTCGGAATCGGGCTTTTCTGCCTTCGCTTCAGGCTTTTCTGCAACCGGAGCGGCAGGCTGTTTCGCCGCAGGCGCAGCTGCTTCCGACAGAAAGCATGTCAGTTCACAGTGGCGCTTTCTTCCGAGACCGAGAAATCCTTTCTCGACAACATCCTTGCGGCTATGAATTCTTATCCTATCGCCGTACTGCTCGCGGGCAGAACGGACGGCATCTTCGTACGTGGGTGCAACGATTGTAATGTAGTTCACAGGCAAATCATAACATCTTTCACAGAATATATCTACTAAGATCCTGGTTCTTCACTACGCTGGAGAGGCGCTCATTGACATATTCCGGAGTGATATCGACCTTCTGGCCCTTCATTTCGCTTGCATTGAAGCTCAGATCATCCAGCAGTGTCTCCATGATGGTGTAGAGCCTTCTTGCCCCGATGTTCTCGGTACTGGAATTGACCTCATAGGCAATCTCGCTGACGCGTCTGAGGGCTTCGTCCGTGAAGTTGAGCTCCACTCCCTCAGTCTTCAGAAGCTCGCGGTACTGAAGCGTGATTGCATTCTCCGGCTCCTTCAGGATGCGGAAGAAATCCTCAGCCTTAAGATCCTCCAGCTCCACACGGAGCGGGAAACGGCCCTGAAGCTCGGGAATCAGGTCGCTGGGCTTTGATACATGGAAGGCGCCTGCGGCTATGAACAGGATATGGGAGGTGTCGATCACGCCCCACTTGGTGGTGACCTTGGTACCCTCGACTATCGGCAGTATATCGCGCTGCACACCTTCTCTGGAAACATCCGGGCTCGACGAGGAACTGTTCTTGCCTGCGATCTTGTCGATCTCATCGATGAAGATGATTCCCATCTGCTCGGTGCGCTCCTTGGCGATCTCGAAGGCTTTCTCCTGGTCGACGCTGCGCTCTGTCTCCTCCTCGGTGAACATCTCGCGGGCACGCTTGACGGTAACCTTGCGTCTCTTGGCCTTTGCCGGACCCTGGGCTGCATTCTGGAAGATGGATCCGAGACTGTTCATTGCATTCTGCAGATCGTCCATGCTTCCTGTCATCAGCTCTATTCCGACTTTCTGACGGAACATGCCGGCGGGGATCTCTACTTCGGTGTTGTCCAGAAGTCCGGCCCTGAGCTGAACCCTGATCTGCTCGCGGGCGCTGAGTCTCGCGCTGTCAAATGCGGCATCGTTCTGGTTGGGGTTGACGTTGGGAATAAGGACATCGAGAAGCCTCTCCTCGACCCTCTCCTTCACGGCTTTCTCGTTTGCGGCTGCCATTTCACGGCGGACCATGGAGACTGCCGAGCCCATCAGGTCACGGACCATCGACTCGACATCGCGGCCGACATAACCGACCTCGGTGTATTTTGTGGCCTCGACCTTGATGAACGGGGCCTTGGAAAGCTTTGCGATCCTTCTGGCTATCTCGGTCTTACCTACTCCGGTGGGGCCGATCATGATTATGTTTTTTGGATAGACTTCCTCACGGATGCTGTCGGGCAGCTTCTTGCGCCTTGAGCGGTTGCGAAGCGCAACGGCGATGGTCCTCTTGGCCTTGTCCTGGCCTATGACGTACTTGTCCAGCTCGGCAACGATCTGGGAAGGTACCATATCGTCGAGGGAAAGAGGTTTCTCCTCGACCTTCTTATCGGTTTCAACCAATGCATTTTCTTCTTTCACAATGATTTCTTCAGACATCAGCCTATCTCCTCAGCGGTAAAGTTGGTGTCAGTGTAGATGCAGATGGAACTTGCGATCTCCAGAGACTTGATGGCGATCTCCTTTGCGGAAAGATCCTTTGCGCACTCCAGATAAGCCCTTGCAGCCGATACGGCGTAGTTTCCGCCGCTTCCGATTGCGATTGCATCGTACTCGGGCTCAAGAACATCTCCGGTACCGGTGATAAGGAAGATCTTCTTCCCGTCGGTTGCCAGCATCATGGCCTCGAGCTTGCGGAGCATCTTGTCCAATCTCCATTCCTTTGCCAGGTTGACGGATGCCCTGGTGAGGTCTCCGTTGACCTCGGCAAGCTTCTTCTCGAAATGCTCGAAAAGCGTGAATGCATCCGCAGTACCGCCTGCGAATCCGATTACGATCTTATCCTGATATATGCGTCTGACCTTGCGGGCATTGCCCTTCATGACGGTATCGCCTGCAGTAACCTGTCCGTCACCTGCGATGCAGACCTTGTTGTCTTTCTTGACCGCGATTATCGTGGTTCCCCTGAAACTCATTCTTCCTTCCTCCCATGCGGATGGCTTTTTCTGTACACTTCTTCAAGCCGCTTTCCGGTCACGTGGGTATAGATCTGCGTGGTCCCTATGCTTTCATGCCCCAGAAGGACCTGCACAACCCTGATATCCGTATCATTGTCCATCAGATTCGTTGCAAACGAATGCCGGAAAACGTGGGGCGTGAACTTCTTTGTCAGCCCCAGCTTCAATCTGTACTTGTCAAAAATACTGTGAACAGTCGAAAGCGGCAACTGTTTACCCTTGTTATTTATCAGAACGATTCCGTTATCCTTCTGTCCGGTCCTTTCAAGAACCTCGGCCCTTTGCGGCAGATAGGTTTCCAGCATACCCAGAGCACGCTTGGTCAGGAAGACGAAGCGCTGCTTATTCCCCTTTCCTATCACGCTTATGCGTCGGGTCTTGAAGTCGATATCGGAAATCTTCATATCCATGATTTCACTGAGTCTGCAGCCGGTGCTGTAGAAGAGGTGGAACATGGTCACCTCCATCAGCGAGGTATAGTCGTCTGTCGGACAACTGAGAATCATCTCTATCTCTTCCGGAGCCAGCACTGTCGGAATCTTGCGGGTATTCTTTGCGCCCGATACCCTCTTGAACGGATCCGAAGTTACGATTCCGTTCTCCAGGAGGCTATGAAAGAAACTTCTGTTGGCACTGAGGATCCTGTTGATGGTCGCATGGCTCAGTTCCTGATCATAGAGATCGGAGGTGAACTCGCGGGCGTCCTCGAATGCCATCTCCTCCACTGAAAGGTCATGGGAACTGAGGAATTCATCCAGGCGCATGAGATCATGGCCGTAGGAGATTACGGTCTTCTCGGAGTATCCGCGGACATCCCTGAGATATGAAAGGAAACTGTCGATGTATACCCTGTTCTGAATCAGTCTGTCGTTGTCCGGCACATGAACATTATATCCATTATTCTATGCCGAGCCAATCTCCTTCTTCATCAGATAGCATCTGTCCCCGAACCTTTTCGCCGAATCGGAATAGCCGTCAAGAAGACCCTTCTCATCGCATTCCACGACATGCAGCAGGCTTTCCGTTCCCGTAAGATCCCCCGATGCCAGCGAAGTCAGCACGGCCGATCCGTCATTGAACAGCTGGGTCGTTCCAGCCTGCACGAACCTGTCCCCGACTCCTTCGCTGCCGACATAGACTTCCTTTCCCATCTGCACGGCATAGTCGCAGGTGTTGAGCGTTCCGCTTTTTTCTGGAGCCTGTACTGCTACCACAAAGAAGGAATATGCCGCAATGATGAGGTTCCTGGAAAGGAAATTGCTCTTGTAAGCCACTGCATGCGGTGCAAACCGGCTCAGAACACAGCCTCCGCTGTCTATGATTCTCCTTCGAAGCTCGAAGGTCAGACACGGATATTCCTCCTCATGACCGCAGCCTAGAACCCCTATGCACGGTCCCTGACCGTCCACAGCTCCCCTCATTGCTGCCTGGTCGATTCCCTCCGCGAAGCCCGATATCAGGTTCATGCCGTTTCCCACTGCCTCAAGACCGAACCTGTATGCCTGCTGTATCCCTGCATACGTTGCATGCCGCGTGCCTACTACTGCAGCGGTGCGCCTGAGGGAATCGGGCCTGGATCCGTCGCAGAACAGCATGTAAGGGATATGCGTGCGGATCGGACTGAACGACGGATAATCCGCATCACCATACCAAATGATGCTGTGATCCTGACTCGTGGACAGCCAGTGGATCACATCCCTGGTCTCACGCAGAAACATCCGGAACCTGCTGTCCTTTCGGGAGATATCCTCAAGGGAAGACCCGGACAGCACCATTCTGTGCCTGCTTTCCGGCGACAGGTATTCGTTGAAACCTATGGCCAGCCTTCTTTCCATTTCAATGCAATCAAAGTCCATGGTTTTCACCCTCCTGCCGTATATAACGGAAAAACTGTCGTTTCCATTAGAAGTTTCCGACAGTTTTATGGATTTTTTTCAATTTTTATTTCTTGAATATGCAACAGGTTAGTTGTCTTCTGGATGTGCTTTTTCGAATGCTCTGAAAATATCGTCGGTATCGACGTGGGTATAGATCTCCGTAGTACGGATGTCGCTGTGTCCGAGAAGCTCCTGCACCGAGCGGAGGTCGGCTCCGTTCTGCAGGAGATGAGTGGCGAAACTGTGCCTGAGGGTATGGACCTTGGAATCCACTCCCGCAAGGTCGGCATACTTCTTGAGACGATACCAGATTTCCTCTCTGGTTATGGGTTTCTGCTGCTGGCTGATGAACATTATCTGGCTTCGTGTCCTTCCGAGAAGACGCGGCCTTACGCTGTTGATATAGGTTTCCAGGTAGCCGGCGGCGACATCGCCTACGGGAATCATCCTTTCCTTGCTGCCCTTGCCCAGAACAACGAGACGGCGTTCCAGACTGTAATACCTGCCTACCCTGAGATTGGCGCACTCGCTCACCCTGAGTCCGCAGGAGTAGATAAGCTCCAGCATGGTCCGGTCCCTGAAACCGATATCGGTAGTAGTGTCGATTGCATCGAGAATGCGGCCTACCGCATCTGTGTCGATGGTCTGAGGAAGGCGCTTTGGGGTCTTGTTCTTCGGCAGCAGCTCAGTCGGATCATCGTTTCTGATGCGCTCGTTCTGAAGGTATGAGAAAAAAGCCTTCAGGGCCGTTATGACCCTGGACATAGTCCTCGGGGAAAGCTTCTGACCCGAGGCTCCGCCGTTTGCTCTCCAAAGAAGATAATCCTTGAGCTGAACAGTAGTTATCGAGCTGTAATCCAGAGAGTTTTCCTGGATATAAGAGAGAAAGCATGCTATCTCGTGCTCATACACTTGACGTGTAGCCTTCGATGCATGCTTCTCTATCAGGAGACTCTGGGAAAAGTCTTCCAGGATCACTTGTTCTCCTCATCGTTTCTCTGGTAGCGGAGAATCGAAGGGATGGAATAGTCGGTCGGATTGCCGTTGGGAGCCTGTCTGCGGCCCAGCTGGGTCTGAAGGTCCTGCCATCTGTTGATGGAAATGACCTCGTCAGGCTTCTTCTGGGGCTGCTGCTCTCTCTGTGCATTCTGAGCAGCCTGAGCGGCGTTGTTGGCGTTCTGGTTGTTGATGAACTGGTCGAATCTGGGCTGCTTCTTCTCGAACTGCGGCATATCGACAGATACGCTCTCACGCTCGAATCCCGTAGCAACGACAGTGACCTTGACCTTGTCTCCGAGATCCGGGTTGTAGGCCTGACCGGCAATGATCAGGGCATCCTGGTCGCAGTTCTCGGTGATCATCTCGACGACATCCTGATACTCCTGCAGTGTAAGACCGTCGCTTGCCGTGAGGTTGACGAGGACGCTCTTTGCACCGTCGATCTTTGCATTCTCCAGAAGCGGATTGCTGATGGCCTGTCTTGCGGCATCCACGGCGCGGTTCGCACCCTCTCCTAGACCGATACCCATGATGGCATCGCCCTTGCCCTTCATGACTGTTCTGACATCAGCGAAGTCGATATTGATTTCACCGGGCTCGGTGATGAGTTCGGAAATACCCTGAACGCCCTGTCTCAGGACATCATCGGCCATGAGGAAGGCCTGCTTGATCGGAGTATTGTTCTCCGCAACCTTGAGAAGATACTGGTTCGGAATGAGGATGAGTGTATCGACGTTCTTGCGGAGCCTGTCGATTCCTTCGTTTGCGAACTGGAGCTTCTTGCGGCCCTCGAATGCGAACGGAGTCGTGACGACGGCAACCGTGAGGATATTCATGCCCTTGGCAATCTCAGCTACGACGGGAGCGGCACCGGTTCCGGTTCCACCGCCCATTCCGGCTGTAATGAACACCATGTCGGTGCCTTCGAGGATATCGCGTATCTCATCCTTGCTCTCCTCAGCCGCCTTCTGCCCCATCTCGGGGATTCCGCCGGCTCCGAGGCCGCCGGTAAGCTCCTTGCCGATAGGGATGCGCATCTGGGCGTTGGAACGCTGCAGAGCCTGGACATCAGTGTTCAGTGCAACGAAAGTGACCTTCTTGAGGCCGCTCTCGATCATTCTGTTTATGGCATTTCCACCACCGCCGCCGACACCGATTACCTTGATGTCAGTAGGTGGAGTCTGTTCATCATGAAGCAAATCCTCGATAATTCCGAAATCCATATCTTTCCTCTTTTAAACCTGTTTCAAATACCGCTGTCAGATAATGGTCTTGAAGAAGCCTGAGATCTTCCTGAAGAAGCCCTCCGACTTTGCAGACCTCTTGTCCTTCCCCCTGTTGCCCGAGGAGGAACCTGCCTTCTTGGCCTCTGTCTTCAGCAGACCGAGAACCGTTGTGTACTTCGGGTTGATGTAGGACCTGTCCAGTCCCGGAAGAGCCTCCGGGAAACCGATTCTGGCCTGCATCCTGAATATTTCGGAAGCAAGATCCGTCACTCCCGAGAGCAGCGAACCGCCTCCGACAAGAACAACTCCTCCGCCGTAGGTGCTTGGTGGAAGCTTGGAATCAAGATCCTTCTTGAGAAGTGAGAAGATCTCAGCCATTCTGGGCTCGATGATCTTGCAGAGCTCGCTCTTGGGCATCTGTATGGCGGGAAGACCTCCGACCTGCGGGATGATGATCTTCTCGTCAGCCTGGACATTCGGGATATAGCAGCTTCCGCTCTCGACCTTCACCTGCTCCGCAACCATCTTCGGCTTGTTGAGCATATAGGCGATATCGTTTGTCACGTTGCTCGAACCGAGGTCCACTCCTCCAACGTAGTAGGGAGAACCGTTCTGATAGACGATCATGTTCGCGGTCGAACCGCCGAGATTGATGAGAATGGTACCCATCTCCTTCTCGTCGGCCGAAAGAACAACCTCTGCATCGGCAAGCGAAGCCAATACGAGGCGCGATGAGCTGATTCCCGCCCTCTGGAGTGTCTTTCTGGTGTTCGAGCAGTTGCTGGAGGAACCGGTAACGATGAGGACCTTGCTCTCGAGCCTGTGGCCCGTCATGTTTGCCGGATCCTTGATTCCGCTCTTGCCGTCGACCAGGAAGTCCTGGACCAGTGTATGGAGAATCTCCCTGTCGACCGGAAGCTCGAAAGCCCTGGCGACTTCAAGGGAGTGATAGATGTCGTTGGATGAAATCTCGAGGTCCTTGGTGTTGATTCCTACAACACCCTGGGACTGGGTACCGCCGACGGAACCGCCGCCGACACCTGTGATGACGCTCTGGACCTCTGCTCCGGCCTGGAGCTCAGCCTCCTGTATGACTGATGAGATCGTCTTGAGTGTCTGTTCGACGTTGACGATAACTCCGGATCTCACTCCCTCGCTGGGTCGCTCGCAGATGCTGTCCACCATGAGCTGGCCGTCTTTTGAGAGAGACCCGACTACGGCCCTCACCCAGGATGAGCCGATATCCAATCCCATCATTATCTTCTCAGAAGCCATGGTTGCCCCCTAAGTCCTTTTGACCAGTGTGTTTGCGTAGAGGTCATAGATGACATTCGCCCCACCTGCGGAAAACTGGCTACTGATGAGATCAAGCGCCTCGCTGAGACGCTGGGCACTCACAAGCTCACGGACATAGAGCGTGGAGTTCAATGACGACAAATCGATAACGAGTCTTCCGAATTCGTTACCATTATTATTATCGTATTTTATATTAGTTATCAAGTTGTTGCCGCTCAAATGTTCAGCCAAGTTGACCATGGATGCAAACCCCTCGTCGGCACCCCATTTGACCATCATCTGGGCATAGGCCGGATTAAGTTCGACTATAGCCGGTTTGTCGAAGGCATCCCAGGTCTGCTGACCCACCTGCTCCAGTATTCCGTCATGGGAGAAGAAATAGATTATATCCCTGTCATCCGTTATGCTGTAGCACTTTAGGGCAACTTCGCTGTAGACGATTTCCATAATGAGTCTGTCAGGATAATAACGCTTTATGTTGACTTCAGATACACCGTCGAAAGCTTCAAGCTCCTTGGTCAGGGATCTAAGGTTTATCTCGAAGATATTCCTTCCCTTCAGGGGGTTTATCAGCCTCTGCATTTCCGTGGAAACATTGGTCACGGGGCCGTGCACGGTGATATCGATCTCCTTCAGATTGAAGAAATCGATATACCTCAGCGCGACGAAAGCTCCCACCAGAAGCAGGAGCAATATCAATGCAAGAAGGATCTTCTCAACGGTTTTCAAAGTCGTATCTCTCCGGGAACATCAGTTCGTCCTGTATCGATGCAATGACCTTGTCCTTCTCGTCGGCATCGATCTTGACCCTGGTTATCTTGTAGAGCAGACCGCTCTCAAGAAGTATCGGAATGACCCCAAGCCCGTACGAGAAGAACGGCATCGGGAGACCCTCGGCGTTCAGTAGGCCCAGAACCCAGCACAGGTTCAGGATGAACTGCCATACGACCATTGTCGAGATACCGATGGCCAGATCGGAGTAGAACGCGTTCTGACGCCTTATGTTCTTGGCGGCCAGATATCCGACAAATGCATAGAATGCAATGAATAATACAATCAGTACGATACCCCAGAAGCCCAGCTCCTCGCATATGCATGCCAGGATGTTCTTCCCTGCCAGATCGCTGATTACGCCGTTCTTGAACACGCCGCCGCCAAGACCCTTTCCGAACCAGGATCCGCTGGCGATTGCGCTCTTGGCTGCCATGATTGTCTCCGTCCTGGGATTGGCTCCCAGACCCGGGATGAGGAACCTGGCGATGGCAAGGATCCTCTCGCTCTTGGAAAGGATGATGCATGCCACGGGAACAGCGACGTAAAGCAGAAGCAGGATCACTCCGAAGAACCCTACTCCGCCTGCGGCGAACATAGTCACCGACAATGCAAGATACATGAGTGCGAACGAGAAGTTACGCCTCAGGAGAATCAGCGCAAGCACGAGGATGCAACCCAGTACGGGAGGTATGAGCTGCGTGGCTCGCTCTATCTTGTTTCCCCTTCCGGAGAAATACAATGACATGTACATCACGCCGGAGAGGAACAGGAATCCTATGGTATCCGGATTCATCAGAAGGTCATTCGTCCAGATGGTGTCCACCGCAAGCAGGATTATGCTCACGAAGAACATGATCGGGGAAAGAACCTTGATTGCAGTTTCAGGAAGAACATTGACCAGGACCATCAGGCCAATTCCCACTGCGATATAGATTCCCTGCCTGAGAAGGTAGTAGTAATGCGGAAGTCCCTTGTTCACTGCATCTTCGAACGAAGCCGAATAAACGCAGACAAGACCCATAAGGGTCAAGAGTATGACAATGCAGAGGAAAATGAATGAATTTCTCTGGTTGTTTATCTGTCTGGCCTTCGCGGTACGTGCATTGCGGGCTCTGATCTCCTCCTTATGCACCTCTCCCATGAAGTTCCAGTCATCATAGCTGGTCCTCGCCATGTTGCTGCTCCTTCTCTTTTTCTTCTCCTATTTATAATTAACTAACCCAATCAATGCAATATGTATTGCCTCGACATCACTGTCTGCTGCTGGCAACCAGGGAAGAAGTCTCAGTGTTGATCTGAGTGAAAACAAGATTCTGGGTAGCACTCTGCTCTATGAGGTATTCAGGTGTTGTCTGCTTTGCGATGTTTGCCACGAGAACCATCTTCTGCTCTTCCTTTTCCTTGAGTTCTTCCTCGGTCTGGGCGAGTTTCCACCTCAGCTGAGAATTGACGGCACTCTGCCATACAGGAATCAGAAGACAGATGTTGATGAATAAAATAGTGACTACTATGACGACTCTCTCAATCCTAGCGCTCTTCATATACCTACCCTTTGTTGTTTACCCTGTTGTTCAGGAATCAGTTTCCCTTCTGATCCCTGTATTTGTTCTTCTTCAAGCTCGGATCCCTTTCTTTCTCGAGCTTCTGCACCACCCTCAGCTTTGCGCTTCTGGACGGCGGATTGATACTACACTCCTCTTCCGTCGGCTCAAGGGGCTTCTTCGTCAGGATCTCGAGAATGTTCTCATGATCCTTGAAGAACCACTTCACCGGCCTGTCCTCCAGCGAATGGAATGTAATCACTGCAATCCTTCCGCCGGGTTTCAATGCCTTGACCGCACCATCCAAAGCCGGGACTATACGGTCCAGTTCACCGTTGATCTCAATCCTGAGGGCCTGGAAGGTCTTGGTCGCAGGATGGATCCTCCTGTGCCGATATTCTGCCGGAACAGCGTTCCATACGATATCGGCTAGTTCATCGGTATATTCTATCTGCTTGTTCTGCCTGTAATTGCAAATTGCAGAAGCAATGCGTCTCGAATACCGCTCCTCACCATAATTGAATATGATGTTCGCCAGGCTCTTCTCGTCGTAGGTGTTCACCACCTCACTGGCATCAAGAGCTGCGTCCATATCCAGCCTCATGTCCAGCTTCTCGTTTCTCTTGAAACTGAACCCTCTGCCCGACTCTTCATAATGGAAAACACTGATCCCCAGGTCGAACAGCACAAAGTCCACCTGGGGTCCGTCGTAATCCCGCCAGAAGCGGTCGAACCATATGTTTCTGGCCTCGAACCGATCGCCGTAAGGGGCAAGGCGGTTCTTTGCCTTCTCCATTATCTTCCTATCCCTATCAAGTCCTATGACCCTGAGATTGGGGTACTTCTGGAGAAAGAGATTGGAATGACCTCCCTCCCCGAGAGTGCAATCAACCAGAAGTGCCGGTCTGTCTTCCGGATTCAGGAAAGACAGAACCTCCTTCTGCATGACCGAATAGTGAACATACTCCATGTCACAGTCCCATCCTCTTGGAACTGAGCTCGTCACCTATCTGGCTGAGCATGTCCTTGTATTTGATCATCATCTCGTCATACTTGCCGGCACTGATGATCTCGATCTTCGACATCGAACCGAGAATCACGCATTCGGTCTTGGGACCGAGCCCTGCATATTCACGCAGGGTCTGCGGGATGCTCAGACGACCCGTCTTGTCCAGCTCGACTTCTCTAGCCGGAGCGATGATCATCATGTCGATTGCCCTTGCCCTGCTGTCCAGCACGGCCATCGGGCTGTAGTTGACTGAGCGGTTGAAGGCTTCGAAGTCTTCCTTGGTATACAGCCAGAGGGAACCGTCGGTTGACTTAGTGAGAATGAGACTGACGGTGCCGAGTTGCTCCCTAAGTCTGGGAGGAATCATGAGGCGACCTTTCTCGTCTATGGTGTTCCTGTACTCACCTGTCATTTTTTACCACTTTACCCTTTATTTTGGCAGTTTTTTGGGAAAACTTACCACTTCAGGGACACATTACCCCACTTGGAGCCTCCTCGCAAGCTAAAACTTATATAAATTTTGGGTAATTTTTGTGGTATTTCGCTATTCTACTTATCAAAGCCCAGCCTTTAAGTAAACACTTAATATCTTCTTCTACCGGTGTCATTCTCTTTGACTATGATTGCCTGGATCTCAGACCCAAAAGGCTGGATGGGATTTGTGAATAGTTGATGCCTCTAAAAACAAAAAACCCGACCGGTTTCCCGATCGGGTTTCATTGCGTCCTTAAATAATCTATTACAGAGCGTATGTGATTCCAGCAAAGAACTTGAATGATGAATGACCAACCTTGACATCATCAGTTCCGAGATATGAAAGGACACTATTGATACTCTGAAGATCCTCCTTGATCTGATCGTCGGAATTGACGAAATAAGCACCAAACTTTACACCGAAGGTCAGGTCGAGGCCCTTTGAAAGCTCGAGAGCGCCGATTGCCTCAAGACCGAGACCCATGGCAGCATTGGTCTTTGCATCATCAGCTGAAGACTCCTTACCAATCATCATGTCCCAACCTGCGCCGATGAGGAGGTCGAATGTCTTGGAGAGCTCGATGTTGAACTCACCACCTACATAAGCTGAAAGCTGAAGAGGAGATGCCTCAGAAGCTGTTCCGTCATATGAGAGTGAACTAACGTTAACAACTGTCTTTGCCTTGCCCATTGTATTGATTCCGAACTCGACCTTTCCTGCGAAAGCATCAGAGAAGAAATACTCACCGGTACCGGCAAAATAGAAACCAGAGTTATTTGTCTTTGAATAAATTGAATCACTCTGGGTGAGTTTGATTGCATCTGTTCCCAGACCGACCTGTGCACCAATCTTGAAATCTCCCTTGTCTGCGAAAACAGCAGTCATGGCGAGACAAACGATAAGAACGATAGCGAAAACTTTCTTCATTCTGTTTCTCCTTATGAATTCATCTTAAACTTTTAATTAAACTAACTCAAGTCAAACATTCGGGAATATATCCGCGGTTTTCCATGATTCTGCGCTTCTGGCTGTCGAGGATCTTCTTGCACATGCGAACCGCATGGGGAGTCACCTCAACCAGCTCATCGTCCTTGATGAAGCGGATTGCCTGCTCAAGGCTCATCTTCGACACGGGAGTAAGGGCAACAGCCTCGTCATGGCCGGAAGCACGCAGGTTGGTCAGCTTCTTGGTCCTGGTGGGATTCAGAAGCAGATCCCCTTCCCTGTTTCGCTCTCCGACGACCTGTCCTTCGTAGACGGGATCACCCGGAACGATGAAGAAACGGCCTCTGTCCTCCAGTTCCCAGATGCCGTACGCAACGGCATCGCCCTGTCTGTCGCAGATAAGGGATCCGGAAGCCCTGTCGGGGAAATCGCCCTTGTAGGGTTCATAACCTTCGAGGGAGCTGTTCATGATTCCGTAGCCGCGGGTATCGGTCAGGAACTCGTCACGGTAGCCGATCAGTCCTCGGGAAGGAATATGGAACTCCATCTTTACGCGTCCGTTATCACCATAGATGATATTGCTCATCATGGCCTTGCGCTGGGAAAGCTCCTGCATGACTGTACCCGAATACTCCTCCGGGCAATCTATAAGGAGATATTCCATCGGCTCGGTCTTTCGGCCCTGACTGTCTGTCTTGAAGATGATCTTGGGCCTTCCGACGCAGAGCTCGAAACCCTCGCGGCGCATCTGCTCCACTATGATTGCAATCTGGAACTCGCCGCGGCCCTTGACTGTAAACGAATCGTCGGCGTTCTTCTCCACCTGGATGGAGACGTTCCTGAGGGCCTCTTTCTGAAGTCTCTCCCAGATCTTTGCGGACGTGAGGAGCTTTCCGTCTCTTCCTGCAAGCGGAGAGATGTTCTTGGAGAACAGCATGGAGACCGTAGGCTCATCGACATGTATGCGCGGCAGAGCCTTGGCCTGATCCTTGGTGCAGATGGTATCGCCTATGGATACATTCTCGATTCCGGAAAGAACGACGATATCGCCGGGCGAGACATGGTCTGCGGGAGTGAATGTAGGTCCGTTGTAGACCTGAAGCCTCGTGACGCGGAGCGACACATGGCTGCCGTCCTCGGTGATGCAGATCAGCGAATCGTTGACAGATGCGCTTCCGTTGATGATCTTGCCTACAGCAAGACGACCGAGATAATCGTTGTAGGAAAGATCGGAAACCAGCATCTGGAACGGCTCCTCGTCATCATAGGAAGGTGCCGGGATATGGTCGACAACCGCATCCAGAAGCGGATAGATGTTCTTTGCATCGGGGTCGTTGAGCTTCGTCGAGCAGAATCCCGCCCTGCCGTTGGCGTAGAAGACTGGCACCTCGAGCATATCCTCGTCATTGGAAAGCTCCAGAAGGAGGTCGTAGACATCCTCCAGAACCTCTTCGGCCCTGGCGTCCTGACGGTCGATCTTGTTGATGACTACTATGACCGAAAGGTTCTTCTCCAAAGCCTTGCCCAGAACGAACCTGGTCTGCGGAAGCGGACCTTCGGCAGCATCGACAAGAAGGATTACGCCGTCGACCATCGAAAGTCCGCGCTCGACCTCTCCGCCGAAATCGGCGTGGCCCGGAGTGTCAATGATGTTGATTTTCTTACCGCGCCAGCGAATGGCACAGTTCTTTGCATTGATGGTGATGCCTCTCTCGCGCTCGATTGCTCCGCTGTCCATGATGCGGTCAGCCCCATCCTCCGAGGCCACTCCGCTCTGACGGAACAGTGCATCGACAAGCGTAGTCTTACCGTGGTCGACGTGCGCGATGATGGCGATGTTTCTTATGTTTTCGTTTCTCTGAATCATTCTCTATACCTAATTACCAACAGAGAAAATACTAGCATTCAATCATTTATTCAATAGATATTCGTTCAAAGCCTCGAAAGTCTGCCTCAGATCCGAGAACAGAAGCGTTGCGCTGTAGTCCTGAGGAGTACTCTGGGCATTGACGATCACCACATCAGCCCCGTTTCGTCTGGCCAGCATCGGTAGCGATGCGGCAGGCTGCACCGTCAGGGACGAACCCAGGACCAGACACAGGTCCGAACTTGAGAACTCGCTCCAGGCGGTGTTCAGGACATCCTCGTTGAGGCTTTCCTCATAGAAAATGATATCCGGTTTGATTACTCCCCCGCACTTCTTGCAAATCGGAAGCTCATCCCGAAGCACCAAAGGCGCAATTTCGGAATAAGAGTATCTTGCGCGGCATCTGGTGCAATGGTGGAACTCGGGGCTGCCATGAACCTCATAGACATTGACAGAGCCCGCCTTCTGGTGAAGCATGTCGATGTTCTGCGTGTAGACGGCCCTCAGCAGACCCTTCTTCTGCATCAGAGCAAGCGTCCTGTGCACGATATTCGGCTCATAGTCCTCAAGCCTATACCACACATCCTTGGCCCACTTGTAGAAGATCCCGGGCTCGCGGCGGAAGAACGTCATGGAAATGATATCCTCGACCTCCATGCCCTGCCACGGGTCGTTGTAGACCCCGTGCTTGCCCCTGAAATCCGGAATCCCGCTCAAGGTCGATACCCCTGCGCCCGTGAAAACGGTCATACGGTTGCTGTTCTCGATGAGCTTTACAAGCTTCTCGAACTTGGGTCTGAAGACCTCACTGCTTTCTGCATAGCTGTCGTTGAACTGCTTCATCCTTCCTCCTCAGACCTGTCTGCCCAGATAGGTATTCCCGTTCAGGGCAGCAAAGCTGACATCGACCATATCGCCGATCCTGACATCGGCGCCATCAAGGACATCGAAGGCCACCATCTCGTTGTGCTCGTTGCGCCCGAGCATCTTCTTCTCGTCATCTCTGGAGACTTGCGTCACAAGCACCCGCTGGACCCCATGGGCGCGGTTTCTCTTGATGCGTGAAGCATTCTCAAGCTGCCAGTCTATCAGCCTCTGAAGCCTCTGCTGCTTCTCGGATTCGGGCATCTGGCCGTCCATCGAGCATGCGCGCGTCCCTTCCCTGGGATTCCAGTAATACATATAGGCTTCGATGTAGCCCACATCTGCCATGGCGGAAATGGTCTCCCGGAATTCCTCTTCGGTCTCGGACGGGAAACCAACCATGACATCCACGGCATAGGTCATTTCCGGAATGCGTGCGCTGATCCTGTGAATGAGATCCAGATAGCCCTCGCGGCTGTAGCGGCGGTTCATGAGATTCAGGATGCGGGTGCTGCCGCTCTGCATGGGGACATGCAGGTGCTTGGCAACCTTGGGCTCTTCTGCAATCACCTCGATCAGCTCATCGGAGAAATCCTTCGGATGGGGACTCTCGAACCGTATCCACTGGATGTTGTCGCAGACCCTGCAGATCCGCTGGAGAAGCTGCGGGAAGCCCATGCCCTCGAAGGAGTAGGAATTGACGTTCTGTCCCAGCAGGGTTATTTCCCTGACACCCTTTGAATCGAGGTAGCTCACTTCCCTGATGATATCCTCGGGACATCTGCTGACCTCCCTGCCGCGCACATAGGGAACTATGCAGTAGGAGCAGAAGTTGTTGCATCCGTTCATGATGGGTACATATGAGGAGAAATCCCCTTCCTTGTAATAGGCTTTCGTGAAGGTATACTTGCCGCTCTCCGAATAGGAACGGTCAAACGATCCTCCGGCAAGAGAGGCAATCTCCATTATCCTGAGCTTATCATTGTTCTTTACAACGAAATCAATCTGAGGGGCATCCTTCTTAAGTGAATCGGATAGCCTGTCGGCCATGCATCCGGTAAGAACCAGGACCATTTTCCCGCCGGCTTTTGCCCTCTCCTCCTTATGATGTTTGAAGGCACCGAGGCGACCCCAGATGCGGTTTTCTGCACTCTTTCTTACGCTGCAGGTATTGATTATGGCAAGATCCGCATCCTCCGGATGCTCAGCAGCCTCCCATCCTCCGGACAGAAGCAGAGCTTCGATGGCGTTGGATTCGGCGACATTCATCTGGCAGCCGTAGGTCTCGATGAAGAAACGGCTCATCCCAGATCCTCCGGCTCAATACCCTCTCTCCAGCAGGCTGCAATCAGGGTGTTCTCCATCAGCATGGCGATTGTCATGGGTCCCACTCCTCCGGGAACAGGTGTGATTGCAGAGGCTACCTGACTGAGCGCATCATAATCGGCATCGCCCTTGAGGCTGTAGCCTGACTTCTTCGTGCTGTCGGGGACCCTGTTGATGCCGACGTCTATGACTACCACTCCTTCGCTGACCATATCCGCCTTGAGCGTTCCGGGGTTGCCTACTGCCGAAATCACGATATCGGCGCTGCGGGTGAAGATCGAATCGTCTGCGGTCTTGGAATTGCAGACAGTCACAGTGGCGTCGCGGCCCTCCTGCATCAGCAGTGCGGAAAGCGGTTTGCCGACGATGTTGCTGCGGCCCATGACGCACACGTTCTTGCCCCTGACATCTATGTCGTAGTAGTCAAGAAGCTTCATTATCCCCTTCGGGGTGCATGGAAGGAGGCATCTGCGACCGAGAAGGAGCTTGCCCATGTTCTGGGGATGGAAGCCGTCGACGTCCTTCTGCGGGCTGATGGCCTCGGTCACGGCGAGCTTGTTTATATGAGCAGGAAGCGGAAGCTGAACCAGAATACCGTCGACAAGGGGGTTGGCGTTAAGTTCGGAAATGCACATCATCAGCTGTTCCTGGGTGATTTCGGCTGTGAAAGTGAAATCCAGATGAAGAATCCCTACCTCATCGCATGCTTTTCTCTTGTTGCGCACATAGGTCTGGCTTGCCGGATCCTCTCCGACAAGAACAACGGCCAGACAGGGCCGTCTCGAGAATCTCTTCTCGAACCTGACGGCAGACGAGGCAACCTGCTGCTTAACCGAAGAGCTGAGTTCTTTTCCTGACAGTACAACCATAGGCACCCCCTGCGGCCATTATATATAAAAAAGTAACTTAATACTATCTATGTGTGTTTTTCGTGTGTACTATTCAAAAATCATCCGATAATTGTTATCATCAGATGACAAGTGAGGAAATAATGAAAAGAGCAATCTTGGCAATATTGATTCTGGTAATGCTCGCAGCGGCTCCCGTCTTTGCGAGATCCACCTACTATTTCACCGGAGACCAGGTCTTCTCCATCAGGGCGGGAGTGAACTTCCCAGGGTTCTTCACCTTCTATAAGAATCCGGAACGTCCCTCCCAGTTCTTCTGGAACACACATCTGAAGCTCGGCGGATTCGCTTCCATCGCCTATCAGGGCTATGTATCGGAGACCCTTGCCCTCGGCGGAGAACTCTCCTATGCCTTCAACTACTCCAGAAGCGATATCCTCCTGACAACGGTTCCCATGACTGCAAAGATCACCTGGGTACCTGTCCAGACCGGAAAATTCGATATTGCGATGTCTTTGAACCTCGGCGGCGCATTCATCAGATACAATGAAGGCAAGTTCTTCGCTCCCTATGCATCGGTTGCACTCGCCCCCTCCTTCTTCTTCACCGAGAACTGGGGTCTCGGAGTCGAAGGCGGACTCATGCTGACCGCAGAGTTCTACACCAAGAACAGCAACAAGAATAAAGCCAGCGCATTTGCAGGCCTTCTGCCTGTGACGATGGTTCTTTCATACAGACACTGAGGAGGCGGACATGAGAACACATAAGACAACGATTCTTGCACTTGCACTTATCCTTATCGCAGCCATCGCGCTCTGTTCCTGCAACCTCGATGCCACCGACGGCATCTACAGCGAGATCGCCGACTCCACGGAAAGCACCAATGTAACCATCAAGTCCTTCCTGGGAATCTACAACGATGAATACTACTATCTCTCGGATGAAGCCGTCCGCAAGATCGGTTCCGGCAATGCCGTCTTCGGCAGTTCGGAGCAGATCATTGTCCGCGGCGCAAGCCTCAACACGACCGACGGTTCGTTCCTGGTTCTCAATCAGAACCGCAATACACTGACTGCGAACATCTCCTACTATGCCGGTGCCACTGCCAACGCAGAAACACTGGACGGAACCTTCAACGGACTTCTTCCCAACGGTCTGTTCTATGACAGTTCAAAGATCTACAGATACAACGCGGGAGCAAGCGCAATCCTCTCCGATGTTGCCGTCCAGTACTATCTGGTTTGCGGAGACTATGCATTCTTCAGCGTCAAGGATGCCGATCAGAACTACAAGTTCTATGTCATCCAGGCCTCCACAGGCACAAAGCTCATCGATGGAATCGACGGCTCCTCAAGCACCTACACCGGTTTCCAGAGGATTGCCGATGATGATTACGTGCTCCTGAACTACAACAACTCCACGGCTAAATCCAACCTCTACAAGCTGACGTCCGCAGGTGTTTCCTCGGACATCTGGACCACGCCCAAGTCTTCCGTCCCCTCGGCCTACTCCACTCAGGCCGCATCCTTCCTTTACAACGACGGAGATGCCGACTATGTCATCTTCAAGTGCAACAGCTACTTCGACAAGGTCAAGGTATCGGACGGTGATGTTCTTCAAATCAGCACGGGCTTTGCCGCCAACCTCAGGACTGCTGATATTACAAACATCCTCGAGTCAGGTACAGCAGGAGTCTACATCGCAGGTACGGTCGACAGCATGCTCTACCGCATGGACATTGCAAACGACACATCCACGCAGCTCAGATAATCCGGAGCACCATTCAGAAAAAGGCAGTCGGACAGACTGCCTTTTCTTTTAGTTTGCGTTGATATCAAAGGAATGAATACGGGTCGAAGGCTACTCCGCCCTGCTCTATCTTGAAGAAGATGATGGGCTGGTCGTTGTTTGCCATGGCCTCACCGTAGGTTCCGATCACCTGTCCCTTGGCGACGGTATCGGCGGTATCCACTGAAACGGAACCAAGATAATCATAATAGGAAGTATAGCCGCTCGAGTGCATTATCTTCACGAACAGGGTGCCGTTGTCGTTGAAACCCTTGTCGACCACTGTTCCGGCCTCTGCTGCACAGACTTCCGTACCTGATGCAGCCTGAAGGATTATTCCGTCGAGCTGTATCGGATTGTCGCCTACCGGATTGGCAACCTTGGTATTGAAGAGACCTGTAGTGGTCCCCTCCGAGGGAAGCATGAACGAAGGCTCGGAACTGGAAGTTATGGTGCCTGAGCTCTCGATGGTTTCATACGGAATGAAGAGCTTTTGTCCTGCAGTCAGGTCATCTTCCATAATTCCGTTCACATCACCGAGGGTCTTGGGACTGATTGCCAGACCCAGCTGGGCAGCTATGGACACAAGGGTATCGCCTTCCTTGACTACATACAGCGTTCCGTCACGGTCGGGAACCTGCAGCGTGCTTCCGATCCAGAGGTCCATCGTGCTCTTGATCTGGTTCACGGCAACCAGGGTCTGGACGCTGAGTCCGAAGCTGTCGGCAATCGAAAGAAGCGAATCACCTGCTTTGATTGTGTACTGCTGGTAGCGGACAATATCCCTCGAGAAGGATGACTGCTGGGAAATGGAGAGATTCTGAGCGATTGCGGGCTTTTTCATCTCCACGCTCTCTTCCATGACAACGGAATCCTCCGGGACGTCCGAAAGACCATAGTCCGAAGCCGTAATGTAATCAGTCTCCAAGGCCGATGCCGCCGAGAGTGCGCTGATGGCGCTGTCGATAGAAAGGTCCACCGAGGAATCCGCTATCTTCGAGGCAACCGAAGATGCCTCGGAAACAGGCTCAGGCTCTGCAGACGGAGTGACGACTACCTTATCCGCAGCGTTGTCCGAGACAGCCGGAAGCGCGTTGCTTTCCGCACCGGTTATCTCCTGTGTCTCGAGGAGCTTGACCCAGACAAGGACAGCTATGGCACAGATGAGAATAGATAGCAGGATTACCGCAAGAAGAATCTTGGAAGACGAGCTTCCCCTTCTCGAGACCCTGTTGTCGCTTATGTCATCATAGCTTCTGGAACGTGCCACGGCAATTAACCCCTTGTGTAACCTTCTCTGTAATTATAATATCAAATCATGGGTTCTTCAACGAGTAGAGGCAACATTTCAACCTTCCTGCTTGCCATAGCACTTCTGGTAATACTTGTGCTGGTGGGCGTTCTGGCGGAACTCATGATTTCAAACGGAGTGCGGACGGGCAAATACAACAACCCGAATGTCGCAACCCATGTTGTACGCGGAACGATCTATGACCGCAACGGCAGAGCTCTGGCGCTTGAGGTTCCCACGACGACCGTACTTGTCAGCAGGAGCTCCGGCAACATCGAAACGATATCCCAGATCATCTCCATCCATGCAGATTCCACTCCGGGAGATATAATACATACTATCTCCGGTTCCTCTGAAGAGTTTGTTCCCGTTGCTTCCGGACTGGAAGCCTCAGATGCAACCCTGATTCTGGCAGACCTCGAGAAGAGCAGCATCCCATCCGGTGAAGTCATCATGCGCAAGGATTATACAAGGACCTATCCCGCTGCCTTCCATGCCGCACAGCTGATCAGCGAAACCGAGAAGGTCTTCGACAGCGTGCTCTCACCCGCCCCGGGCTTCGGCGAATCCACGACCTACGGAAAGGACGTGTATCTGTCGATAGACCTCGACATCCAGTATCTGCTGGACCTTGCATTGCAGCAGGTGTTCGAAATCCAGAGCCCGGACTACTGCGTGGGACTTGTCCTTGACATCAGAAGCGGAGAAGTTCTTGCCGATACGACATATCCGTTCTATGACCTGAACGACAGCTCCATGATATCCGAATCCCAGAGGATGAACAGAGCCCTGATCAATTCGATTACCCGCCCTGATGTAAGGATACCGGAAGTCAGCTGCGTTCTCGGAGTAACCGAGCACAATCAGGAATCGAAAAGCGTCTCCTATTCGACGGACGGCAGCTACACGAGCAATCTGGATGTGATTGCAGATATGGTCAGGTTCCCGGATGGAAACACATCAATCGTCACGACCTTGCCTGACGAGAATCCCAGATATCTGGTTTTCGTCGGATCGGTAAATCCAAAGTTCTACAGAGTATCTTCAGTTCTTGATTATGCAGTAAACTCCATCGAACAGGGTCTGTCAGCTCAGAACAAGCTTTGAAAGAATCTTTTCCTGCCTGATCAGCATGGGCTCGGAGGGATCGTTTGTCTGGTGGTTCTCTCCGGACAGATGAAGGACGCCGTGAATCAGAAGCCGCCTGAGTTCCTCGTTCTCCGTTACCTTGAAAGTCCGGGCGTTTCTTCCCAGGACCTCGGGACAGATGAGCATATCGCCCAGTACCCTCTTGCGCCTGCCTGCGCTTATGAATCCGAATCCGTCGTCATCCTCTGCAGCAAAGCTCAGGATGTCGGTGCTGTCATCGATACCCCTGAACTTCCTGTTCATCTTCTTCATGTTGACTTCATTGATGAAGGATACGGAGAACTCCACATTCGACAGCTTTATTTCGGAGAGCACCCTGTTAAGATACTCAAGCACGAATTTCTTGGGGGCAAGCTCCTTGTAGGATTCCTTGTCGTAGGAAACATCGATCGTATTCATGTTCATCAGTCCTCATCCGGATATTCGATTCTGGAGTGGTTCCTGGCAACCAGGGTCTTTACGAAGGCCTCTGAAAGTGTCCTGATATCGTTCATGGTAAGGTTGCTGTCATCCAGCTGTCCGCGCTCGATCTTTCCAAGGAAGATGCTGTCTATCAGCTTGGCGTACTTGGAGGCGTTCGGAGTCACGGTTCTGCTGGCGGCCTCGATGCTGTCCGCAAGCATGACTATTCCGCATTCCTTGAAGTCCGGGATATCGGCGTTGTATGAGAAGTCTGAGGCCTTGACGGTCTCGCCCTTGTTGTCGTCAGCGGAAGCAGCCTGGAATTTCAGGGCTTCGTTGTAGAAATAGGCGATTACATCGTTTCCGTGGTGGCTCTGGATTATCTTGATGATCTCTATCGGCAGACCGGCTTCCCTTCCCTTTTCAGCACCGACCTTGATGTGGCTCTTGATGACAGCGACAGAAAGGCTCGGGCTGATATCGTCATGCTTGTTCACTCCGTTCTGGTTCTCGATGAAGTACTCGGGATGCTCGATCTTTCCGATATCGTGATACAGTCCGCCTACCCTTGCAAGCAGCGGATTGGCACCGATTGCCTTTGCGCCTACTTCGGCAAGGTCTGCAACCGCAACGCTGTGGCTGTAGGTTCCGGGAGCGGCACCAGAAAGCCTGTTGAGAATCGGGTTCTCTCCGTATGCCAGCTCATAGAGCCTGAAGATGGTCGGAAGGTTGAAGACCTTCTCGGCCACAGGAAGCAATGCAGTCAGCAGGATGTATGCGATCGAGACGTTGATCAGGGTTCCGAGAAGAACGGTGAAGATCATCGTGAACGATGCCTGTGTGATTACCATGAACAGGATTGAAACGCCGGCACAGGCAATGGCCGAGAAGAACCACTGGTAGATCATGTCCAGACGTCTGTTGAAGAACCTGATGAGGAACACCGATACGCTGGAACAAACTATGCAGTAGAAGAATGTCATGATTGAAGCGGTCGGCAGCGTTGCCATCACGGCAGCCAGCATGAAGCTGGAAACGAAACCGATTCTCTTGTAGCCTGTGACTTCCGTCATGAACAGCGGAAGGAAGAATATCGGAAGGAATGAATCGCTGAATTCAAGATTCAGACGCGATGAGAGCAGAGTCAGGAAGAATGTAGCAATCAGTGAAATCAAGAATCCGGCAACAAGCAGGAAATTGTGCTGCCTGAAGTGGAGATCGCTGCTGCCGAGGAACATTCCGAAAACATAAAGTCCGATGGAGAGAACAATGCTGTCAAAGATAATATGCCCCACCATCTCTATGAATGAGAAGGAATTGCTCTGAGTGCTCAGAAGTCTCAGAAGCTCCATCTGCTCATGGTTGACGACGTGATCGGCCTCGATGAGTATCTGGCCTTTGGTGATTGAAATCACGACGGTATCGACGTTCTTTTCGGCATCGTCCCGCCTATGTTCCGTAAGGGCCCTGTCGTAAAGGATGTTGGGCTCGGTGATTTCCTGGATGATATCCTCGAGGAGGATGGCTTCCTTGGCCGAAAGGTCATCCAGGATTCCCGAAAGGCGTTCGGTGAGGAACTCACGGATGTTGGAATCCATGACAACGAAAGTGCCGTTGAGTTCAATGGTATATTCGAAGGAACCCGATTCCTGGTAGAGATTGCTGATAGTGATTTCCTTATAACCCTCGTTCCAGGCTTCCCTTATTTCTGATTCATCGAAATAACCGATCTTGAGGATATCAGACACGATATCATACGCATACGAAAGGATGTCGACCTTGTCCAGAGACATGATCTTAGAGGCTATTGTCTCTCCCAGAATCGATACAAGCATCTCATAGTCGAAGTTCGCAACCGCCTGACGCACAGCATCAGCTTTTGCCAGAATCCGTGAATTGGTTATGTTGGAATGAGTGAATACCGGAAGCACGGCCGCTCTGGCTTCTTCGATTGCCTTCTGAGTCGCTTTGGAATCAATAAGGTCTATGGAAGTCTTGGCATAGACATTCTTCTCGGCAATCTCGCCTATCGTATAGCCCGAGTAAATGGACTTGTACTGAACCTGCGTATTGGTCTTCAGCAGAATCGGAACGGTTACCGAGAGAATAAGCATTATCAATGTGCAGAAAAAGAACGAAAGCTTTCTGGATCCCGCTCTGTCTGCCTTAGTTTTTCTCATATGCGTCAATTATCCTTTGCACAATCCGTGACCTGACCGTATCGCGGGCCGAAAAGTTCACGAATGATATACCTTCGATGCCATCCAGAATGCTTCTTGCATGCACCAGACCGCTCTGCTGACTTTTCGGAAGATCTATCTGGGTTACATCTCCTGTTATTATAGCACAAGAGTTTTCTCCAATCCTAGTGAGAAACATCTTCATTTGGGCTTGTGTGGTGTTCTGCGCCTCATCGAGGATTATGCAGGCATTGTGGATGCTGCGACCCCTCATGTAAGCCAGCGGGGCGATTTCGATCGAACCGGAATCCTCGAGCCTCCTTATCGTGGCAGGAGCGATGAGAGCCTCCATGCTGTCATACAGCGGCCTGAGGTATGGGTTGAGCTTCTGGGAAAGGTCCCCGGGAAGGAAACCCAGGCTTTCGCCGGCTTCAACGACGGGACGTGTCAGGATAAGCTTCTGCTTTCGGCCGCTAAGAAGTTCTCCCAAGCTGTGTGCAACGGCCAGATAGGTCTTGCCTGTACCGGCAGGACCGATTCCGAAGGTGATCTGGCTGTTGTTCATGGCATGGATGTACTGTTCCTGATGGTCGCTCTTGGGATAGACAGCCTTGCTGAGGACGGAAATGAACTCCCGCTTCGAAGGAGCCTCCGTTCCCTGCCCTTTCTCCATGGCACTCTGGGCGCTCTTGTATTCCATGAGAATCTCGGGCTCGCTGATATCGCTCGTTATGCCTGAAAGCCTTGAGAGCCTGTCCATCAGTTCGGAGAAAAGCTGCGAGCTGACCTCCGGATTGGCGCTGTCCTCGGTGTTGCATTCAACCCTGTCACCGCGCACGTAGATGCTGCAGCCCAGCAGTTTCTCGAGGTAAGGCACATTTGCATCATTGATTCCGCAGACGCTTCTCATTGCATCAGGATTCTCGAAGACAAAGCTTGTTCCCATCTGTAGATACTTCCTCCCTATTCCCACTTCCTGTTGTAGCTGTCCCAGGATCCCTGGGTCTTGAGCTCGGGTATGGCGTTCCACCTGAGGTAGACCGTCACCGTGGGTACCCACTCGTATTTACCACTGTATTGTGTTGTAAGACTGCCCTGTGCGTCAACGTAGAGATTCCAGTCACGCATGTAGTGAACGGCTCCGATCTTGAAGGAGCTGAGGTTGAAGCCCGTGTTCCTGCGTCCCGTGCCGAAGAAATCGAAGCTCTTCTTCAGGTCTTCCCACATGTAGGCGATGTTGAACGTATCGGTGTCGAAATCGAAATACTTCGAGAATGACTTGTTCGCGCTGCTCACGCTGAAGCTGAGATCCAGGAACTCCGCAACGCTGAAATTGAACGTGAAGTTGACTGTCAGTGACGTTCGGTACGGGTTCTGGAAATCGTAGTTGAACGCCATGGTCAGCGAGGAATCGAAACCGATTCGTCCTCTCCAGAAAGTGAATTTGTCCTGGGAGAGTCTGACCGAGAGATTCAGGTTGTCCTTCTGGTAATCCTTGTCCTTGAAACTCATCCCGGCATTCGCGCTGAAGTCGAGAATGCTCGTATCCAGGACATAGGATGCGCCGAACGATAGCCTCTGGGCAATGAACTTGCCTTTGAATGAAGAGTTCTGTGTAAAAGTAAGCCCCTTAACAGGCTTCAGCCATGCACTCTGGCTGAGGGTATAACCGTCCCAGTACTCCTCTCCTTCTGCATTCTTGACCTTGGAGAAGTCATAGCTGTTGGAAGCAGAAACAAAGAAGATACCGCCGGTGTAGGACAGATTCAGATTGGCATTGCCCTTCTCGAACTCGTCCTGATCCTCTGTCCTCTTCAGTGAGAAATCAGCAGATGCGGCGAAGGTTCCGTCGGAATAGCTGAGCGATGGCTTGATGATTTCGGTAAGAGGCTTGAACTGGGAATAGAAACCGAACGTGAAACGTCCTACCGCCTTGGAGAATGTGATGTTGTGGATCTGTACGTCTTCCTTGGTCCACTCGCCCCAGCGGTCTCTGTTCTCACCGGACCCTGCACCGGTTCTCTCGTAGTGGGTGTAGATCCTTTGCTGCAGATTGTATGTGATTCCGAGTCTGGGGATTGCGGCCTTGAAAACCGATGTAAGGTTGAACTCATCGATCGTACTCACGTTTTCCGGATTCTCATCGGAAAGGTTGCTCTTGGTAAAGTTGAACTGCGGCCTGACCGTTTCCGAAATCTCGAACCACCTGCCCGGGGCGGCGGCATTCACATAGAACGACCCGGAGACCCTGGTGTAGAAATTGTCGTGCTTGAGCTCTTCCTTGTAAATGTTGTCCAGGCTCTGGCTGAAGGTATAGCCCATCTTGAGAGAAGCCGCTTCTGTGGTGGTTGTCTCCTCAAGTTTGAGATCCGGACCCTTGTACGGTCTGAGGTCAATTGTGACAGATTCCCCTGATTCGACCTCCGTCGGATCTTCATTCTCAAGCTCAGCTAGTTCCTCCGAGAACTCACGGGCCAGTTCACTTGTGTATTCCAGGGACTTCGTAGTCTTTGTGCTCTGCCCCTTGAGGTCAAGGAACGTACCGTTCGACGACAGGCTGAGATAAGGCAAAGACGCTTCGACGACATCCGATTTGTAGAAACTCTCGCCGTTCTCGGTCGTCTTGTTGAACTTGAAATCGATGTCGGCCTTCAGGGAACTGAGATTCAGGCTGTAGGCACCCTTCGAAAGGCTGTAGCTCGCATCGGCCGACCAGGTGTAGTTGTTCACATCCGAATATGTGGTCGGGAAGAACTGCTCGGCATTGAGAATGGAATCCAATGCAAAGGCGGTGTTCCTGTTCAGATAATTGCGTCTGACATACGGGTCGCTCAGGGTCGGAAGCTTGACCGTCAGGTTCAGCTTGTTGATCCTGTAGTTGAAATTGAAGTCGAATGAATATCTGAAACGGTTGAGGTAGGTATCGAGCTTGTTGGCACTGTAGCCCATGACACCGATAGCCGAAATCATCATCTTCTTATCGAAAAGGTAATTCAATGTATCGATTCCAAGTATCGTTCCGATGTTTTCATAGGTATCTGCAAAGACAGCCATATAGCTTGAGCTGCTCTTCGCCCACTTCTCCAGATCGCTTGGCTGCTCCCCGTCTTCCAGGGCCCTGTAGTAGAAGCCGTCGCGGATCATCTCCGAATCGTCGCTGGTGCTGAGAAACGAGGTGATGGACTTGGAAACATCGGAATTGTCGTTTGAATCGTCCTTGGCATCAGAGGAATTCGTCTTGCCCTTAGTTCCTAGCACTCCTAGCTTCGGGTATTTTCCATAGACCTCGTACGTGGTTGTCAGGAACATTCCCCTATCGCTTGAAAGACCCATAGACGGGTTGAAGGAAAGCGTCGTGCCCGGATAGAAGAAAATCGGGAAATAGAAGATCGGAACCCTTCCGAGCTTGAAGACCGCCCTGTCTACGAACAGGTCGTTCTGTGAAAGCGAGAGTTTGTCGGCCGTGATGCTCCAGTATGGATCCTCGCTGGTAGTGGCTATCGTGCCGTGCCGGAAGAAGATTCCTCCGCTTGCACCGGCGTAGGAAATCGAATCGCCGGCAACGTAGAACATGATTTCGGTTCCGGAAGAATTCTTCCTTCCCGTGGAGCTCATTCCCTCGAACACGACGACATCAAGCGATCCCCAGTCAAGGCTGATGACTTCGCCCCTGAAGGTACGCTTCTGGTCTTTTGTTCCATCCAAAGAAACCGATCCCGAGGCATCGAGGACCTTCTCCTTGAGGTTGATTGCCACAGTATCGGAAATCAGCGTACGCTCGGAGCTATCTGACTCCGTAGTGAAGGAAATCCTTACATTGCCTGACAATATCACAGTATCACCGGAGGAGAACAGACTGTCGGCATTGTCGATCATTATGGATGTTGCTTTCTGGGGCTTTATCTGTGAATCCTCTTCGGGCTGTTCATCCAGATCAATCGAGAAATACTCGAGGAGGTTTTCAACGAGCTGATCCTCGGGAACCTGGTCATCGAGGCCGAAAGCCCGTGACATGGCCCGAAGCTCCTCGGTACTCGATGACAGGATTGACCTTGCCAGAAGCGGAATTTCCGCAAAGGCAAAAGCCAGGGCAACTGTCAGGAGGGCCAGAACGGCCAGAAAGCGCTTCATCAGGTTATATTAACTCTCTCAAGTATTCAGAATCTTATTCAGATAATAACCCGTATACGAATCTTTGCAAAGAGAAACTTCCTCCGGCGTTCCTTGGGCAACGATATGCCCTCCTCCGTCACCGCCTTCGGGTCCCAGGTCTATGATATGGTCTGCCAGTTTGATGACATCCAGGTTATGCTCAATCATGACAACGGTGTTTCCGGCCTCGACAAGGCGGTCAACCACTTCCATCAGTTTCTTGATATCCGCAAAGTGAAGACCTGTCGTGGGTTCATCCAATACATAGAGGGTCTTGCCCGTTCCGATCTTGCTCAGTTCCAGGGACAGTTTGACTCGCTGGGCTTCACCGCCGCTGAGAGTCAGGGCGCTCTGCCCCAGCTTGATATAGCCAAGTCCCACGCTCTCCAGGGTCTGGAGCTTTCTCTTGATGGGCGGAACCGCCTGGAAGAACTCAAGCGCCTCGCTGACTGTCATGTCCAGGACATCGGCAATGCTCTTGCCCTTGTAGTGGATTGCAAGAGTTTCCTGATTGAAGCGCTTGCCGTGACAGACATCACAGGTGACATAGACATCCGGAAGGAAGTTCATCTCGATCTTGATGTTTCCGTCACCATGGCAGTGTTCACATCTTCCGCCTGGTACATTGAAGCTGAATCTTCCTCCCCTGTAACCTCGGGCCTTGCTTTCAGGAAGGCTTGCAAAGAGGTCTCTGATATGGCCCCAGACCTCGACATATGTTGCCGGATTCGAACGTGGGGTCTTGCCTATCGGGCTCTGGTCAATCTGAATCAGCTTGTCCAGGTATTCAGCCCCTTCGATGGCCTGATAGCCATTGAACCTCTCCTTTTTCTTATTGAACCTGTCTCTTAAGGCTGGTGTTAGTATCTGGTTCAGAAGCGTACTCTTTCCGCTTCCGGAGACTCCGGTGAGCACCACCAGCTTCCCGAGCGGAATATCGAAGTCCACATTATAAAGGTTGTTCTTGGTAGCTCCGATGACCTTCAGATGCTTGCCGTTTCCGGGTCTTCTGAGGAAAGGAACCGGTATCCGGATCTTGCCCGAAAGGAACTGTCCTGTGATGCTGTCGGGATTTTTCTCTATCTGCTCCGGCGTTCCCTGTGCAATAACATAACCGCCGTGCTCGCCTGCCCCGGGACCCATGTCCACGACGTAATCGGCGTTTCTGATGGTCGCCTCGTCGTGCTCTACAACAAGCACCGTGTTGCCGATGTCACGGAGATTCTTGAGAGTATCGATCAGTCTCTGGTTGTCCCTCTGGTGCAGGCCGATGGAGGGCTCGTCAAGGACGTAAAGCACTCCGCTGAGAGCAGACCCGATCTGGGTTGCAAGCCTGATTCTCTGGGCTTCGCCTCCGCTGAGGGTGCCGGCGCTGCGGTTGAGAGTCAGATAGCTCAGTCCGACGTTCTTGAGGAATGTCAGCCTTGCCTTGATTTCCTTCATTATCTGGTAGGCGATCTTGTTCTCGTTCTCAGTAAGATTCAGGCTGAGGAAGAAATCATAGCTGTCGCGGATGTTCATCGCTGTGGCCTGATTGATGTTCTTGCCGCCAACGAATACGGAAAGAGCCTCCGGTCTGAGCTTCTCCCCGTGACAGACCGGGCACTCCACCTCGGTCTGGAAGGAATTGATCCAGGTCCTGATGGCAACGCTCTCGGTTTCCGCATAGCGGCGCTTGAGGTCATTGATGACTCCATGCCAGCGTCTGTTGATGCTCACCGAGCCCATCTTGTCTTCATAGTCCATCTTGAACTTGGTGCTTGATCCGTAGAGGACTGCGTTGTACTGATCCGTAGTAAGCTTGTTGAAAGGAGTCTTGGTCGTAAAACCGTGGCTCTTTGCAAAAGCCTCGAAGCCTGCACGTCCCCACCCTGCATTCGGATTGAGCGATGCAATTGCTCCTTCATCGAAACTCTTTGTCTTATCGGGAATTATCTTATCTTCATCATACTCGGTCTTGAAACCGAGGCCATTGCATTCGGGACATGCACCGAAGGGATTGTTGAACGAGAACAGCCTGGGCTGGACCTCTCCGATGGAGATTCCGCAGTGAGGACAGCTGTTCTGCTCGGAGTATATTTCGGAGCTTTCTGACTTGTCCTCGGCTATGTAGGTGACCTCCACTAGTCCGCCTGTCATGTCGGTGGATTTCTCTATGGAATCTGCAAGCCTCAGACGGCTGGATTTCTCCAGAATCAGACGGTCGACAACAATGCTGATGGTATGCTTGACCTGCTTGTCCAGGGCAAAGCTTTCATCCAGCATGTGCATCTGTCCGTCGATGCGTACTCTCTGATAACCGGACTTCTTGGCATCTTCCAGAACCTTCTTGTATTCGCCTTTTCGGCCCAGGGCAACAGGAGCAAGTACCATGATTCTTGAGCCTTCTTCGCCGCGGCGGTAGATGGCATCGATTATCTGGTCAACGGACATGCGGCTGATGGTCCTTCCGCACTGCGGGCAGTGGACAATGCCGATTCTTGCCCAGAGAAGTCTGTAATAGTCATAGACTTCGGTAACGGTACCGACGGTTGAACGGGGGTTGTTTCCGGTAGTCTTCTGCTCTATGGCGATAGCAGGTGAAAGGCCTTCTATAAGCTCGACTTCTGGCTTGTCCAAACGGCCGAGGAACATTCTGGCATAGGAGCTCAGAGATTCAACATATCTTCTTTGTCCTTCAGCAAATATGGTATCGAATGCAAGAGAACTCTTTCCGCTTCCGGAGAGGCCGGAGATAACTATGAGGCTGTTCTTGTCCAGATCCAGATCCACATGCTTGAGGTTGTGCTCGCTGGCACCCCTGATTATCAGTTTGTCTTTCATATCTCGTACTCTGATACTGCCTTCAGAAGCTCTGCTTTGGCATCGGCACTATCAATCTGCTTATAGATTTCACCCTTTCTGTAGAGGTAGACCTTGTTCCCTATTCCGGTTACAGCAAGATCCGCTCCCTTGGCTTCGCCCGGACCGTTGACCTGACAGCCCATGATTGCAACGCACATGTCTTTGCCGGTTGCAAGAAGCTCATGCTCTACTTCCTTCAGAAATCCCTGGCTGTTGAAGCTGCAGCGTCCGCACATGGGACAGGACACGATCTTCATTCCGCCCTTGCGCATCCCCAGTGTTCTGAGCAGCTCGGCACCTGCCTGAACTTCATCCTCAATGCTTCCCGTTATTGAATAACGGATAGTACCGCCTATTCCCTGCTCCAGGAGCCTTCCGAGCGTCCATGTGGATTTGACGCAGGATGAAACTACTCCGCCGGCTTCGGTAACACCGAGGTGCATGGGATAATCGCTTCTCTTCGAGAACTCCTTTGCAGCCTCATAGGAAAGAGCGCTGTCGGATGCCTTGAGAGAAACGACTGTGTTGTAGAATCCGAGGTTCTCGAACCAGGAAATATACTCGAGGGCAGTATCCACCATCAGGTCGACCATGCTCTTCTTGCCGTCGTTTCTGGGTAATGAACCGCTGTTGAGACCGATGCGGATTGCAACGCCCTTATCAAGTGCCTTTCTGACTATTTCCTCTGTCTTCCATCTCTCCCCTATGTTGCCGGGATTGATTCTGATCTTTGCAACATTGCAGTCCATCGCATCCATGGCATTGCGCCAGTCGAAATGGATATCTGCTACTACAGGCATGGGGCAAAGTCTGACGACATTGCACAGTGCGTCATGCTCTCTGATATCCGGATATGAAAAGCGTATGATGTCGCAGCCCATGGCCTTCAGAACGGCCATGCGTGACTCGAAACGGGGCTCGAGTTTTGAAAGAGGTATGTCATACATAGTCTGGACCCTGACAGGTGAATTTCCGCCTATTGTCAGAGACCCTACTCTAACTGTTCTGGTCATATTGAGACGATAACATCATTTAAATAATAATGCAATGGATTTACTTATTGTTTTTTAAGTATTAATCCATCCCCTTGGCATTGACTTCCCTGAATTTCTCAAGAGACTGGTTGCTTCCTGCAAGAACAACCCTGGCGTCTCTCGGAATAATGGTATCCGGGAGAATCATGGCATTCGCCTTACCGCCGGAAATCAGGGCAATGACGTTGATGTTGTATTTCTTTCGCCAGTTCAGATCCAGGATCGTTCTACCCTCGAAATTCGGATTGAGATCCAGGCTGACAATTGAAAACTCTTCCGAAATAGGAAGTCTGTCCAGGTTTGCCTTGCTCATAAGGCTCATGGCGATTCGTTCGCCGGCATCGAACTCAGGGAATATCACCTCAGCACCGAGCTTCTCGAGAATCTTTCCGTGCGATTTGCTGCCGGCCTTGCTTATTACGCGGGGAACTCCGATTTCTATGCAGGCAAGGGCTGCCAGGATACTGGATTCAATGTTCTCGCCTATTCCGATTATTACGGTAGCGCAGTTTCCGATTCCTGCATCTTCCAGAGCTTCCTTGGAAATGTTCTCTATCTGATAGACCGAGGACACATACGGACTGAGATCCTTGAGCTTTGCCTGGTCAATATCAATGGCAATGACACCCTTTCCTGCTGCAGCCAGAGTGCGGGCCACGGCACTTCCGAAATAACCGACGCCTATGACGCCGTAGATGTCAGAACTAATTCTTGCCATATCTACCTCCTATCAGCCGATGAGGACATTCTCCTCAAGATATTCCAGACGCTCAGGCTTGACCTTCGTGAACATTGTTATTATGGTCAGCGGTCCGAGACGACCAAAGAACATCACGATCATTATCATAATCTTGCTGGCTATGTGCAAGAGCGGTGTCAGCGACCTCGACAGTCCGACGGTAGCCGCTGCGGAAACTACTTCGAAAAGGATATCGAGCGTCGAGAATCTGCTTCCTTCAACCAGCATTATTCCGAACGTTGCAAGCAGTATTACAAGGATTGCCATGACAAAGACAGTCAGTGCCTTTATGATGCTGTCCTGCGGAATACGTCTCTTGAATACGGTCGGCTTCTTGCCTGAGACAACAGTTGCCATTGCAATGAAGATGACGAAGATCGTAGTCGTCTTCACTCCGCCTCCCGTGGATCCGGGGTTTGCACCGATGAACATCAGGAAGATCATCACAAGAGAGGAACTGTTGGAAAGGTTCTCAACCGGCATCGTCGAGAATCCCGCAGTTCTGGCGGAGACCGACAGGAAGAATGCATCGAGAACCCCTGTTCCGCCGACAATCAGCAGCAGCATTCCGCCGATGACAAGAATTGCGGTCATGGTCAGAACCATCTTCGTGTGGAACGAGAGCTTCTGCCAGCGGCCGTTGTGGATGATATCCCTCATCACGAAGAACCCGAGTCCGCCCAGTATTATAAGCACTGCAACCACGATGTTGACATATACGTTTCCGTGGAACACGGCCAGTGAACTGAAATCCCCGTTCAGGTCAAAGCCTGCATTGTTGAAGGCCGATACCGAATGGAAGAGCGCCATGCCTGCGGCCTTCCAGAAACCCGTACAGATACGGCTGTAAGGGAAGTACAGCAGTACCGCACCGGATAGCTCGATGGCAAAAGCCAGGCGCATGACGCTGACTACAAGACTCACTATCCCCTTTCCGCTGTCATAATTCATCGCTTCCTTTGCAAGAGACATGCTTGAGAAAGATAGCCTCTTTCCCAGAAGCGAAAGGATGAACAATGCAAATGAAGCGAATCCAAGCCCTCCTATCTGAATCAGGAGCGCAAGTACTACCCTGCCGAATATCGTGAATGTAGTTGCTATGTCAACAGTCGTAAGTCCGGTGACACACACGGAGCTTACGGCTACGAACAGACAATCCAGATAGCTGCAGGATGCACCTGCCTTCCTTGAGAACGGAAGGAACAGCAGAAGAGACCCCAGGACAATTATGGAAAGAAACCCCAATACTAGGACTGCGCCGGGTTTGAGCTGTTTTCTGGAATTTGCCATGACAAAAGAATACCACCAATGGGGAAGGCTCTCAAGAACCATTACAACAACTGATTCAATCTTCATACTATTGAACAAAAAGACTTCAAAGAAGTATTCTCTGAGTCATGAACAAGTTCAAGGAATTTCTAAAAAGGAAGAACATCGAGTTTTCAGCCAAGCGCTATGGAATAGATGCCCTTTCGGCAATGGCCCAGGGCCTTTTCTGTTCCCTTCTGATCGGAACAATCATCAGGACGTTAGGAACGCAGCTGAACATACAGTTCCTCACTGACATAGGCTCATATGCCATGGCCATATCCGGACCTGCGATGGCAATCGCCATCGGCTATGCACTGCAGGCCCCTCCCATGGTTCTTTTCTCGCTTGCAGCCGTAGGTTGGGCAGCCAATGCCGAAGGCGGTGCGGGCGGACCGCTTGCAGTCCTGATAATTGCAATAGTCGCTGCAGAGTTCGGCAAGGCAGTAAGCAAGGAAACCAAGGTCGATATCCTTGTAACACCTGCAGTTACGATTCTCATAGGTGTCGCTCTGGCAAAGCTCATCGCCCCACCTATCGGATCTGCGGCAAATGCGTTCGGTCTGGTTATTGACAAGGCGACCAAACTCCAGCCCTTCTGGATGGGAATAGCGGTATCGGTTCTTGTCGGAATTGCGCTTACATTACCGATTTCATCTGCTGCGATCTGCTCGGTACTGTCGCTTACGGGCCTTGCAGGCGGAGCTGCCGTTGCAGGATGCTGCGCCCAGATGGTCGGATTTGCCGTTATCTCCTTCAGGGAAAACAGATGGGGAGGCCTTGTTTCCCAGGGTCTGGGCACATCGATGCTCCAGATGGGAAACATTGTTAAGAACCCAAGAATCTGGATTGCACCCACCCTTGCCTCTGCAATCACCGGACCTATTGCCACCTGCCTCTTCAAGCTCCAGATGAACGGAGCGGCCATCAACTCCGGAATGGGAACCTGCGGACTGTGCGGTCCCATAGGAGTCTGGACCGGTTGGGTTTCCCCCAGTGAAGCAGCCATAGCCAGAGGCGCCGTTGCAATAAGCCCCACAGCCATGGACTGGATCGGACTGGTGCTGATAGCAATTGTCCTTCCGGCGATCCTTGCCTTTGCCATAAACGCCCTTGTCCGAAAGCTCGGTTGGGTCAAGGACGGAGACATGAAGCTCGGCAATTAATCGAATCAAAAAAGGAAAGCCCCGGCAATTCCGGGGCTTTATTGTTTATAAGAGCAACAGTTATCGTTGACCTTTATCGTACGGGATACCCTCTGCCTTCGGTGCGCGTGAGCGGCTTGAAGTCAGGGCAAGCACTATCAGCGAGATGATGTAAGGCATCATGTTGTAGATATTGCCGGGGATATTCAGTTTCACCAGGAACGGGAAACCGAAATAGACGTTGGACAATGCCCTGAAGAAGCCAAAAAGCAGACCTGCAAGGGCGATTCTGTGGGGTTTCCACTGTCCGAAGATCATGACGGCAAGGGCAAGGAATCCGAAGCCTGCGGCACCGTATTCGAATCTCCACTCGGAAACACCGGCCAGGATGTAGCAGATTCCGCCGAGACCGCCGTATGCACCTGAAATCAGAACACCTGCCCAACGGTACTTGTGAACGTTGATTCCAACCGAATCGGCTGCCTGAGGATGCTCTCCGCAGGCCATGAGGCGCAGTCCGAATCTTGTCTTGTAGAGAACCACATAAGCAACCACAAGCACTATCAGCGTTATCAGCATGAACCAGTTGAACTCGAAGCCGCCCATATTGATTAGGAACTTCTTCTTCGGGTTGATGTACTGGATTATGGACGAGACGTCATTGGGGTTTGCAGCGGTGTTGATTGCCTTGACGGCAACTGTGGCACCTGCGGTTCCGAGCATATTCAGGGCAGTTCCGACGATGGTCTGGTCAGCCTTGAAGTTGATTGAAGCAACGCCCAGGAGTGAAGAATAGGCAACTCCGAAGACAATGGCGCAGAGAATCACCAGAAGTACATACGGCACTGCAGGAATTGTCAGCGGGAGGTACTTCATTGCCAGTGCTCCGCCAAGGGATCCTATGACCATGATTCCTTCAAGACCGAGGTTGATGACACCGGAGTGCTCGGAGAAACAGCCGCCCAGGGCAACCAGGATGAGGATCGATGCAAATATCAACATGTATTGAATCAGTAGCAGCATACTCTCTTACCTCCCGTCCTGCTTGAAGTTTTCGTACTTTCCGGTCCGCTTCACTTCCCTCTTCCGGATCACGTTCTTCATGAACGTCTTGAGGAAGAGAACGAAACCGCAGAGGTAGATGATCAGTGCGCTGATCAGATCCGAAATCTGGGAACAGTACATCGTCTTGTCGACGTTGGCGCCGCCGATGGTGATGTGCTGGATGAAGAACGACGAGAAGATCGTTCCTATCGGGTTCAGACCTCCGAGGAAGGTTGCGGCAATACCGTTGAATCCCATGCCCGGAACAGTCGATGTGGTGCACTCCCACTGCTCATAGCCGGTCAGGTAGAAGAAAGCGGCTCCCAGTCCTGCAAGGGCCCCGGAA
>CAKJZO010000005.1 GCA_918298275.1 Spirochaetota bacterium | reverse complement strand
GAGCCTTCACCACCATGGCAGGCTTTTTCTTGATGATCACGATCTTTTTCTTTTCAGGCGTGACCTCAACCTTGGCCTGAGCGGAGGCGTTCTGCTCCAGGTTTCTGCTTTGCTTGATAAGTGTTACCTTTGGCTTATTGTCTTCTGGCATCAGCAGTTTCACTCCTCGTTCTCTTCTTCAGCTTCCTCGAAGCTGATTCCAACATGACAATTCGGACATTCTGTCATGCCGTATGTAAGCGGATGTCCGCAGTTCGGGCAGGCGAAGGTCTCCTCGCCCTCTGCGCCTTCGACCTCATCCTCGATGATGTCGACGTTTTCGCGAATGATTTCATTGATCTTATCCACATCTTCTGCGGAAAGATCGTGTCCTTCCTCGTGCATTCCTGCAAGGTCCTCATCGGTGAGATTGATGAACTCCTCGACAGACCAGATATCGTAGAAGTGGAGCTTCTCGATGAGCTTGGCATCGATCGGAAGATCGGTGAGCATCATCTCATCATCCTCGCCCTCTGAAACAGGCTGCTCGGAAGCAACCTCTTCCTCATCGCGGAAGAAGGACTCTGCCTTGTCTCTGGCTTCCTTGAAGACATCCATCTCGGCGAACTGATCCTGGGTCATTACATTGACCATCCAGTCGCAGAGTCTGTTGACAAGCTTGACGTTCATGCCCTGCTTGCCGATTGCAAGCGAAAGCTGGCTCTCGTCAACGATTGCAACTGCCTGCTTCTTGGCCTGGTCGATGACGTAGACCTGCGTGACCTTTGCTGGGGAAAGAGCGTTTGCAATGTACTCGAGCGGGTTCGGATCCCACTTGATCACATCGATTCTCTCATCGTCCATCTCGCGCATGATCAGCTGGATTCTGTTGCCCTTGAGTCCGACACAGGTTCCGACGGCATCTGCATCCACCTTTCTGGGTGCAACTGCAACCTTTGTCCTGTAACCGGCCTCGCGCACGATATTCATAATTTCAATGGAAGGATCCTTGGAGACAAGCTCGGGAACATAGAGCTCGAAAAGCTTCTTGACGAACTCGGTTGCAACGCGGCTGAGCACCACACGGATGTTCTTGTCGGATCTCTCATCCGGCTTGACGGACTCGACGAAGACGCGGATCTTGTCGCCCTTCTGGTAGAACTCCTTCGGGCTTTGGTTCTTTCTGGGAAGATAACCGCTGGTCTTTCCGAGGTCGATGATGAGGTCTCCGTCCTTCTCGCCCTGGACATAGCCGTTGATGATCTCACCGACCTTGCCCTTGAACTCCTGCATCAGCTCGCCCTTCTGGATTTCCCTGATGGCGCTCTGAGCTCTCTGCTTTCCGGTCTGGACGCTGATTCTGTCGAAGCTCTTGGGGTCGATGGGAATCAGAAGCTCGTCACCGATTTCGGCATCCTCGACAAGGTCCCTGGCTTCATCCAGAGGAATCTCGGTAGCCTCATGGTAGTAATTATCCTCGTCAACGACGACCTTGCGGGATGCAAGCTCCACTGACGAAAGATCTTCTGCAAAAGTCACGACTGCATTCTCATCAGTCCCGAACTTTCTTCTGTATGTGGCCAAGAGTGTCTGCCTGATGGTGTCCAGCACCAGATCCTGGGAGATACCCTTCTCCTCGACCATGCTTCTGATTGCCTCACTTAACTCGGACATTCTTCATATCCTCCCATTTATAATCTAATTTTGCCTTCTGGATATCTTCCAATCCAATCACTGCGCGCTCACCCTTCTCCGCGGTGTCCTCCACCTCATAATCGGAAAGGATGACTTCCTTTTCATCTGTCTGCTCGATCACGCCGCTGACCCATGAGCTCTTGCTCAGGCAGTAGAGCCTCACGCGTCTTCCCTTGAAGACCGTAAGCTCATAGACATCGCGGAGATTCCTCTGAAGTCCCGGTGTGGATACCTCAAGATAAAGCTCCTCACGTCCGTACTTCATCGAAAGGCGCGGCAGAATCGTGTTGTGCACCAGCGCACAGTCGTCAATTCCGGTCTCGCCTTCGCTCTTGGCGATGTCCACGAATACCTGTGTAGTGGCTCCCTGCTTGCTTGTCTTCACATAGCAGAGCACCATGCCCAGATTCGCGACGATTTCGTTGAGATCCTGAAACAGCGGATCCCGTGTAATCTCATTCTTCAACATTTGCGTCCCTGAGAGGACAAAAGTCCTCAAAAAGCCATAAAAAAGGGACCGAAGCTTTTCGATCCCTCAAAAACCTTAATTAAAAATCCTCTTGAACTATACTCAAGTCAGCAATTTCTGTCAATACGAAGAATAGCATTTATCAGCTTAAACAGTGAAGTCGCCCGGCACCGCTGAGATAGCTAAGCCACCTAGCATAGCTAAGACAACAAGTAAACCGGAGAAAACCAGTATTGCCAGTACAGCGAACAACAGCCAATGCTGTTTAAAATAGATTTCGCTGTTGTTGGCTATCCCAGCTAGGCTGGCTATCTCGGTTTGTTTTGCCTTCCCTGTTGAACTAGCTATCACAGCTATCCCGGCTACCCTGGCTGCACCATGAACAACCTATGGATTCAACCAATAAACTGTAGTATCCTTTTCCGAGGAGGGCTTTATGGAAAGACAGGACAAAGGCTTGGCATATATGCTTCAGTATGAGAACATCGCCTGGTATGAGGACGGCGAGGTCAGAATCCTCGACAGGAGAATATATCCTGCCAAGACCGAGTTCGTAGTCTGCAGATCCCACGTTGAGGTTGCAAAAGCAATAACCGATATGGTTACTCAGAGCGCAGGCCCTTTCACTGCCGCTCCGATGGGTATGGCAATGGCTGCCTGGGAATGCCGGGACATGGATGCAGCTTCTCAGATGGATTACCTGAAGAAAGCTTCCTATACGATCAGCCATTCAAGACCTACAACCGTTGGAAGAATGAAGCTTGTGACAGAGGCGGTTCTCCCTGCTGCAGAACAGGCCCTCAAGGAAGGAAAAAGGGTAGATCTTGCCATCCGTGACTTCATCGTTGAAGCCAACAACCTGCGTTATGCCAAGATTGGAAAATGCGCAAAATACCTTGTGGACATGTTCCCGGATAACGGAAAAATCATGACGCAGTGCTTTGCCGAGACCATCCTGGGCATGATGCTCAAGGAATGCCAAAGCAGAGGCAAGGTCATCAAGCTGTTCTGTCCCGAGACCAGACCTTATTTCCAGGGAGCGCGTCTCACGGCTACCGTCTGCAGCCAGATGGGCTTCGATACCACTGTAATAACGGACAACATGCCTGCTTTCGTGATGGCCAAGGAACATATAGATGTCTTCACATGTGCAGCTGATGCGATCTGCCTCGACGGCTATGTGTTCAACAAGGTCGGAACTAGCCAGATTGCCATCTGTGCCAAGCATTTCGGAATTCCCATGTTCGTATCCGGCGCTCCTGATGTAGGTCATCCCACCCACGATACCGTCACAATCGAGATGAGGGACCCTGATTTCTCATTGCAGGCCATGGGAGTGCGAACTGCCATCGAGGGAACCGGAGTAAAGGGATACTACCCTGCATTCGATATGACACCGCCTTATCTGATCAGCGGCATTGCCACGGACAAGGGTATGTTCAGCCCCTATGACCTTCACAGATATTTTGAGGGGCACGTGGATTCCAACATACTGACGGTTTAATCCCACTATTTCCGGAAGAATACCGCTTCTGTTTTCTCCTTTGTCCATCCCGAGGCAATTTCTAAAGCATAATCATACAATTGCTGCTTATCAGTAGTGGAATACAACTCATAAAGCTTCTGCATATCAATACCGAATAATGCGGGATAAATCTTTTCATCATAACCATCCGGAAGATGACCGTTCTTGAGCATCCAGAAGCTCTCATATGGAACAAACTTGTTTTCCCTGCGCATACCGGCCATATTCTCGAAGATATACTTACCCAAAACCATTAGATACAGGACATCCCTAATTGCGATATAGACCGGATGTCGTCTCAAAGGCCGAGCTCCTTTCTGATATCTCTGTGGGTTGCTTTTACGAATGAATTTGCTCATATTTGTATCCAAAACCATGAATACTTCACGTAATGACTCCCAATCAGGAGTAAGGAAAACATCATGAGTATGCGTAGGCATCGTTACCGAGAAAAGAATTGTAATACCCCTTTCTTCACATAGCCTGCATAACAGTGAATGTCGATACTCCCCTGCTCCTTTTGCAAGAAAGACAGCATCACCATTTGATGACTTAGTTATCACGTGATAGAAAACGCCGGTCTTGTCGATGTTTCGTGAAGATGCCCTACCGATTTTCTGCATGAGCATGTCATGTTTGGGTGGTAAAAGAAGGTCTTTGTAAGTCATTTTCAACTCCTTACTACATCTAACAGAAAAACTGTCGTTTTCATTAAAGATTGCAAATGGGAAACACACGGATTGGGCTAAATATATTGTTTATATAAAACAAATTATTATTTTCCATTATTATTTTTGGCTGTTGTTGGCTAATCCCGTTTTGCCAGTTGTATCAGCTATTCTAGTTATCTTAGCTGTACTGGTTAATTCAGCTCTACAATCAATCAGAGCTCTGCCAGCCATGTTGCGCCGCAGACATTGGAAAAACCGCTCTCTTCAAGAAGCGAGATTGCAGCATCCATCGTACTGCCGGTGGTCATGATGTCATCGACCACAATCAGCTTTCTGCTCTTCAGATCATCAAGATTGACAATATCCTCTTCCAGACGGAATTTACTGCCGGACACTTCCTGTCGTTGGCTTTTTCCCAAATGCTTCTGCTGGACCAAATCATCATCGGTCCTGTGAATCAGATTGACCTTTGGCCGTTTCAGGTATCTGCAGACCTCCTCCATCTGATCCCAGCCGAATCTGAGAAGCCTTCCCCTGCTGCACGGAATCGGCACGACAGCTGCTTTTCCCGCGGGATCGAGGACTTCCAGAGCACGGTTCAGGTACAGCGCTACAACCTTTGCAAGTTCCCTGCGGTTATGGAACTTGAAGCTGTCGACGATGGAAAAGCCCAGTTTTCCGTCATAGCGTGCGACGGGATAGACCTGATGGATAATATGGGATTCAGGATCAGAGCAGGAACACCGCTTGCAGGGATATTGGCCTGAAATCCGGGGATAGAAGCACTTGGGGCATCTTGTCATGAAGGAGTCGAAGCATTCGGAATCGAGCTGCGAGGCGCACTCGGGGCATATCACAGAGTCTGAATAGGCTTCGGAGTCGCAGATCGGGCACAGACGGACAAAACGCATGTCTAATTCTATCACAGATAAAGGCCGGACGGGACGAATGTTGACCAGTCTCCTTTTATATGGTATCTATATATTCAATCGACCCAGACAGGGTCTTATCTTAAGGAGTTTGAAGTCCAATCATGGATGATGGCAGTAAACCCCCGCTGTTGTGGGTAATTCTTCTTCTAGTCGGCGCAGCATATTGCGCAATCACTGAGACAGCGCTCTCATCGGTATCTAAAAACAAGATAAAGGTAGCCTCGGAACACGGAAACCCCAGTGCAAAGAAGGTTCTTGCAATCCTGGAGCAGTTCGACAAGGCAATCACAACCCTGCTGATATGCACAAATATCATGCATATTGCAGTCGCATCGATTGTAACGGTTTATGTTACAAGAAGATGGGGCCTTAACGCAGTAAGTATTTCAACAATCATCACAACGGTCGTCGTCTTCTTCGTCGGCGAGATGCTCCCCAAAAGCATTGCAAAGAAGCAGCCGGAAAAGCTGATTCTCAGATGTGCAGGACTTCTTGGTCTGCTCATGAAGATATTCTCCCCTCTTGCCAACCTCCTTACAGCAATAGGCCAGAGCGTGACGAAACATCAGAAAGGCGATGCCCCCGTGTCCGTCACGGAGGATGAGCTTCACGATATCATCGATGAGATGGCAGAAGAAGGAGCCCTGGATGAAAACCAGAGCGACCTCATCTCCTCTGCCCTTGAGTTCGGAGATGTCACCGCAGAAAGCATCCTTACTCCCAGAGTGGACATAGCTGCCATAGATATCGATGATGAGCCGGAGAATATCCTTGCCTTCATCAGGAAACAGACCCACAGCAGAATCCCGGTCTATGAGAGAACGATCGACAACATCATAGGCGTGGTTCAGATCCGCAAGTTCCTCAAGTCCTATCTCCAGACAGGAAGCATTCCCGACATCAGGGAAACCATGGACAAGGTCTATTATGCTCATCAGAGCACTGAAATCCATGAGCTTCTGCCCCAGATGTCAAAGAGAAAGCTGAACATGGCCGTCATCACAGACAGCTACGGCGGAACGCTCGGAATCATTACCGTGGAAGACATCCTTGAGGAACTTGTCGGAGAAATCTGGGATGAGAGCGATATAGTCAACGAACCGATAGTCAGGATTTCGGATGACACCTACATCGTGGATGCCACCCAGACAATAAATGCGGTTTTCGATTACATCGACTTCGATGACCCCGATGAGGATGAAAAGGACGGCGCCAACCTCCAGATCGGAGAATGGGTCTATGAACAGTTCCCGATGATACCCAAGACCGGAGACTGTTTCGATTACTTCAACCTGCATGTAAGCGTGGATGATATCCGCCACAACAGAATCTACAAGGTGAAGATTCAGGTCCTTCCGAAGCCTGAAACAGATGAGGAGGAAGAAGAATGAGCATACTCCTCGTTTCAATCGGCCTTGTCCTCTGCATACTGCTATCCGCATTCTTCTCCGCATCGGAGATGGCCTTCTCGGCCTGCAATACCGTGAGGCTTGAAAACATCAAGGATGAGAAAGCCAAGGGGTGGCGAAAAGCCCGGACCGCTCTCAGGATTGCAGGCAACTTCGACAACACGCTCAGTGCGATTCTTATCGGAAACAATCTGGTGAACATAGCAGCCTCTTCCCTTGCATCGGTACTGATAATCCTTGCCATGGGAAGTGACAGCTATACCTGGCTGGCAACGGTAATTCTTACGGTTCTGATTATTATTTTCGGAGAAACCATCCCCAAGATCTTTGCCAAGAAGAATTCAACCGGCTTTGCCATGAATGCCTCATCTGCAATCAATGTTATGATTTTTATCTTCAAGCCTGTGATTTGGATCATTGTTGGATTGACTCATCTCATTACGATGGCTATGAAGGAAGAAGTCGACGATGAGAATGACGAGTCCGTCGAGGAGCTTCAGTCAATCATCGAGACAGCAGAAGATGAAGGCATCATCGATGAGTCAGATTCCAACCTGATGCAGGCTGCAATCGACTTTGCCGACATCTCCGCTTCAGAGGTCATGACGGCTCGCGTTGATGTTCATGCCATAGACATCGATGACAGCTGGGAAGAGATCAGAGCTGAAATCGACAACTCCCCCTACTCAAGGATTCCGGTCTATCAGGACAGCATAGACAACATCATCGGTATTCTGCATCTGAACATGGTCTACAAGGCACTTGCCGAACATGAGGAGAACGCCCTCTTCAGCACCGAGTCGGAGCAGGATTCCGCTCAGGATGCTCCCATTGATCTCAGGCCTCTGCTTATGAAGCCATGCTACGTATACAAGGCAATGAAGCTGCCCAAGGTACTGAACACACTCAAGAGTGCAAAGCAGCATCTGGCAATCGTAACCGATGAATACAGCGGAACACTTGGAGTCATCTCGATGGAAGACGTGCTTGAGCAGATTGTCGGCGAAATCTATGACGAAACCGATGAAGTCGACCCCGATGTCGTAGTAAAGAATGACAATGAATTCGAAGTCGACGGAGATCTCTCCATCGGGGATTTCGTTGAGCTGGCCGGCCTTGACGAAGACAGCTTTGAAGCTGAAAGCGATACCGTAGGCGGTTGGATCGTTGAAAAGCTGGGACACTTCCCCACTTCCGGAGAGACACTCGAAGAAGACGGAATGAGTCTCAAGGTCATTTCAATGGATGGGCTCAGAGTCGAGAAAATCCTTGTGAAGCTCAATCGTCAAGAAGCATGACAACAGGAAGAACAGCTCTCTTCCTGTGACGTTCCAGAATATCCGAAGCCTCTTTCTGAACTTCTTTGGAAACAAGCAGCGTTCCGATCGATCTGTCCGATACCGCATCTTCCACGGCCTTGCGGATATCGTCGAGGCTTTCGGTTGACAAGCCCTGCACCCCTACTACATTCAGGGCTTTGACTTTTTCATCCTGAGCTATTACGAAACACTTCATTTCTTACAGGGAGGAATTCTCTACGGTCTGATACTGGCTGGAGTCTTCATCGAGTTCGTCATCCCAGTCTTCCCATTCATCTTCCCAGTCAGCGATCTGGAAGAGCATATCCCAGTACTCTTCTTCAGTGATGTAGCTGTCGATCTCGAGATACAGGGAACCTGCATAGGATTCATCGAAGGTCTTCACATCATACTTCTGCATGATTTCGGAACCTTCCTCGAGAATTGAAGCATCGAAATCCTTGTAGAGGGCGACATAACCAGGCTTATCGGTAGACGGGACTTCGAAGAATGCGGCATACCACTGTCCGTCGACATTCAGGTCAATCATGTAGGTTCCGCTCTTGAGGTCGCTGAGGATATACCTTCCGTCGATATCGGTGAAGAAGTAGGAATCGGTATCGATTTCCATATTGGCCACACTTACTCCGTCATCCGCGATTGTCACATCGTAAATCGGTGACGAATAGGAATCGTACGGAGTTGCGGCATCGTGCCTGAGGATACCGGAAACTGCAATCGAGGACTCCAGTGAGATCTTGGCAAGGAAGCCCTGACGTGCAACAGGCGTTGCCTTGAAGAGGAACGATCCTGATGATGTGAACAACGATCCGTTGGAAGCGAATACCACGATGTTGTTGGGCTTGTACATCGACAGCCTCGTGTACAGGACGTTTCCGAATGTCTTTCTGGATACGCTTGCGCTTGAGTCGATTGCATTGGAGACCGAGATGGAGGCCTTCTTGAGCGATGACTGCGGTGCAACGATTATGAATGGTCCGTACAGGCTGTTCGTCAGGGCGAAGTATCCGTCTGCGAATGCCAGCGCGGTGTTGATCGAGAACGAAGTATTGAACCTGGTGTACTGGGCGTTGGCCTGCTGTCTCACGGAGAAGCTGAACAGGTCACCGGAGTGAGACCAGGTTGCCGATGCAGTGTGGTTCACCGGACTTGCAAGGTTGATGTTCGAGAAGTTGAGCTGGAAGCTGTTCCTGCTTGTCGAACTCGGTCTGTAGTACAGTCCGATATTTCCGACGAACGACTGACCGTTGCTTGTAGTCACGGACGAGTTCACGCTGCTTGTGCCGTAGGAGAAGCTCACGCTTGCCGTAGCATAGAACACAAGATCCTGGTTGATCGAAGCATTGAGCGAGAACGAACCGTGCTTTCCGAGGCTTGTACCCATTGAAATGGAGCCGTTTGCAGTCCATGGCTTGGTAATCAGGCCGCCGGTCAGAGCATTCTTGTTCGAGAAGCGATACGAAGTGCTGAACGAGAGACCCAGCCTCAGGCTCTTGATCGAGAACGAATAACCGGTATTGAGCGATACCGTCTGGGAGTCGGTCGTCAGCATATAGGAACCGGAGAGGCTCAGCGGCTTGAGAGCCGGATATACGAAGCTGTGCGAGAGATTAACCGACAGGCTGTTCCTTCCTGCAGATGCATTGGAAAGCGTACCGTTGAATGTGGCTCTTGTTGTTCCTATGGATGTTGCCAGGATACCGGAAACAGTACCGTTGAATGTTGCCGAGTAGTCTCCGGGAATATCGGAATCGTTCTTGTTGCGCTCGAAGACGAAGCTGAACGAATGTGTCTGCGTGTAGGAATGTGCAAGACCGATCGTCTGCTCCCAGAACACGCTCATGGCACCGAGTTCATAGATGTTGACCATGCTGGTCCAGCCGTTGATTCTCGAATACTGCGGCAGGGCCGGTGTCACGAATCCGAATGCAGAAGTATTCTCGGAATCCTTGGGCTGTGAGATCTTCGGGATACTTGCACCGAAGCGCCATACGGACTCGCCCTTCGCCATCAGCGAGGTATCGTAGTCCTGGCTGAAGTGCATCACCTGGTCCATGCTGGTATCATCGCCCATCGAGATAGGATGGATCGTAACGACGATATCGTTGGCACCCTGCACGAATGCGAAGTCCGTGAGTCTGTAGACACCAAGGCTGAGTGTCTTTGTATAGACCGAGTTGCCGTTGACACGGATATCAACGGTGGAATCTTCCGTAAGCGTTATGGTCTGCGTGTACTGGTTGGACAAGGCGGAGCCGGTTCCGAAGCTGTAGCTCTTTTCGAGGGTGAAGCCGAATGGAGAGCCGCCGGAGAAACCGGAGTTGCCGACATTACCGAATGTCAGCCTGAGGTTGGAATTCGGGAAATCGAGATAACCGGACCAGTTGCCGATGGAAGGAATGATGCCTGCACTCTTGATGTAGCTGATGGACATCGGCAGGCTGAATGTGATGTTCCAGAACGAGAACGTATTGGACAGGCTCAGCGATGCGGAAAGACCTGAAAGCAGGAAGTCTCTGTCATACTGAGCACTTACGAATGCGCTGATATTGGATTCGAAGGAGAATCTGGCAGGCTCGATTACGACATTACCTACTACATCGTAATTCTGTCTGAGCAGTGAGTAAGTAGAACTGTTCATGGAAATCGTCTGGACAGGAACCTGTGAAGAATTGAAATACAGATACAGCAGCAGGTTGTTGCTGTCGTAATCGACTCTTTCAGCCTTCGACTCCAGATATGCCAGATCATAATAATCGCTAGGATCGGAGAAGAACTCGAAATAATAGTCGGTTGCAAGCGTTCCGTTCAGTTCAGCTTCGAGATCGATTCTCTTGAACAACTGCTTTGCATCCTTCTGCTCGAACTCGATTGTGCCGAACGATGTGTCGTTTACATACAGGTGGGCATAATAGATTCCATCCGGAAGGACGATTTCCTCATCACTGAAGACGAACTGCGACCAGTCGATCTCATCCTCGAACAGCGCGCTGTCCCAGTCATCGACCCTGTCGACATAAAGCTCGGTGTAGACGAACCAGTCAAGATCCGGTGCTTCCGGCACCTTCGGACCCTGAGGCTCTTCCGCGGGCTCTTCAACAGGTTCTTCAGCCGGCTCTTCAGCTACCGGCGGAACTTCTGCAGGCTCTTCAATGACTTCAGCAGGTGTCTCCGTTGCTTCAGGCTCCTCGACGGGCTCAGGCTGCTGGACTTCCTCCACCACCGGCTCTTCTACAACCTCATGCTCCTTCTGATACTGGAGGCTACATGTGTAGAAGAACAGTACACAGAGCACAGCTATGACAAAGAGGAGTCCTAAGGATGTGACGAACCTAAACCTATTTCCCATCACGAAGGCCTGTAAAAAACTTGTTAATTCGTTTTAATCCGAGTATTTAAGTGTTCCGGAATAACTTCCGCCCTCGACGAACTTGAGTCCTTCGGGCCACGGAATTGTCTTGGTGATAGTCTTTCTGGCAAGAACATTGATCGAATCAATTCCGGGAAGCTGCTCAGACTCGGTCAGTGTGATCGAGCCGTCAGAGCCCTTGATCGTGAGTTCTGCGTCCAGAAGAATCTGGTGGATGTTGCCCCTGTTCCTGATCGTGACATCCATTACCTGGTTGCCCTCTGCATCGATGCGGGCCTTGACTGAAGAGATATCAATCTGGACCTTTGTCTCGGAAGGAGTCACATAAAGGCTGGTTGCATAAACGTACAGGAAGTTGAACATGCTCTGAGTGGTCTGGCTCTTTCCCTGTGAGTAAGGGATTTGCTCAGCCATGAGCCTGTATGATTTCTCGACCGTAACCGTCGAAGGTCCGCGATACTGGACTCTGACGACATAGGTCGACTGAGGATTGACAATAACTTTGGACGGGCTGATGAGGAATTCCTTCGAAGCATCTGCCCTCACCTCGTTGCCTTCTGAATCCTGATCTCTGCTGAGAACGGAAAGACTGATGGCAATCTGGTCATCTGAATCGTTGACGATTGTGTACGTCTGTGTGGCTTTCTCACCCGAAGGCTCGAATGTCTGCTCAAGCGGAGAAAACTGGAATGCAGAAGCAAAACAGATCGTGACCAACAAGAACATGACTAAAAGCAAATTTTTCTTAACCATTTTTTTCACCCTTTTGCGCATTAGGTTTTTACTTATTTTATACAAAACATAAACAATTGTAAAACCCTTTTGTAACAAAATAGTCAAAAATTTTTCAAAAATGATGTTGAAATCGTAAAAAATTTGTTCTCGAAAGGCCGAATGTACAGACAAAGATCGTTTTTCAACACCTCTAAAGGCAAATAACCGAGAATAATTGCACATACAAATCGGCGTTTATCTCGACTCTTGACGAAATCTTATTTGCCCTCCGGCCTGTTACCATACCGGGCAGACTGGATTTGCCCTCCGTCGGCCTTCTGTATGGCCTCCTCCGGGCCGTCTCGCTGCAAACGCTTCCCTACCGGGGCGTTTGACTATCGCTCGGATTCAAATCCAGTATCAATGCCCGGATAAAAAAACAAACGGCCAGCCGTTAAGCTGACCGCTTGTTTTTCGGGCAGACTGGATTTGAACCAGCGACTCCAAGTCCCCCAGACTTGTACGCTAAACCCCTGCGCCACTGCCCGGTGTTACGTCCTTGGACGAACATTAAGCACCATAGCACATAGCAGTTGTCTTGTCAATAAAGCCCTTGTTTTGAGTGCTGTTTTTAGGCTTCAAAGCCAAAACAATAACCTAAAATCTTTATAAACCTCACTTTTCATAGCTATATCAACTTTTTAGGCTATCATAATGAACAATTGTTATGGTTAAACTATAAATATCACAGTTTTTGGGAACCATGCTATTATAATATATATAAGGAATATAAGGAGCAGTTCGGATGAGCAAACAAAGCACAGAAGGTTTTATTACCTCATCTACGGAAAGAAGATCATACGCAATCTTCTTCCTCGGTCAGAACCTCATCTGGGGATTCATCGGATATATCTCGACCTTCCTCACTGACATAGGAATCTCTGCGGCAAAAGCTGCGGCAATCCTACTCGTCCCCAAGATCTGGGATGCAGTGAATGATACGATATTCGGCTATATCGTTGACAGACACAACTTCAAGAACGGGCAGAAGTTTCTTCCATGGGTAAAGATAGGAACAGCCGCCGTCGGTATAACAACCGTTGCAATCTTCCTGATACCGGCCTCGCTGTCTGAAACGCTGAAGATAGTATGGTTCGTAGTCGCTTACCTTCTCTTCGATGCCGCATATACGGTACTTGATTCCCCTGCATTCGCAGTAACCACGGTAATGACCGGAAACATACAGGAAAGGACAAAGATCATCGCAAGCGGCAAGCTCTGGGCAATGGTCGGAGGAACCCTGGCTACCGTTCTGATTCCGGTCATGGAAGCAAAACTCGGATGGGCGGTATCCGGAATAGCTTTCGTTCTGGTTTCCGTACCGCTTATGCTCCCGATGGCATTCAAAGTCAAGGAGCGTCATAGCGAGACCATCGCAGCAGAAGAGACTCCTACCTTCAGGCAGATGCTCATATACCTGAAGCACAACAAGTATCTGGCCTTCGTTCTCGTTGCACTGCTGATACTCGGCCTTTCAAGCGTAGAGCAGATCATGTCCGTCTATCTTGCAAGAATCTGCCTGAACAACCAAAGCGTCGGAACCATCGTCGGTGCATGCGTCGCACTCTCGGTCATCGTTTCGTCGGCTATTATCCCCTCCCTTGCAAGGAAATGGGACAAGTTCCATCTCCTCAGATTCGGTCTTGTATTCTCAATCGCAATGGATGTCATCGCCTACTTCGTGGGATATGGCAACCTGGTAGTCGCAATCATCATGATAATGCTCAAAGTCGTAGGTCTTGCATTCTTCCAGATCATCATCTACATGCTGATTGCCGATACCGTCGAGTACGGAACATACAAGTCAGGCACAAGAGCAGCCGGAGTCACATTCTCGCTTCAGTGCTTTGTCGCCAAGCTCAAGAATGCTCTGGTCAACTCCATCGTTCTCGGAGCACTTGCGATCTTCGGTTTCGTCGAAGGCGAGAATGCAGTTCAGCCGGCAGGTGTTGCAGACGGTGTCTGGACGGTATTCTGTCTGCTTCCGGCAATCGGATTTGCCATTGCAGTCATCCTGCTGTCACTCTTCTACAAGCTGAGGGACAAGGATGTCCAGGTCATGAGCAGATTCAACAACGGAGAGATTTCAAAGGAAGAAGCCGAAGGAATTCTTGCGGAACGTTTCGGAGCAGCTCACAGCTGATTTTTCCTTTCAAGCAGATCGTCAAAGGCATCGAGGCTCTCATAAGAGGGCTTTCCGATGCCTTTTTCATACCCGTGGACCAACTGAACGACCATATCGCAGAACGGAGTGTCCACTCCAACTCTGTCTCCTTCGCGGCAAACCGATCCGTTGATTGCATCTATCTCGCACCTCTTGCCGTTCCTGTAGTCTATCAGCATTCCTGCCGTGATGCCCCGGTGCCTTCTCATGGCGAAAGGAATCAGCATGAAGGAGATCTTTTTCTTCAATGCCGAACTGTAATCGAACAGCTTTGTTATGTTTTTCCCCTGAACCGGTTCGATCCTTACTCCGCTTGCCTTACTGACTTCGATGCACTCCTTGATTATCTCCTGAGCACATCGTCGAGCCTTCTTGTTATCACAGACAGCACCGAAAGTATCGCCTATTATTGTTGACATCCCCGAAAAAGCAGAGTTAATCAACAGTTTAGACCATCGTGAACCGACGAAGTTCTCAGATATCGTAACAGGTCCCATCAGCTGGAGAATAGAGCGGACCTTCTCAAGGTGTCTTTTCCCTCCCTCGCTTATGGCCCCGATTTCAAAGCAGAGCCGGTCCTTGGATGAAGTCAGGGTACTGTGCCCGCTTTCCTTCATGGTAGCACCCCATCCTATGGTACAGCCCAAGGTTCTGTCCTCACCTATTATCGATGCTATCAGAGGTTCGGGAAGGCCGTTCTGTGTAGTACATATTGCACCGTCCGAAGCAAGGTGGCCGGAAAGAAAGCGTACGACGGACTCGTTCTCAAGCTGTTTGGTCATCAGGAAGATATAGTCGAAGACTCCTTCCATTTCAGAAGGAAGGAATGCCTTCACTCTCTGGGTGAAGTTTATCTCTCCGTCGATTATTGCCCCATGCTTTCTGAGAGCTTCTACATGGGAAATGTTTCTGTTGTACAGTTCTACTCCGGAGCCCAGATCCACACTGCCGGACGGTGCATTCCTTGAAATGAACGCACCGAGAACGGTCCCGAGGGACCCTGCTCCGAAAATGGCGACTCTCATCGATTACTGACCGATTCTGGCCTTTGATGCCTTGTTGATGTTGTAGGCTCTCTTCAGCGAACTGACTCTTTTTCTGGAAGGTCCCCACTTCTTCTCGATTTCAGAAACACGGTTGACCATCCTGTGCTTCCAGCGTATTCCATAGGAAACACCGATCATTATGATTCCGACAAGGGCTAGAACAACTCCGGTAATCATCGTGAACAGAGGCTTGAGATTCGTAAGACCGAATTTCTTCCCGGACAATGCCATGGCAATGATGACTATAAGACCTGCAACCATCAGGACAAGTCCGGCGATCTGAGCGGTGACAAAGGTTCCGGAATAGACGGTATTGCCGACAACCATGACTCCCTTGCCCACGGCTTTGAAGCCTTTTCCTACTCCCTTACCTACACTTTTGACACCGTTGACGGTTCCGGTTCCAACGTTCTTGGCTATGTCCTTGACTCCCATTTCATGCCTCCGTTGCATTTATAACTATATTAAAGCACACAAATCAGAATGAGAAAAGAACAATATCGTTGCTGCCTCCGTTGACCATCGGAGTCTGTCTGGACTCACCGTCATGAGCAGTGACATACTTCGAAACCTCGAACAAAGTGATTTTTCCGTTCTTTTCAGCCGCAGCTGTTGTCAGGGTCTGGTTTTCCTCATCCCAACCCAATGCCTTGAGAAGCGCATTGGTAAATTTACCGTGAAGCGGATCGGATGGTGAAGTAAACTCATATGACAGTTCATTATATCTGGCCGCGCTCAGACAGAACAACGAGGAACTCTCACGGATTTTGTCCCCAAGCAAAAGCGTGGAAGAATCAAACAGATTATACTCACCCATCGTGACGGAGAAGAATCCGCTCTGAACCAGGGAACCCGAATAGCAGAAGTCACCCAACACGACCTTCACTCCCCTTATGGAATCGACCAGTTCCAGGAATTCGGATACGGGGAAAAGCACGCTTGAATCAGGATGGGCCGGATCTCTCGGGACAAGATATGAACATGAAGCAGTATCGGATCCATAGTCAAGCTTGTCCTTCACTCCAAAGCCGTGCCCGCTGTAGTAAATGATCGTCATATCTGCAGCGGAAGATGCTGAAGCGATGGCCTCGAGCTCGGACACAAGCACGTTTTTAAAGGTATCCCCGCTCTCGGTAATATAATGGGTTTCATACTCCAGATTCGCTTTTTCAGCGAGATTCGACAAAACCCTGCCCACCTGAAGGGCATCGTTGACGGTTTTGTAGAGCTTTCCGGCCTGGGCTTTCTCAACCAGTTCTCCGGACTCATAGTAGACCTTGCTGCCATAGCTGTAGTCATTCCCGTACACCAGGATGTGCATCTTGCCTGCTGCAGGAGCCTGATATGAAAGCTCACATGAACACAGGGCGATGAGAAGAAGAATCGGCAATAGGAAAACTATTATGCGTCTCATCTTCTGCTCATCCTCTTGGAATCCCATGAGAGGGTCAGCGCCAGGGATGTGCGGAAGCTAATGGCATCGGCCTTCCATGATGCGGTAACGGGAAGCGCAGCATAGATATCCATTGCAGAGGCGGACAGAACCCGGATTGCTGGGACAAGTTCGAAATCCATGGCCAGGAACCTGGACTGGGTCTTAGTGAACCTGCACGGGAGATATCGGTACCTGAATCCGACATCAAAAAAAGAATTGATCCGCCAGTTCAGGTCAACAAGGAATCCCAGTCCGGCATACGGCTTGAGAATGCTCGACCCGAACGCAAGGGATTCAGAGACATTGAGATAGGTCAGCCCCACTCCCAGCTGAAGAGCAGAATCCGGTCTTCTTTCGAAAGCATAGGTGATATTCAGGACTTCGAAATCGAATCCGAAGGACCTCGAGGTTCTGAAGGGCGGAGTCTCCACCGACGGGTCTCCGGGATACTCCTTCAGATAGTCTGCTGTCGGATGGCAGAATACCGCACCGAACCAGGCCGATACCGACGGTCTTGTGGCAATGGATGCGAATGTGCATGAAACTGCCGTAATGAGAACGAGAAGAAAGCAGACTATCCTCTTTTTCATCAACATGATTATACCAACTAAACCCGGTAATTACCAACTGGTTACATATATGCAATTATGCTAATCTCTATATATGCTCATCGATTTCCACAGCCACTTCAGCAGTCCCGACTCCGTAGTCTGCACCGCCGATGCCTCCGCACCGGACAGAGACAGTGCCCTTCTCGGTTGCACAGGCCTTCTGCCTGATAAGTGGACTGTCCAAGGACAACAGCAGCTGTTCTCCGTTCTGGAACGGGATCCGCGTCTGCAGATGGGCGAAGTCGGCCTGGATCGGCGGTTTGAAAGCATACTGCCGATGGACAGACAGATAACCATCCTGAAGCAGGAACTCGAGTTTGCAATACACAGAGAACGAAGCATCAGCCTCCACTGTGTCCGTGCTACGAAGCCCATGGTCGACATACTGAAAGAACTGGATTTCAGACCATGCAGCATCCTGTGGCATGGGTTCACCGGATCGCCTGAAACAGCAAGAGAGCTTGCAAAACTGAATGTTATCCTTTCAATCGGACCACGATTCAATGGAAACATCGAAGCAATCCTACAGGCAAATCCCTATACTGTTCCCGAGACCGACTATGAAGGTTCCGAAAGCCTCGAGCATCAGAAAATCCTCGAAAGCCAATACCGCAGGTTCCCGGAAGATTATCAGGATCAGGCAGAGAAAGTGTTCTGTCTTTTCTGTCATCAGTAAGGTATGCTCAGCGTAAGCGAAGCCCCGCACATGGTGCCCACCTTCCTGCTTCTGACAATCACATCATAGCGATGGACACCGCTCTCTGCGGTTATCAGATAACTGAAACCGTCTGCAGCATTCTGAAGCACGCCGTCCTTGTACCACTGGAACGCAAGATCCTCCGGATCTATGTCGTCAGGCAGAGAGAAATAGCAGGCCTTGAGTGTAACCTTCTGCCCCCTGGACGGACTCTTCGGGTAGTAATCGATGTAGAAATTCATGGGTTTCCCGACAGCATTCTCCAGGGATATCGTTGTTCCGGAGTGAATCACAGGCTTTGACCCCTGCAGCTCCACGACACCCGTCGACCTCGTATTCGAGACGATCCGTACCGCATCCGTAGCCCCTACCCCAAGATTCCCCTTCGAAGAGCTGACCTGAACGCTCAGGACATGGGAGCCCGCATCCAGGGAAAGAATCATGGAAGCATGGCCTTCTGAAGTGTAGACATCCTTATTCCTGGAAATGACATTACCGTCACTGTCTTCCAGTTCGATGCTGATTTTCATCTGCTGTTCATCGCAGATGTCCTCGTTCCAGCGGAAATCAAGCTCGAGCGTTCCTGAACCCGTGATTCTGTCAAGCACGACCGTAGCCCTGTTGTTTCCGGCGGAGATGGTGCACTGAGAGCTTCCGGCGGCAAGCTCATTGTTTTCCGCGTTCAGAGCCTTGGCCATAATCGTCCATATCCCAGGTACGAGGTCATTGACCGAAAGCTCGCTGTCCGTGGACAGAATCGGTCCGAACGAGGAACCGGAAGGACCTGTTCCGGAGACCGAATACTTCTTGGTCTCCATCAGGGTCTGGGAAGGCATGATGGTCCTTGGATTGTCCTGCTCGATGTGAAGCTCCAGGCGTGTTCTGCCGCTCTCAACCGAATTGCGGCAAGACATAGAGATTAAAAGAAAGAAGACGGCAAACAGCATGAAAAATGGTTTTCTTTTCATAGGTACTCCTTCGGGTTTTCACCCTTCGGAATCCCTATACAGAAAAACTGCAGTTTTCATTAGAAATTTCAGCTCCTTTTTGCAACAATATTTGGCATTTTTCATCCTTTTTCTCAAAAAAAAAGAGGCCTCCGGATGGAAGCCTCCATAAAGGTAATTGCTTGACTCAGAACATTTTCCTGAGCTTATCTGAAGAATCCAAAGCCATGAGTGTCTTCACGGGATCCTTTACCTTTGCCATGAAGATCATTGCTGCAATGACATAAGGCTTGTAGGAAGCCTGCTTGTAAAGCGGATCGAGGTAGCGGTCGAAGACCGAATCATCGACCTCGCCTTCCTTGCAGGAAAGGCCTGAGATGTCTGCCGGCAGACAGTGCAGATAGAGAGCCTTGCCGTCCTTCGTGAGCTTCATCTTCTCCTCGGAGCAGGTCCAGTCCTTGTGCTCTGCATTCTGGGCAAGAAGCTTCTTCTCAAGGGCATCGATACCGGCCTTGTCTCCCTTCTGGTAGAGCTTTGTCCTCTCTTCCATTGCTGCAAACGGAGCCCAGCTCTTCGGATAGACGATGTCTGCATCCTTGAAAGCCTCATCCATGCTGTTGCACTGCTTGAAGGATCCGCCTGTGGCGGCTGCATTCTTCTTCGCAATCTCGATTACATCGGGCATGACTTCATAGCCTTCCGGATGGGCCAGCGTTACATCCATGCCGAAGCGCGTGAACAGACCGATGACACCCTGCGGGACACTGAGCGGCTTTCCGTATGACGGGCTGTAGGCCCATGTCGTGGCAACCTTCTTGCCCTTGAGGTTCTCCACTCCTCCGAACTGATGGATGACATGGAGCAGATCTGCCATGCACTGCGTGGGATGGTCGACATCGCACTGCAGGTTGACCAGCGTCGGCCTCTGCTCGAGGATTCCGTGTCTGTATCCGTACTCGCAGGCATCGATGAAGGTCTTCTGGTACTTGTGGCCCTCTCCGATGAACATATCATCGCGGATTCCGACAACATCAGCCATGAACGATACCATATTGGCAGTCTCACGGACTGTCTCACCATGGGCAATCTGGGAAACCTTCTCGTCAAGGACCTGCTCCTCGAGACCAAGGAGATTACAGGCACTTGCAAAGGAGAAACGGGTTCTCGTCGAATTGTCCCTGAAGATGGAGATTCCGAGTCCCGAATCGAAGATTCTGGTGCTCTTGTTGCGCTCGCGCAGGTCTCTCAGGGCATCAGCCACTGTAAAAATAGCATCCAGCTCCTCATCGGTCTTGTCCCATGTCCAGTAGAAATCGTTCTTGTACATGTTGTTGATATGAAGGGTTTCAAGATGTCTTGCAAGTTCAAGTGCTTTGCTCATTTTTCTCTCCTGATTATCTGATATCGTTGCCGGTCAGCTGCTGACGGAAGCTGGTTGCACTCTCATTTGCCTCGGACGGCTTATAGAGAATCGGTGCGGCTGCAAGGACTGAAGCGCAGACCACCAGGTCCTGCTTCCATGTAATCTCGTTGGGTGCATGTGCCTGACTCTCGGCGCCGGGTCCGAATCCTACGCACGGAATGCCGTAGCGGCCCTGGATGGATACTCCGTTTGTGGAGAATGTCCACTTGTCGATAAGCGGGCGGCCTTCTCTCTTGCTTCTGGCAGTATCATCTGCCCAGATGCGCTCCTGACCCCAGAGGGCGTGGTAAGCATCGGCAAGAGCCTGTACGTGAGGAGCAGTCTCCTTGTTGATCCAAGTCGGGAAGAAGCACTCGGTCTTGTAGACCTCGCCTGTCCATGCCGGTCTGTCATACCAGTACATGCTGACCTTCACATCCTTTGCATACTTCTTGACGGCAGGAAGGTCCTCGATTTCCTTCAGACAGGTCTGATAGGTCTCGCCTGCGGTCATTCTGCGGTCGATGGAGATTGCACAGCTATCCGCAACGGCACATCTGGATGGGGATGTATAGAAAATCTGGCTTACGGTACAGGTTCCGCGGCCGAGGAATCTGGCATCCTCGAAGTGCTCCGGGTTGTACTTGGGATCCAGCATCTTCACAAGGCCCTTGATCTCGACGCTGTCATCTGCGGGATTCTCGTTCAGGGCTCTGACATCCTGGAGGATATCAGCCATCTTGAAGATTGCATTGTCTCCTCTCTCGGGAGCTGAACCGTGGCAGGAGATTCCCTTCACATCCACGCGGATTTCCATTCTTCCCCTGTGTCCGCGGTAGATTCCGCCGTCGGTAGGCTCGGTGGAAATGACGAATTCCGGCTTGATCTTATCCACATTGTAGATGTACTGCCAGCACATTCCGTCGCAGTCTTCTTCCTGTACCGATCCTACAACCATGATCTTGTAGCCTTCCGGGATGAGGCCCAGATCCTTCATGATCCTGGCACCATAGGTTGCCGATGCCATTCCGCCTTCCTGATCCGATCCGCCGCGGCCGTAGATGACCTTGTCTGTCTCATAACCCTTGTAGGGGTCATCGGTCCAGTTGTTGATGTTTCCGATTCCGACCGTATCGATATGTGAATCGATGGCGATGATCTTGTCTCCTTCACCCATCCAACCGATTACGTTTCCGAGACCGTCTATCTCGACCTTGTCATAGCCGAGCTTCTCCATCTCTTCCTTGATTCTGTAGACAACACCCTTCTCTTCGCAGCTTTCCGAAGGAATGGCAATCATGTCCCTGAGGAATCTGGTCATATCGGGACCGTATTTCTGCGCAGCTTTCTTTATGGCATCAAAATCCATGATGAAATCCTCCAAGTACTTCTCTCTCGGGGCGCACAAACCCCGCCATAGTAAGTTTACTACGGCGTGCAACAATTTGCAACAAAATCTACTTTTATATAACCGGTAATTACTTCCCTGAAACTTCTTCTTTCTTCGGCTTTCTGAACTTGCCGGTGACCGCTCCGTAGACCAGATAAGCAAGACCAAGAAGCACAAGAACCGCAGCAAGCAGGATCAGCAGGGTCAGATAAGGAGACTCGGGCAGGAAGCTGAGCATGTCGTACTCCGAGTGCTTGAGATACATGTATTCAGCATCCGTGAAATGTTCATTGAAGTAGATGCATGGCAAGGCGAGGAGGACAAGGAATCCCAGTGTCATGGGTATTCCGGAAGGCTTTGCCTCGTACCCGTGCACAAACATCATATAGAACATGCCGATGATCGGAAGCAGGTGCTCGCCCCAGAACTGATAGTACCTGTAGTAGGCCGGCCCCGTATAAGAGATTACGGCAGGAACAATCAACGGAAGCAGCCCTACGCTCATGGTCATGAAGAAGCTCATGGAAAACAGTCTCTTCGACTTGCTCATCATCATGAATGTGGTCAGGATCAGGGTCCATTGGCAGACCTGAAGCGGCAGAAACCCCATCATGGTGGTATCGTCATCCATTCCGGGTCCGACATACTGAAGTCTCCAGAAATAGGACATCTCGCAAATTATCATCACGAAGGCATATATGAACCTGAAATCCCTCTCATGCTTCCACGCTCTGATTGCATCACGATATCTCCAGATCAGAACGATGGCTGCGATAGCAAGGAGAATCGGAGCGAAATGGGCTATCGAATAAGGTTTGAAGACAACTTCACTGGAAAGGCCGAAGAATCCTGAGCGGTAATAAGTCATCGGAATTGTGACAGATTCCATGAGAATACCTCCTAACAAGGCGATACCCCCTGATGCGGGGGTATCTGAAGAAACAGTTTGTTATATATTGAGTAATCCTCAACACTTATACTATCAGAACTTTCCGAGTTCTTTCAAGAGTTTTTCCGCCGTCATCGGCCAGCTACGCAGCCAGACACCGCAGGCATCGTGGATTGCAATGCCGATTGCAGGGGCCGCACCGTTGCATGCGATCTCGGAAATCGACTTGGCGCCGAAGGGACCGAACTTGTCGTTCACATCTATCAGCACAGCCTTGAAATCCTCCGGGGCTTCGCTTATCATCGGCACCCCGTAATCAGTCATGTTGGCGTTCAGACAACGTCCTTTCTCATCCAGAATCATATCCTCATGGAGGGAGTGTCCTATGGATTTCATCACTGCCCCGTACATCTGGCAGAGAGCCACTTCGGGATTGATCGGTGTTCCGGCATCCTGCAGGGCATAGAACTTCTGGACCTTGATTTCTCCGGTGCGGACATTCACTGCGACCTGTGCAAAATGAGCCCCGTACGGTACAGACGACGCATCGGTGACAAATGTCCCGTGGGCAATCATCTGCCCATGCCCTGCTCCACCGCATGCCGTATGCGAAAGATCATAGTACGAGAGGGTCTTGCCGGTCTTTACTGAGTAGACCTCACCGGGAGCACGGACATCCAGATCCGCCTCGTTCTCATTCATCTGGAACGCGGCTTCCCTGATTATCATGTCCTTGAGCTTTCTGGTGGCAACCAGGGATGCATTTCCGCTGAAGAACGTACCGGAAGAGGCATAGGAACCGGTGTCGAATGCACAGGAATCGGTATCACCCGATACTACCGTAATCTTGTCCATGGGAAGCTTGAGGACCTCTGCCACGATCTTCGCGGAAATGGTATCCAGACCGGTTCCGATATCCGCACCGCCGCTGTTGAGGATGACGGTTCCGTCGGTTTCAAGCTTGGCGATGGCCTCTGAATGATCCAGTCCGGGAAGGCCCGATCCCTGCATGATCATTGCAAATCCCTTGCCTATCTTCCAGTCCGGATCATCGGATATCTCTTTCTTTCCCCACTCGATCATATCGCAGCCTTTGCGGATAGCCTCATCAAGACCGCAGGATCCGACAGGAACAACGTTGCCCTCACGGCCCTCGCCCAAACCCTTGAGGATCTCGAGCATATAGCCTTCATCGACATGGTTCTTGAGTACGAACTCCTTGTAGTCTATTCCCAGCTTATCGGCAAGTTCTGCCATTGCCATCATCAGACCATAGGTTCCCTTGGGTGTTCCGTAGCCTTGATATGCGCCTGCAGGCGGAGTATTGGTGTAATAGACCTTGAGGTCGTAGCGCATGTTGTCGCATTTGAACAGCGGAAGGGTCTTCGAGCAGCTGTTCATCGGAACGGTAAGGCAGTGGTTGCCGTAAGGTCCGGTATTTGCACAGACTTCCATATAGATTCCCGTAAGCCTGCCGTCCTTGTTGCCGGACATCTTGACGTGAACCCTCATCGGGTGACGTGTGGAGTTTGCAATGAACTCTTCTTCCCTGGTGTTGCGGCAGAACACGGGCCTGCCGGTGATAAAGGAGGCATAGGATGTCAGATCCTCGATAAGGATATCCTGCTTGGAACCGTATCCGCCTCCGACACGGGCCTTTATGATATGGATCTTGTTCTCCGGAAGACCGGTAACCCAGCCGACTATCCTTCTGACATGGTAAGGAACCTGGGTCGAAGCATAGACTACAAGACGCCCGCCCTCCATCTTTGCAAAGCAGATATGGGGTTCAAGCGGAGTGTGCTGGATCTGGCTGGTCTGGTATGTGGCCTCCACGACTGCATCCGAATTGGCAAATGCTTCATCCACATTGCCTATCTCACCCTTGTTGGATGCCGCTATGTTCTTATGGATATCGGAATGAAGCGTGAACGGGTAAATGACCTTCCCTTCCCTGGGATCTCCGGCAAGCTTGTTGTACTCATCCAGATCCGCAGGTGCTCCCGAGCGGTATTCGACAATACCGTTGTGCACGAGCGGAGCTCCGGGTGCCATGGCCTCTTCCACTGTGAAGACAGCAGGAAGAACCTCATAATCGACCTTGATTTTAGAACAGGCTTCCTTTGCAGCTTCAAGGGTTTCCGCGATTACTGCTGCCACCCTGTCACCGACGTGGCGGACTTTCAGGTTGAAGAGCCTTCTGTCATGCGGCGAAGGCTCGGGATTCCCCTGTCCGGCCTGCATGTAATGGATTTCGGGTGTATTGAAGGCTGTGAGGATCTCGACTACGCCCTCGACCTTCCTGGCCTCTGAGTCATCGATGCTGTTGATGTATGC
>CAKJZO010000004.1 GCA_918298275.1 Spirochaetota bacterium | reverse complement strand
GTGTGCAGCCTCGACCATATCGCAGGAGAAGTAATCATAGGCCATGACGGAGCAGCCTACCGGGGCGACACCGATTGTGCGGCCCTCGATCCCGAGAGCATCGATAGCCTCGGCAACCAGGCGGTGGATAATGCCGTGCGGGCAACCGGGACAGTAATGTAACTGCTTGTCAGTCAAGCTTTTGGGTTTCTGAAATACTATCATACTGCACCTCCTTCCACTGTTTTTCTGAGTGTGTCGGTGACCTTTATGATCTGATCCACATCTGGAATCATTCCGCCGCTTCTGTTGCACAGGACCACAGGCCTGATGCACTCCTCTGCAAGGCGTACATCCTCGATCATCTGACCCATCGAAAGCTCAACGCTGACAAAGCCCTTGACCTTGTCAGCGGCCTCGCGGATGGCCTTCTTGGGGAACGGCCAGACCGTAATGGGTCTGATCAGACCGACCTTCAGGCCGGCCTTGCGCATCTGGGTAATGGCGTTCTTGGCGACTCTTGCGGCAATTCCGAATGCCACGATGCAGTATTCGGCATCGTCCATGAGATAGCTTTCGTAGCGGACCTCATCGCGCTCGATTGCAGCATAGCGCTCGAAGCGCTCGAAGTTGGTCTTCTCGAGTACTTCCGGGGAGAGATAGAGGGAGTTGATTATGTTGTGCTCTCTCTTCATCTGTGTTCCGGTGACCGTCCAGGGCTTCTCGATGACGCTGGTATGAGGCTCGGGAAGAACCACGGGCTCCATCATCTGGCCCATCGTTCCGTCTGCAAGCAGCATGACCGGGGTGCGGTACTTGTCTGCAAGATCAAATGCCAGACTGGTGAGGTCGGCCATCTCCTGGACCGAACTGGGGGTCAGGACAATAAGGTGATAATCACCGTGTCCGCCGCCCTTGGTGGCCTGGAAATAATCCGACTGCGAGGGCTGGATTCCTCCGAGGCCCGGGCCTCCTCTCTGGACATTCACTATCAGAGCCGGAAGATCTGCTCCGGCAATGTAGGAGATTCCTTCCTGCTTGAGCGATATTCCGGGGGAGGATGAGCTTGTCATTACACGCTTGCCGGTGCTTGCAACTCCATAGACCATGTTGATAGCGCTGATTTCGCTCTCAGCCTGCAGGAAGACTCCGCCTTCCATCTTGGGCAGCCTCTTGGCCATATAGGCCGTGAGCTCTGTCTGCGGAGTGATCGGATAACCGAAATAGTGGCGGCAACCGGCTCTGAGAGCGGCTTCCGCAATGGCTTCATTGCCTTTCATCAAAACTTTTTCTGCCATGCCTTTCCCCTATTTCTCCACCGTGATGACGCAGTCGGGGCACATGGTGGCGCAGAATGCGCAGCCGATGCACTTTTCCTGGTCCGTCATGACGGCAGGGTTATGTCCCTTCTTGTTGATCTTGTTCCTGTCAAGGGCAAGAATGTGCTTGGGACATGCGTCCACGCAAAGACCGCATCCCTTGCAGATGTCTTCATTGAATGTAACTTTCGCCATCTCAATCCCCTATCTTTTCATTACTCGAACGGCCGCTTCTGAAGGACAACAGGCACCATGGCAGGCGTAGCTATGTCCTTCTGGGCAGTCGTGGCCACAAGAGGCAGACCGGAAAGAGCACAGAGCTTCTCTGCTTCCTTCTGTGTCCGCACTATGTGCCCCGCTTCGGTCTCGGCCCCCAGGTTGGAATTGTTGATGATTCCGGTGAAGGCCAGGCCGCAGGCTCCCTCGATCTCGCGGAGCACCTCGAGGGCCTGCTCCGCATCAGTCGTCAGGGGCCTGTAGAAATTGACTACGTAGAACATGTCGTAGTCGTTTTCCTCCAGGATGTAGGGAACGAAGCGCCCCAGCGCGTATGCTCCCCTGTCATCCCCTCCTATGTCCAGAACCGCATAACGGCTGCGGTCCTCGACCAGTGAATATGCCGAACTCGGCAAGGAAGGCAGGTCGACACTGCTGTTTGCGAACGGGAGGGCTATCACCTTCACCCCTGCTTCTTCCAGAACAGCCGAACTGTCCTTGCTGCGGAAGTAAGGGTTCACGATGTCCAGATCCGCCAGCGAGACCTCAAGGCCCTTCGCCCTGAGAGCCAGGGCGTAATTGACGGCAAGGTTGGTCTTGCCGCTGCCGTAGTGTCCGCAGAACAACGTAATCCTTTTCACGAAGAAGCCCTCTTCCTTCCAAACCATCAGGAAAGCTTAAGTTCGCCGCAAGACTGCGATGATGCAAGGCGGCATACCTGTTCTGGTAGGCGCCGAAGCGAAGCGCAGTGATTGCGGATGAAATTATGCTTTCAGCCCTAACTTATAAACCCAGCCCATGTAGTCTTCTACCTTTCCGGTCTGCATTCCGTACAGGTTGTCGTAGAGTTTCTGGGCAATCGGTCCGACCTTTCCGTCGCCGACCTTGAAGTCCTCTCCCTTGACGCACAGCGTTCCGATCGGGGAGATGACTGCTGCGGTACCGGATGCGAAGATCTCCTTCAGCTGTCCGTTCTTGCTGCCGGCCATGATCTCGTCGATGGAGAGCTTGCGCTCGGAAACCTTGACTCCCCAGTGCTTGAGCAGCTGGATGACCGAATCACGGGTAATACCGGGCAGGATCGTCTCGGAATCAAGCGGAGCCGTGATGACCTCGTCTCCGAGGACGAAGAATGCATTGGAGGTTCCGATTTCCTCGACATACTTGTGCTCGGCTGCATCGAGCCAGAGGACGTCCTTGCAGTCATACTTCATGGCATCCTGGCTGGCGCGCATTCCGCCGCCGTAGTTTCCGCCGACCTTTGCATAGCCCGTACCGCCCTTGGCTGCACGGATGTACTTGTCCTGGACGTAGATCCTGGTGGTCGAGAGACCGCCGTCGTTGGCTGCGTAGTAGGAACCTGTAGGTGAAAGGATGATCATGAAGCGGTAGTGCTTTGCGGGAAGGACCGAGAAGGAAACCTCGTCACCGAAAATGAACGGCCTAATGTACAGGGCTGTTCCGGGAGCTGTGGGAACCCAGTCGATGTCTTCCTTGATGACGGCCTTGATTCCTGCAAGAAGCAGATCACCGGGAAGCTCGGGGATGCACATTCTCTCGTTCGTGCGGGCCATTCTCTTGACGTTCATGTCCGGGCGGAAGATCTGGATCTCGCCGTCTGATGTCCTGTAGGCCTTCATTCCCTCGAACATCATCTGTGCATAGTGGAGCACGCATGAGGCAGGCTCGATCTGAATCGGCTCATGCGGAACGACGCGGCCGTCATGCCAGCCCTGACCCTCGTCCCAATCCATGCAGAACATGTGGTCGGTGAAATATTTGGCAAAACCGAGCTTGGTCTCGTCAGCCGGTCTCTGCTTCGGATGGGTCGTCCTTGTCACGGGAAAGTTGTAATCCAAGTTGAAATGCATTCTCTATCTCCTTATCGATCAGTTTACGTCGTAAAGCTCAGGTCTCCTGTCGGCGAACACGTTGATGCTCTCGCGGATACCTTTCAATTCTTTAATATCACAATCTGCAAAAATAATCTGCTCCCTGTTGCCATCGGCATGTGAAATCACCTTGCCCCACGGGTCATGGACAGAGGAATTTCCCCCGTACACCGTCTCGCCTGCCTTTCCGGCCGAATTGCAGCATACCACGAAGCACTGGTTCTCGATTGCCCTGGCTTTTGTCAGAGCAGCAAGATGTTCGCTTCGGATCAGGGGCCATTGACTCACGACAAAAAGCATGTCCAAACCTTTGATGCTCATGGTTCTGATCAGCTCCGGGAATCGCACATCATAACAGATGATCACTCCGCAGCGGATGTTGCAGTCCAGATTGAAGGTAGTCACATGGCTGCCCTTTCTGAAGTACTTGTCCTCCTCCATCGGGGAGAAAAGATGTGTCTTGTCGTATTCGGCGACGCACTCGCCGCGGCGGTTGAAGACATAAGAAGTGTTGTAGATTCCGTCTTCCTTCAGGTTCGCAACGCTACCGGCAACAATGTTCACATCCAGCTGGTGGGCAAGGAATCCGAATACTTCCTTTGTAATCATTCCATTCCTGTCGGCAAGCTCCGCAAGGTTCTCCCTGGGAAAGAATCCGACATTCCATGTCTCAGGCAGAACGATAATCTCAGCCCCCTCTTTGGCAGCCTGAGTTACAAGCATACTTGCTTTTTTGAAGTTCTCATCCGGATTTCCGAACATCATATCCATCTGGATACATGCAACTTTCATTTGCCTCTCCTCACAGTTTGTTTCTCATGATCTTACCGCTGATGGTCTTGGGAAGCTCGTCCCTGAAGACAACCTGACGCGGATACTTGTACGGTGCGGTATGGGATTTCACGTAGTTCTGGATTTCCTGCTTCAGCTCCTCAGAAGGTTCTGTGCCCTTGGTAAGGACGATCGAAGCCTTGACGACCTGACCGCGAACCGGATCCGGGGCAGCGGATACGCCGCACTCGAGCACGTACGGAAGCTCCATGATGACGCTCTCGACCTCGAACGGTCCGATGCGGTAGCCCGAACTCTTGATGATGTCGTCCACACGTCCTACATAGAAGAAGTAGCCGTCCTCATCCTGCCATGCCGTATCGCCGGTATGGTAGAAACCGTCGTGCATGGCCTCCGCGGTCTTCTCAGCATCCCTGTAATACTGGGTAAAGAGTCCGACAGGAGCACCCTTCGAGATGTCGATGACGATCTCTCCGACTTCACCGGGGGCAACCGGGTTGCCGTCCGGATCAACAAGCTTCACGTCGTACTGCGGAGAAGCCTTTCCCATCGATCCCAGCTTGACCTTTCCGCCGCCGAAATTGGCTACCGTGAGGGTTGTCTCCGTCTGGCCGAAGCCTTCGCAGATTTCCAGTCCGGTTGCCTTGTAGAACTGCATTGCAACTTCCGGGTTCAGGGCCTCGCCTGCAGTTGTCATATGGCGTACCGAGGAGAAATCGTACTTGGACAGATCTTCCTTGATCATCATCCTGAGCATCG
>CAKJZO010000003.1 GCA_918298275.1 Spirochaetota bacterium | reverse complement strand
GGGAATATGCGGAATGAGCGACCGCCGCGATGTCGAGAACGCAGCTGACGCCGGCGATGAAAGAGCAAAGCTCGGAATGCTGATGGAATGCCACCGCATTCGCAAGTATATCGGTGCATATGCAGCCCTTCTCGGAAGGGTAGATGCCATTGTTTTCACAGCCGGTGTCGGTGAGATGGGTCCCAGGATCCGCTACCTGTCAACCTGTGGTCTTGAGAACTTCGGCATCAAGATCGATGCCGCAAAGAACGACATCCTCAAGTGCCGCAACGCAGAGTTCGAGATCTCAGCAGACGACTCGCCGGTCAAGATCTTCGTCATCCCGACAGACGAGGAGCTGGTCATCACGGAGGATGCAGTTGCACTGATGAACGGAACATATGACATCCACACCAACTTCCACTACAGTTTCGAAGATCCAAACTATGTGAACAAGGGACGCGAGAGAGGCCTTGTGAAGAACCTTCAGAAGAAGCCTGAGATCGCTGCTCTGATTGCAAAGCCGAAAAAAAAGTGAAGTTTTTCCAAATACTTTGAGACAAAGGATTTGAAACCTAAGGACCGGGTGTGTTGAGCACCCGGTTTTTTAATGGAAAAAGCAGTTTTTCCGTTATAGGGGGATATGAAGAGAAAAACCATCATATCCACCCTTTTCTTTCTGCTCCTGGCCCTCTGGCCGGTCGGATCCTCACCGGGAGACAACAACCTTGTTCTGACCTACAGCCGAAAGTCACGCTCCACGGATCTGGAAGTCAGGCTCAACAATCCCTCCATAGCCTACCGGATGACGATCAGACAGAACCTCGACGGTTCCTTTACCCTGCTCTCTCCGCCGTTTCTGTGCGCAGAGATAGACAGACTCAGGATCGGGGAACTCAAGGATACTGCTCTTCTCTCCCTGATGCTCGATCCCATGTCCGCCGCAGCAGGCAACGAAGCATTCCCAAAACGAGGCAACTTCAGCCGTATTGCAAGCCCGTCGCTGAACCCGAAGCTCTCCGGAGCGGCGCTTTGCCTTGAGAATCTGGACCTGTTTGCCTTCAGCCCCGTGCTCAATCCGCGCTCGCCGTCAGGCTTCGGCCTGATTGCAGGCAACTCAGAGGTCTTTGCAGGCATTCTTTTTGCCACGCAGAACCGGATCCTGGTCAGGGAATCTGCAGACCGGATGCAGGTGAACTGGAGGCAGCTGGGAATCGGAAAGAACATGATCTTCTCCCTAATCGGAGCCGCCGGCAGCGCCAGACTGCTTGGCATCGATATCCGAAGCCGCATATTCATGCAGAATGCCTTCGATACCCTTCTGGGCGGAGGCACCACGCTGGGGTGGAGCCTTGAAGCAAATACTGAAATCATACCTGTTACTATAAGTCTCAGCCACAGGACCGGAGGCTTCGGAGTAAAGCTCAAGCGCCTTACAGATGACCTGAGCCCAAAGGACAGCTTCCGGGCCGCATTCAGGGCGGAAAGCACCGAAATCAAGAATCTGGGCATGGAAATCGAATATGTAAGCGATACTTACGAACTTCCGGTCTACGGCGGCAGCAGCCAGAAGCGCCGCCTTTGCTGCAATCTGGAGGCTTTCTGGCGCAAGAACAGCCTCAAGGTCAGAAACAGCACCAGCTTCGACCAGGACCGCGGAAAGGTCCAGCAGACAGAATATATCGTTGTCATAAAAGAACTTGGAGCAGAACTTGAGGCCTCTTTCATACTCAACCGCCCTCTAGGTTCCCCATGCTTCACTAGCGGAGGCAGACTGAAGTTCAAGGCAGACCACGCCACACTACAGGTCGATGATAAGAAAGTACTCCTAACTATGGGTTGGAGCGTACGGAAAGAGGGTTATGAGCTTGAGTTCTCGATTGATCAGGACCGGCGCATCACCGCAAGCCTGAGATTCAGGGGCCTTTAGAAGTTCCTCATGTTGTTGGTCGGGAACTTCGGCTCGCTTGTGACGTTGATACCGAGCTTGCGCAGTCCCGTGGAATCTCCCGCGCTGGGAATGTGGCTCATGTGGCTCTCGCATCCGCGCAGCTTGGGCAGCATCGAAAGGGCCTTCTTGGCATTCTCGTCCATGGTGGCGGCCATTGCCAGGCAGATGAGGGTCTCGTCCAGATTCAGGCTGATTCCCCTTCCGCGCAGGCTGTCGCGCTTCATGGCATATACGCTGTCTAAGACCTGGTGCGGAATCAGATCCACATCCTTGCCGATACCCGCGAGAACCTTCAGGGAATTCAGCACGAGGGCGCTGGAAGCGTGCATCAGCGGCGAGTTGTGGGCCGTAACGAAACGCTCGTCATTCAGCTGGATGGCAGCAGCGCATGCGATTCCGTCCTTGCTCTTTCCGCGTGCGATGGCATCGTCCAATGCCGCCTGGGCTACTCTGACGGTGGGTCTGTCCTCGCAGACAAGGCCTGCCTTGGACATGATGTCATAGCTTCTCTGTACGGTTTCCTTGGTTCCGATTCCCTGTGCATACTCACAGGCAGAACGATAGTATCTTCTTATGATCTCTTGATTTGCTGCTTCACGGACCACGGAATCGTCGCTAATTCCGAAGCCGAGGCGGTTAACGCCCATGTCTGTCGGCGAGTTGTAGGTCAGCGAGCCGCCGGAGATCTTGTCCAGGATTCTCTTCAGAAGCGGAAAAGCCTCCATGTCGCGGTTGTAGTTGACCGCGATCTTGCCGGTGGCAGCCACATAGTAGTGGTCGATCTGGTTGTAGTCGCCGATGTCTGCGGTTGCAGCCTCATAGGCGATGTTCACGGGATGGTCGATGCTCAGATTCCAGATCGGGAAGCTCTCGAACTTGGCATAGCCGGATTTGCGGCCGTCGCGGAAGTCGTGGTAGATCTGGGACAGGCAGGTTGCAAGCTTTCCGCTGCCGGGGCCGGGAGCGGTTACGATGACGACCGAGGCATCGGTCTCGATGTAGGGATTGCTGCCGTAGCCCTCGTCGCTGACTACCATGTCGACGTTGTCGGGATAACCCATGATCGGGCGATGGAAGTAGACCTTCACACCGCGGCGCGTGAGCATGTCGGCGAAGTTGTTGACGCTCTTCTCGCCGTTGTAGCGGGTAACGACGACCTTGTTTGCCTTGATTCCCCATGCTGCGAAGTCATCGATCATCTTGAAGACGTCCGTATCGTATGAGATGCCGAAATCGGATCTCATCTTGCGGTGTTCGATGTCTCCGGCGTGGATGCAGATTATGACGTCCAGGTCTTCCTTGAAGGACTGGAAAACCTTCATCTTGTCATTGGTATCGAATCCGGGAAGCACGCGGGCTGCGTGGTAATCGAACAAGAGCTTTCCGCCGCACTCGATGTAGAGCTTGCCTTCGATCCTGGACTTCCTTTCAAGGATATATTGTTTCTGCTCCTCAAGATACCTTTCGTTGTTGAACCCGATCTTCATATCATCCTCACTTAACAAGCATGCCTGCTTTCACGCTCTGACTGACGCTCTCTCCGAAAAGGGCCTCCGAGATCGCAAGGCCGAACTCCAGAGCCGTGCCGGGGCCGGCGCTTGTGATGACATTGCCGTCCCTGACGACTCTCTCGCCGCAGAATCCGAGGTGGGAGTACTTTTCCTCACAGCCGGGATAGCAGGTGCATTTTCTGCCGTCGAGAATCCCGGTGGGAGCCAGCACGAAAGCCGGCGAGGCGCAGATGGCGCACACAAGGTCCCCGCGCTTGTAGGTATCGAGGATCATGGAGTTGACCATCTCGCTCTTATGGAGATTCAGGGCACCGGGCATTCCGCCGGGAAGCACGATGGCATCGAATCTGTCTTCCCTGACATCCGGCAGTTCCACATCGCAATGGACCCAGACGTCGTGGGCACCGCGCACGAGATTGCCTCTCTCGGGCTTGAGACCTACCACCGTAACAGAAGCGCCGCTTCTTCTGAGGACATCGATCGGGGACAGAGCCTCGACCTCCTCGAAACCGTCTGCCAAAATAACCAGAACCTTCTTCTCAGCCATATCACCCTGCCCCCTTGTCCTTAGAAATCCGCCTGCTTAGCTGCTCTGGGATAAGGAATTACGTCGCGGATGTTCTGCATGCCCGTGACATACTGAACAGCTCTCTCGAATCCCAGACCGAAACCAGCGTGAGGTACCGAGCCGTACTTGCGGAGCTCCAGATACCACCAGTAGTCCTTCTCGTCCAGACCCAGCTCCGCCATCCTGGCCTTGAGCACGTCGAGGCGAGACTCTCTCTCGGAACCTCCGATGATCTCGCCGAGTCTCGGTGCAAGGACATCCATTGCGCGGACGGTCTTTCCGTCCTCGTTGAGCTTCATGTAGAAGGCCTTGATCTCCTTCGGGTAGTCGGTGACGATCACGGGGCGCTTCGCAACTTCCTCGGTGAGGAACCTCTCGTGCTCGGTCTGAAGGTCGCAACCCCAGAACGGCTTGAAGTCGAAGCGGTCCGATGCCTTCTCGAGCTCCTTGACCGCATCGGTGTAAGTCATGTGTGCAAAAGGACTTTCGACAACATGAAGCAGTGTATCCCTGACTCCGGGCTCCACGAACTTGGAGAAGAAATCCATATCCTCCTGGCAGTTGTCGAGAACATACTTGAAGACATACTTCAAAAAGTCCTCGGCCACCTTCATGTCGCCCTCGAGCGTGCAGAAGCTCATCTCCGGCTCGATCATCCAGAACTCTGCAAGATGTCTCTTGGTGTTGGAGTTCTCTGCCCTGAAGGTCGGTCCGAAGGTGTAGATGTTCTTCAGCGCTGTGGCGTAGGTCTCGCCCTCCAGCTGTCCGCTGACGGTCAGGCTTGTACGCTTTCCGAAGAAGTCCTTTGAGTAATCGATCTTTCCGTCCTCGGTCCTGGGGATGTTGTCCAGATCCAGGGTTGTGACCTGAAACATCTGGCCTGCTCCCTCGGCATCGCTTGCGGTGATCAGAGGCGTGTTCACATAGTAGAAACCGTTTTCCTGGAAGAAACGGTGCACGGCATAGGCCATGG
>CAKJZO010000002.1 GCA_918298275.1 Spirochaetota bacterium | reverse complement strand
GCCAGGTACCGGCCAGGACATCATAGCCGTCGACATACAGTTCCTCGCTCGGCGGGAGCTGGTCGAAGACCTCGGCCATGCCGTACTCGCTGAGGGTACTGGTCAGGCTGTCGTCCATGCTCATGCCGAAAGCGCTCATCGTCTGATCCGGGCAGACCTGCCTGTATTTTCCTTCCTGGACAAGATATATCTGCGGAACAAGACCATAGCCGTAATCGATGGCACGCACCTGATTCTGAATTCCGCTAGAGCCAGAATCGAACCAGTTCTTCAGCGATGCCAGGTCATTGGTCTTGGTTGCTGCAAGCATTCTGCCCATCATCTGCTGCTCGGTGATCATGTCCTCCGACGGATTCTCGACCTCGGCACGCATCTGTGCATAGGCAGCAAAGGAAGAAGCCAGCGAGAACGTGTTTGTTCTCAGCTCCAGCGGATACTCGCTCAGCGCATCGCGCTCAATTCCCTGGATATAGGAGTTTGCGCCGTTTGAGAGCGACAGTATCAGGGCAATTCCGACAATTCCGATTGAGGTTGCAAGTGCAACCAGTATGGTTCTTGTCTTTTTGGACCAGAGGTTGGAAAGCGACAGGAAAAACGCAGTGAAGAAAGACATCGAAGGCTTCTTTCTCCGCTTTTGTGCCGCTTTGTGAGCCTTCTGCTCCTGGTCCTCCTTCTGCCCCTGATCCTCCTGGTTCTCCTGATCAGCTTGGTTCTCCTTGTTCTCCCGGTCAGCTTCATCAGCCTGACCGTCGAACGGATCGGAATCCTCCGTCACCTGCCCGTCCTTGAGATGCACAACCCTCGTGGCGTACTCCCGGGCAAGATCTGCATTGTGGGTGACCATGATTACAAGATGATCGGATGCAACCTCCTTCAGAAGCTGCATGACCTGCACCCCGGTCTCGGAGTCCAGCGCTCCGGTAGGCTCATCGGCAAGAAGCACCGAAGGGTTGTTCACCAGAGCTCTTGCTATTGCAACACGCTGCATCTGACCGCCTGAAAGCTGGTTGGGCTTCTTGTGGGCCTGATCCTTCAGGCCTACCCTGTCCAGCGCTTCCAGTGCCCTTCTCTTGCGCTCATCCCTTGAGACACCTGAAAGAGTCATAGCAAGCTCTACGTTTGAGAGCACGCTCTGGTGCGGGATGAGGTTGTAGCTCTGGAAGATGAAACCAATGGTGTAGTTCCTGTAGGCATCCCAATCGCGGGCAGAGTATCGGCTGGTCGGAACGCCGTCGATTGACATTTCGCCGCTGTCATAGCGGTCAAGACCGCCGATGATGTTCAGAAGCGTTGTCTTGCCGCTTCCGCTGGGGCCCAGGACAGCCACGAACTCAGTGTCCCTGAAGGACAGGGAGACATCGTCCAGGGCCTTCTGAACCAGAGACCCCGTGCGGTAGATCTTGCTGATGTTGCTTACAGTGAGCATTTCAGTTTATCGGAGAATCAGCCCAGAAGAGCTTTCCAGTCGGATATGATCGAACGGTCGTCGAAGTAGTCGATCCTCATCGCCTTGCGCACGCGGTTCAGTGTGGCATTGGTCTTCTCGACTGCCTTGGCGGTGCCGTCCTTGATGATATCGTAGACAGTATCGATGTCAGAAGCCCACTTGGCGCGCTGCTCCCTGATCGGGTTGAGCTCTTCCTCAATGACGTTGAACAGGAACTTCTTGCATGTTCCGTCCCCCAGTCCTCCACGGCGGTAGTGCTCCTTCATTTCCTCAAGATTCGCATACTCGGGCAGATATCTGGAGAAATGCTCGTCCGTGCAGAAGGCATCGAGGTATGTGAACACCACATTGCCCTCGGTATGGCCCGGATCCTCTATCCTGAGGTGGGTCGGGTCGGTGAACATCTTTCCGTTGATCTGCTTCTTGACCGTCTTGGAATCATCCGAGAGGTAGATGCAGTTTCCGAGGCTCTTGGACATCTTGGCCTTGCCGTCAACGCCGGGAAGACGGCGCTGCATGATGTTCTCGGGAATCATGGCAGAAGGAAGGATCAGAGTCTCGCCGTAGGTGCGGTTGAACTTCTCGACAATCTCGCGTGTCTGCTCGATCATCGGCAGCTGGTCCTCTCCTACCGGAACCACGGTGGCATCGAATGCAGTGATGTCCGCAGCCTGAGAGACCGGATAGGCAAAGAAACCTGCAGGAAGACCCTCGTCTGCAAAGCCGCGCATCTGCATCTCGCTCTTTACGGTCGGGTTCCTGGAAAGGCGCGCAGTGGTCACGAGGTTCATGTAGTAGAAAGTCAGTGCATGGAGCGCAGGAAGAGCGCTCTGCACGCAGATAGTCGTCTTGGAAGGATCCAGACCCACGGACAGGTAGTCCAGCACCACGTTGATGATGTTGTCCCTGATCTTGCCGGGGTTGTCTGCGTTGTCGGTCAGAGCCTGGTCATCTGCAATCAGAATATAGATTTCATCGAACTTGCCGGAGTTCTGGAGCTCGACCCTTCTCTTGAGAGATCCCACATAGTGTCCCAGGTGCAACCGACCCGTAGGGCGGTCGCCCGTGAGTATTATCTTCTTATCTGCCATAATTTTAAATCCTTATTAAAGAATATCCTCGGTCTTGATCCAATCCTGGTCGTCGTAGGCGCGGTTCTCTCCGCACATCGCCCAGATGAAGGTGTAGTTGCTTGTTCCGCAACCGGCATGGACGGACCAGGACGGGTTGATGACTGCCTCGTCGTTGTGCATCACGATGTGGCGTGTCTGGTTCGGCTCGCCCATGAAGTGGAACACTACGTTGTCCTTGGGGATATCGAAGTAGAAGTAGACCTCCATGCGTCTCTCGTGGGTGTGCATGGGCATGGTGTTCCAGACCGAACCCTCCTCGAGGTGTGTCAGGCCCATGGAAAGCTGGCAGGTATCCAGAACATCCGGATGCAGGTACTGGTTGATGGTTCTCTCGTTGCTGGTGGCCTGGGCGCCGAGATGCTTGTGGATGGCCTTCTCGTAGGGCACATGGGTTGCCGGCTTGGGAGTGTGTGCAGGCGTGGTGCAGATGAAGAACTTGGCGGGATTCTCCGGATCATCCGAAGCGAACTCGACCTTCTTGGTTCCCATGGGCAGATAGAGACCGTCCCAGTGGTTCATCTTATACTCGACGTCATCGGCATAGACCTTTCCGGGACCTCCGATATTGATGGTTCCCAGTTCCCTTCTCTCGAGAACGTATGTGACACCGAAGTTCTTCCACGGGTCGATGTTCTTTTCGAGGTTCACGCGCTTCTTGACAGGCATGGCCCCCATGGTCACGATTCTGTCCACGTGCGAATACACTGCGCTGATGTCATCGGCCTTGAACATGTCGGTAATCAGGAACTCATCCCTGAGCTCCTCTGTCGTCATTCTCTTGAAAGGCTCCTTGCCCGTCGAATATCTGATGTCCATATCTACTCCTCGGATACGTTATGTAATGTTTTAATTAATATAATTCATTTGCGACGTTCTATCAAATGCTATATCATATCCACATGCTAGATTTAGGATTCAGAACACACGATTTCGGCCGCAAATTCGCCACCGCAGATGAGATCGGAGAGCTTGCAAGCTCCTTCCGCTCCCCCGCATGCCTTCATTTCGCCCCCTACAAGGCCTTCAATGACGCCCCCAGACCCCTAACCGTCGAATGGGCCGCATCCACCCGCGAGGCCCTTGCAAGGCACGACGTCAGGGTCGCCATCCTCGGATGCTACATCAATCCCGTCCATCCCGATGCCGATACCCTCGAGACCGAGCTTTCCAAGTTCGAGAACGGCATAGAAGTGGCCAATGCCCTGGGAGCCGGTCTGGTAGCCACCGAGACCGGATCGCTCGATGCCCGCAACATACGTTGCGAGGACACCTGGAGCGACAAGAACTGGGCAAGATTCCTGAAGATAGTTGAAAGGCTTCTCAAGAAAGCCGTGGACAACAATGTAGTGATGGCCATCGAAGCCGTCGCCGACAAGAACACCGTGGACGATCCGGTGCGCATGTTCAAGGTCATGGAGACATTCAAGTCCCCCAACCTGCGCTGCCTCTTCGATGCGGTGAACATCCTGCCCATCAAGGGAATCGACGACTTCTACGGCTGGTATGACGAGGCCGTCTCAATGCTGGCCCCCTACATCAGGGCCATGCACCTCAAGGACTATATCTGGGCGGACTCCATGCCCAACTACCCCTACGCCGTCGGCCCGGTCAAGAAAGGCAACATCGCAATCGGCGAAGGCATCTTCCCCTGGAAGACGGTTTTCGGCATCTACAAGAAGTACAAGGTGGACAACGTGCCCATGACACTTGAGAACTTCAGACCCGAAACCCTTGCACAGAGCCTTCAGTACATAGAGAAAACCTACGCCGAAGCCTGATCATCTGCCGGCATTCCTGCACGAAATCAGGATATGCATACCAGGCCGTAGATATTGAACCATTCCATCATTTTCTCTTCAGTCCCTTCAGGTAGTCCTTCTGTTCCGGTGTAATTCTATAGCTTTCGACGGCCTTCTGGATTGCTTTGTTGTGCGTCCATATATCAAGCTTTCTGTCTTCAATGAATGGAAGAATGGCCTCATATTGCTTTGCAAGAGCAGTGGCGAAATACCAGGCGATCATCATGTTCACATAGTATTCATCGGACCTGATTGCAGCGACCATATCCGGATATCTGATGTCAAAATCATCATCGAGATAATGCTCCATCAGCATCCCGATGGCGAACCTGATCATATAGGTCTTATCCGATTTCAGCCAGATTCTTATCTGATCCAGCAACTGAAGACGATGCTTCTTGAACACCTTCGGTGACATCTGGTCGCATGTTGCCCAGTTGTCCACATAAGGCAGGAAGCGGTTCACTTCTTCAATACATCTGTCATAATCCTTAATCTCCGAAATAATAAAGGCATGAAGCTGATTCTCATCGAAATACTTATGCGGAAAGTCTGAAAGAAAAGTGGAAATACCTTCTTCCTTCAGAAGCGTCTTTGCATAGCTCCTGAGCTCGGGAGTCCTCACCCCTATCACCGTTTCCGGATCCACTGTCGGAAAGAGCTTTAGCTGAAATGATCTGTACTTTTCATCCTGCATCGAAAGCAGGTTTTTCCTGATATCGTCAATCATTTTCTCTTCTTCGGAGCAGGCAGTTCATCATACATGGCTTCAACCAGATTCTGCAGGAACTCCCGGTCCTCAATGTTGTCCACAGCAATCATGGGCTTTGCACCCTCATACGGGATTTCCATCTGTGCATCCGGCATCATCTTCAGGGTCGATCCGACGGGCTTCACCAGAAAGCGGTCGTCATAGATGCCACCGACAATCTTATCCTGGTAATAGATAATGTACTCCCCCATCATGGCCCTGCTGGAGATTCCGCCCAAAGAGGACAGCTGCTCCAGGATAAAATCCAGATATTCCTTACTTGATGCCATCGCCTATTCTCCTGTATCCGTTCTGGAATTCCTTGCCCTCATCATAAGCGACGATTTCGGACTTCAGCAAATCCCCTTTTCCGTCATATCTGTAGTATCTGCCGCTTTCGGCTACGATCTCGAGAATGCAATAGTCCTCGTCATCTATTCCCTTGGGATAGTATTTCTCATCGCCATCGTTCCAGAGAAGCTCCTTGTACTCTCTTTCAAGGTGGACTACTGCCTTGCCATACAGACAAAGGCCTTCAAAGGTCCTGTCATCCGAGAAATAGAGACAGACATCGCTGTTCTTCAGGAGGCTTTGGACATGTGAGGAACTCGTGTTGGTTGAAATCAGATGCCTGCCCAGTCCTTTATGCCACACGCAGAACACCTTGCGGACATTCTGCCTGCCTTTTTCATCGGTATAGCCGATTGTGGCGAACAGAGACCTGTCTATCAGATTCATCATCTCGTCGTATGTCATGGTTCCATATTACTCCACTTTCACAGTTCCCGCACCATGATGTATTCGTCATCCTTGTCTATAAGAACTTTGAAGCCCAGAGATTCATATAACCGGACTGCACGATTTGCTTTCTGAACCGAAAGAGATACTTTCCTGTATCCTTTTTCCTTCAATATCTCCAGCATCTTTTTCATCATTGCCGTCCCGTAGCCCTTGCCACGGTATTCTTCATAAAGAGAAATCGCCAATGACGGAGTCTCATCATTCACATGACCGTAGTCATCCATGATCCTCGTCCAGACAGCACCGACGACCTTGTTATCAACTTCGGCCACGATGCAATTGTCATCCGCTTTGCTCCCGAAGTCTTCATAATACATGGACAGTTCAGGCTTATAGATGATAGACATTGGAAACGGTTCTGCACCCATGGGCACAAAGAGGGCCTCGTACAGGAAATCCTTCAACAGTTTTTTCTCATCATCCCTGAGTAATCGTAATTCCACTTTTCACCCCAAAACGAATCAATGCTTTCATAGCAAAACAACTAGATTCCTGTTTTCCTTCGTTTTTGTTGTTTTTTACACCTTGAATTTACAATCTAAGTGCAACAGATGAAGAAAGAGGAAGTGACCCAGAACTTCTGATAGAATGGTGTTTGCGACGACATCACTCATCGGAGGTTACAATGGGTCACTACAGACATCTTACACTGGAAGAACGGGAAATGATAATGGCTTTATACCATGAAGGCCGAAGGATAAGCGAGATTGCACGGATAATCGGGAGGAACAGGAGTACAATCTCAAGAGAACTGAAGAGGAATCGGCTCTGGAAACACGTTTACATAGCAGTCAGGGCACAGCAGATGTATGAGAACAGACGGGTGCCCTGCAGACGGCACATGAGGTTTGAGAATCCGGAACTGTTTCACTTGGTTCGGAATCTGTTTCTCGTGCACAGATGGTCACCGGAGCAGATTGCAGGCAGGATTGCGATGGAGAGGCCGGAGCTGAGAGTCAGTGCGAACACGATTTACCGGGCCGTCTACGGACATCTGTTCGATTACAGACCCAGTGTACGTTACAAGGGGTTGGCTGCAAGACTCCGGCACAAGGGGAAACGCAGGCACAGGCGCGGGAAAGAAGAACTGCGTGGCAGGATCAGGATAACAAATCTGCTTTGTGACAGGCCTGACGAAGCAGACAAACGGTTAAGGCGGGGCGATTGGGAGGCAGATACCGTTGCCGGAAAACTCGGAGGTGCCTGCGCCGTCACACTTGTGGACAGAAGAAGCCGCTTTCTTCTGTTGGGGAAATCCTCAGAGAGGAAGGCAAGCCCTGTCTGCTCAAAGATGACTGCAATGCTTTGCGGCCATCCCTGCCTCTCGATTACCCCTGACAGGGGAAAGGAGTTTGCCCTTCATGAAGAAGTCACGAGAACTCTCGGGGTTCCTTTCTTCTTCCCTTTGCCACATCATCCTTGGGACAGGGGAACAAATGAGAACACAAACGGATTGGTAAGAGAGTATCTTCCCAAAGGATGTGACATGAGCAAGCTTACGGATTCAGAAATGAACTGGATTCAGAACGAATTGAATATGAGGCCACGCAAATGCCTGGACTTCAGAACCCCTCATGAGGTCTTTTTTTCTGAAACGTTGCATTTGATTTGACAATTCAAGCTTGAAAAGTTGCACAAAATCTGCGTACTACTCAGCTATGACAAAGTATTGCCCAAGAATTGCAGATGCTGTCCGCTCAGAGTTTCTTCAATTTATCGGCATTTTTTCATCTCCAATGCTTCAGCAGAGATAGATAACCGTCATATTGCTTGCGTCTCTCATTATCAGGGACATTCTCCGGATTCGGCATGTGTGCAACAAGGAAATCCAGCAGGCTGTCTTTGGAATTGTATGCGAATGAGCCATCGGAATAACACCACTTGCAGTAATCCTCGTTGAAGCTGCCATCGGCTTCCCTGCTCACCATGTCATCCTGATCCAACGGCATGCCGCAGCACTGGCACACGAGCCTTGTCGGTGAGCCGAGCAAGGTATTGATTGTCACACCGAATTCCTTGGACAGCAGCTTCAGGGTATCCGTTCCGGGCTGGGTCTCCCCTGTCTCCCATCTGCTAACAGCCTGTCTTGTGACCATGACTCTCTCTGCCAACTGGTCCTGGGTCAGGCCATTCTTCTCCCTGAGGTTCTTAAGTATATCGCGTATTTCCATGATCTCCTCCTGATTCTTCAATTATGAGACTGTTCAATCTCGGATTCAAGAAACTCGTAGTTGCTTTATCCTGATATCGGCAAATCCCGATGAAAAGATGAACCCGATCCTGTTGCAGACCATATCGACGAATGATCAGACGATGTCGATGTCATCATACCTGACTGCGAGCATGCCGATACAGAACAGGATCGCCGCATCTGCCAGGGAAATTGTCTTGGGCAGATTGTACTCGACATTGCGCCTCTCGGGATTCCTGAGGTAGCCGATCTCCTGTCCGTCAATGAAGAAACTATATGAAAACAACAGTTCTTTAAGTGATGTTCTTTTTTCTTCTCTTTCTGACTGCTTCGGTCAGCAGATACTCGATCTGCCCGTTGAGGCTCCGGAAATCCTCCTCGGCCCAACGGGACAGCTCCTTGAACAAAGTGTCCGACAATCTCAGAGGTATCTGTTTTCTTGCTGTCTTCTCTGAATTGTTTTCCGGCATGTCAGTAAATCGATCCTGTGTTCAGTACGGGATTGGCTTCCTTGTTTCCGCAGAGCACCACCAGAAGGTTGGAAACCATCTGGGCCTTGCGCTCCTCGTCAAGATCCACCACTCCGTCGGATTTGAGCTTGTCCAGTGCCATCTCGACCATGGACACGGCGCCTTCGACGATCTTCTTGCGGGCGGCGATGATGGCCACGGCCTGCTGTCTCTGAAGCATTGCTGCGGCAATTTCGGTTGCGTATGCGATCTGGTTCAGCCTTACCTCCACAATCTCGATTCCTGCGTTCTCTACCCTCTGGGCCAGCTCGGCCTTCATCTGCTCGGCAACCTGGGTTGCAGAACCGCGCAGCGTCATCTCGTCGGCATCGTCATTGGTATCGTCGTCATCCGACATAAGGTCGTACGGATAGAGCCTTGCGACATTGCGTATGGTGGAGTCCGTCTGGCTGGAAAGATATTCCACGTAGTTGTCCACATTGATGACGGCCTTGGTGGCGTCCACGACCTTCCAAACTACAATGGCGCTGACTTCGACAGGGTTGCCCAGCTTGTCGTTGACCTTCTGGTTTCCGTTGACGAACGTGGTGAGCTTGGTCGAGACCTTCTTGGGAACGCGGATGATGGACGCCTGGTTGTTCTTTGCGGCCTCGACCATGGCGCTTGCGGCTTCCTCGTCACGCTTGCGCGGATAGATTGCCGTCGAGAACGGATTGACGAAGAAGAAACCGGGCTCGTAGATGGTTCCGTGATACTTTCCGAAGAGCGACAGGACCAGGGCCTCATTGGGCTTGACGATCCTCAGACCCGGGAAGCAGATGATCGAGAAGATCCAAACTAAGACTGATACTACCACAAGCAGGACGCCACCGAGAATTGATCCTCCGTAGACCGTAGTGGTGCCTGTCATTGAATTGTAGTAACCGTATGAGACGGAATTCTCGACTATTGACATTATTCCTGTGATGAAACCTGCGACAGACAGCAGGATGAGTGCGATCAGAATGACCAGGACCAGGATTCCGTTGGCCGGCTTGATCCTTCTTTCGGTTGTTGAACTTGCGCTATTCATAGAAAATCTCCCTTTGACGCTTTCCTTTGATATCAAAAAGATATCATTTTGAATACATGCCGTCAAGTCTTTCACTGTATTCCTCACTTACCTCATTTCTTTTCCTGCATACCGTGTTCATGCCGATGGATCTTGCCGGCTTCGCAGCAGTTATCCTGGGCTGCATACTCCTGTCTGCAAGGTAACTCAAACCCCGTCAAAGGGACAACTGAAAGCGGTCGGAATCAAGGAAAACGATTCAGCGGGTGTGTTTTTACCCATAAGAACAGATACAATAACTGCTTGCATGTGTGGTTTGCGGGCTTTATAGTAATGATAACTCTAAAATTATAGGTGGTGAATAAATGAAAAAGTTGATTCCTTTATTTGTAATCTGTCTGGCGGTTCTGTGCTTCTTCTCTTCATGCGGAGCGTTCGATCCGAAACCGCTCGAGGCAACATACAGGCACTACGGGCATATCACTTACAGAGACCCTGACAGAGACAACCAGACGTACAGGGCAGAAAGATGCCTTATGTCTCTTTACCCCGACGGGCACTACACGATAGACCTGATCAGCGCAGGCGCAGGCACATGGGAAAAGGATGCAGATGATCCGAATATAATCATCCTGACTCCATCCACTACCAAGATTTTTTCCAGGATAGAACTTGAATATGATCCCAAGTATCATACGCTGGAGCCGATCAAAGCCGAGTCGTCTTTCGACGGTTTTGAAGTCGAGGGAACATTCAGATACACTAGCGCCATCTAAAGCATCAAAACGACTCCGGATATGAAAAGGATTCTTTTTGCCCTTGCGGCAGTATCGGCGTTGATTCTCATCGCCTCTTGCGCGATGCCCGGTGAAAACACGTTCATTGAGGGCACCTGGGTCGGTGAATCTGCACTGAGGGTTCAGACATATACGTTCAATAATGACGGAACCTTCAGCTATACGCTGATACACAGAACAACCGGGGACAAAGTCACCGAAATCAACGGAACCTGGGAATACGGGCATAAAGGGTATCTGCACCTCTATGCCCCTATCACCATCTATGAATCAAGGTACACTGAAGACTTCAACCCCAGATTCGTATTCATCAAAACAGGTGATCCTGAGAACCGGCTCATCTATTTCGGTGCTTCCTATTCCGGAGACCCGTATGATTTAGATGAGTCCCTTTTCCGTGAATACGAAACCGACGGCATGGGCACCTACAGTTATGCGGATAGCGTGATATACGATGATCACGGTGTCAAAACCAATACGGATTCTGCAAGACGCTTCAGATTTGAAGAAGGAAACAAATGCACATTGTCCGTCGAGGATATAACTGAATTCGAGAACGGATCTTACAGCAAGTCCACCAAAGGATACACATATTATGCGGAAGATCCGTACATCGTAGACGACTACGTCTGCTACAAGATATACAATGACAAGATGGAATATGAAGATGAGGAGCTCACCTACACCATCACAGGCAAATCTCTGATTCTCGGCAGGATGAGCCAGGTCTTCAAAAAACAGTGAACAAAAACCGCAACGATTGAGTTGAAGTGATTGCATAACCGGATTCCAAGGTCATCGTCACCTTATAACAAAAGGGGCTGCCGCATAATAGCGATAGCCCCTTCTTTCTGGCTCTGTCTCTCCGGCTTATTGCAGAGGAGACAGGGCATCCATGATGGTTTTCTCCAGAGCCTCACGTCCATAGCTGTCAACAGCCGCCTTATTCTTCTCACCATGAGTAAGGTTTCCGGCTCCGCCGATACAGCCGCTCACGCAGGCCATGCGCCAGCTCAAGAGCATGAAGGCTTCCGATTTCGCAGAGACCTATGCCCCGCTGTTCCGAATTCTTGTTGACAGCTGTTCCCGTTATACTGCAGGAAGCGCATCGGCAATTGCCCAAACATCTGGTATTTTCGAGGAAATTCTGGACCCGTTTGGAATCTAGGACATCATTCCTGTTGATTCTTCCTCTTGGATTCCGTAGCCCGAAAGATCCAGAAGGATTCTCCCTTCGGACTCCTCGAACAGAGTCTTGCGGATTTTATACGGATAGTCCTCGTTGCCCCTCAGCCTGCCCTTCTGGATGTTGTCCATGATTTCCTCGATATAGGTCTGGCAATACTCCGGAATTCCCGGATGCCTGTCGATGTAGACCGAGAGCGGGACATTCTCACGATACTTGTTCCCGTTGTTGGAGACCAACAGGAAGTTCGAGATCTCGTTTTCTCCTCCAAAGCTATGTGGTTTGACATGCTCAATTGTCGCCACGGAGCCCATGATGAGCCTACGCAGGATTTCATCCTCATCGCGCCTGGAGTACTTGATTATGAAGGCGTTTTCGCTGCTGCCCGAAGTCGGCAGGAACAGAGCGAGGTTCATAATATCGGAGAGCACCCTCTTCTCATACGGGTTTCTGGCCGTTATGCCCTCCAACGATGTCAGGAAGCTCTTTCGTTTGAAAAACACTCCGTTGCTGCCGCCCAGGATCTGGTTCCTGCAGTTGGTCGTCTCCCGCCTGAGGTCCATCTGGGTCTGGGTGGACAGGAGCGTGGATCTCGTATCGACGCTGTCTATGACCTTGAGTTCCTCAAGCTTCAGCTTTGCAAGATGATCCGGATAGTTGCATGAGAAGAAATCCATTATCCCTTTCTCGGGATTGGAATCGAGAAAATAAGTGATGCGATCGAAGACATGATGCTCCACAGGCTGCATGTTCTTCGCATACTTCGAGAAAAGATAGATCTTCTCCTTTACGTTCCTGCAGCCTTTAAGCCTTTCCTCTATAACGCCCATCTCCGAGCCCGAAATCATTCTTATCCCGGTATAGGGACATGTGATGTTCTTCAGTCTCTTGAGAGCATTTCCTTTTCCGGTGTCCATCTTCGTGGCCTTAGGTTTGTCGCTTTGTTCCATAGGTAGATTATCCCCGCATCATCCGTCTGATTTCAACCAAAATCATATTTCCATCTTATCTTTACTTCTCTGAAATCCTGCTCGTATAATTAAACATCTTCGTTCTTACACAAGGGGAAAAAGTGAGCAGCGAAAAGAAAGAAATCCGGAAGAACCTATTGAGAATTGTCCGTGATTCTGAATATACATTATTGAGTAAGGACTTGAGGTAGATAAATGAAAAAGATAATTCCGTTACTGTTGATCTGTCTGGCGGTTCTGTGTTTCTTCACTTCCTGCGCAGAGCTGGAGAAACTCTTCATCCAGGGAACATGGGTATATGATTTCAAGTCAGGAAGAAACTATTACTCGTACAAGGTCATTATCTCCGAGGACAGAATCCAGCTCATCAAGGACGAGTACGGACTCTCGGGACACAGGCTCCCAATATCGTCCGATGTGTCTGAGCAGATGCCTTACACGGTCGGAGAAAACGGTGTCCTGACCCTGACATACAACGAGGGTGTGATGAAAGAAATTCCCGTTACGGACACCTTTGCCCTGGATGAGTCCCAGGGAAAGCTCATCTGGCTACAGGGATTCTCCGAATGGGGATATGCCCTTAGCAAGGAAAGCAATGAAACGACCTTCATCACGCCCAAGCGCGGGTATGAGCAATATACATGCGAACGTGCCATATACGAGCTACCCGGAGAGGAAGTGATATCGGAAAACAGCACCCTGTACATCTACTCTGACGGTCAATACACATGGGAGGGCGTCAGCTCAGGCCATTGGGAGAAAAACGGAAACAAGATTTCCCTGATTGATTCCGGCGGTTTTGCCTTTTCCAGAATGGATCTCGACTATGTCGTTGATTCGGAAACGGCCTCACATCTGCAGGAAGACACCATCACAGGCGGTGATTTTTCCCTGCTCACGGGATTCAGTTACGATTTCTACAAACACGTCGAGTACTACCACTGAGTTTCAGAATTTACCAATTGAAAAAGAGGCATAGTCAGCTATCGGCTTTTTTATTGCCTCAGCCCCTTCTTCTGGCTACCGCGGCGAATTTGCGCAGACGGGCAAGGAGAGACGGGCTCTTGGGGATGTTCTCCTCTTCTGCACGTCTGTATTCATCAATGGTTCCGCAGGCCTCCAGATAGAGATTGTCCAGACGTCTGACTCTTGAACACAGTTGCTGGATTATCAGGATGACCTTTGCAGGATGCTCCTTCACCAATGCATTGAAATCCTCGATCGTAAGCTTCTTCACAACGACATCGTTTCCCACTGCAACTGCCGATGCAATCCGTGTGGACGAATCTATAAGCTCCAGTTCACCGACAAAGTCCCCTTCTCCGAGGATTCCGATCTCTTTCTGAGCTTCATCGCCGTAATCCATATAGATTCCCACCTGACCGGAAATGATTTCAAACATTTCGGTGGCGATATCACCCTGTCTGAACAGTGCCTGATTGTTCTTGTATTTCAATATCTCCATGACATCCCTCGGGAAATAGCATACACGCTGCGGAGGCGGGAAGACAACTGTTGCGAAAAGGATTACAATACCGGCATAGAATGGAAAAACTCGGACAGCTTTCATTTCTGATCAAACCCGCCTCATCGCTGTGCAACCTCAGATGCAGATATTGTTTCTATGAGGATGAATCGGAGAACCGCAGCCAGAAGTGCTACGGAATCATGGACTTCGATACGGCTGACAAGCTCATAGCCTCTGCTGTGGAGGCCACATGCGAGAACGCCCTGATCTCAGTTGGGTTCCAGGGCGGAGAGCCCACCGTGGCCGGGCTTGATTATTTCAGGCACTTCATAGAAGAAGAGAAGAAGTATCCGAAGAGGAGGTTCTCCCATTCAATCCAGACAAACGGATATGCTTTGGACGAGGAATGGGCAGTCTTTCTTGCCGAAAACAACTTCCTCGTGGGAATCTCGGTCGATGGCTACAGGGACCTTCATGACCTTCACAGGCTCACGCCTTCCGGAGAAGGCTCCTTCGACAGGATCTCGGAAAACCTGGAGCTTCTGAAGAAGCACGATGTCGAGTTCAACGCCCTGTGTGTCGTGACCGAACAGTGCACCAAACGTCCGCACAGGGTCTACAACAGACTCAAGGACATGGGCTTCGGCTACCTCCAGTTCATCGCCTGTCTGGATCCCATCGGCAAGGAGCGCGGAAAGGAAAGCTATTCCCTTTCACCCGAAAGCTACGGCCGGTTCCTATGCGCCACATTCGACGACTGGTACAACGACTGGAAGAACGGAAGCTTCACTAGCGTGAGGCAGTTCGATGATTACATCCACCTACTGACCGGGGTTCTTCCTTCCTCCTGCGCCGCTCTCGGAAAGTGCGGAACATATCTTGTGGTTGAGGCAGACGGAAGTCTCTATCCATGCGATTTCTATGTCCTGGATGAGTGGTGTGTCGGAAAAATCGGACAAACATCCGTAATACAGGCCATCAATTCAGAAAAAGCCAAAGCTTTCAGAAGTGACAATGGAAGGCGTCCCGAACAGTGCATGAGCTGCTCCTGGCTGCCTTTGTGCCACGGCGGATGCAAGCGTGACATCACGTTCACCGGCAATGTCCCGGAAAACTATTTCTGCCCGTCCTACAGATTCTTCTTCGAGTATGCCTCGGAGCGCCTGCTGGAAGTCGCAGGCGCCGAAAGGAAGGCAATGAGAAACAACCGGTATCGGAGATACTGACCTGTCAGCTATCAGCCCTTGGTCTTCCGGTCCGCTTCCCAAATAAGCTCTTCCAGGGTCTGATACAGGCGGTCGGGCTCAACGGGCTTGGACAGATGCGCGTTCATGCCCACCTGAAGAGACCGCTGGACATCCTCGTCGAAGGCGTTTGCAGTCATTGCGATTATCGGGATGATCTTTACATCGGGCCTGTCCAGCGCCCTGATCGTCTTCGTCGCTTCAAGACCATCCATCTCCGGCATCCTGACATCCATGAGAACGGCATCGTAGTAGCCTATCGGGCTGTTCGAGAACATCTCAACGGCTATCTTTCCGTTTTCCGCATGCTCCATCTCAATCTCCCGGATACCCAGGATCTCCCTCATGATCTCGGCGTTGATGATTACATCCTCTGCAAGCAGGATCCGCCTTCCCTTCAGCTCCGCGCGTGATCTTTCCCTGAACAGGCTCATGTTGTTCTTCTTGGCTATGCGCTCGAACTCGCTTATGACATTCGAGGCAAAGAGCGGCTTGGAAAGGAAGCTGTCCACACCGATATGGTAGGCCTCGTCCATTATCTCATCCCAGTTGAACGATGTCAGGATGATTACGGTCGTATCCTTGTCGAAACGTTCCCTTATGCGCTTGGCAACCTCAAGGCCGTCCATTTCGGGCATCTTCCAGTCAAGGAGCACGAGATTGAAGGGATCCTGCTTTGTCTGCCCGATTTCAAGCATGTCCAGGGCATCCTTTCCGTTGTAGCAGATGTCCGCCCTGATTCCGACCTCATTGAGAACCAGCCTTGCATGTTCGGCGGCGATTTCATCGTCATCTACGACCAGAACCCTCATGTCATTGATGTTTATGTACTTTGCACCGAGATCCCCGCGTTTGCAGTCCTTGAGCGTCACGTTGACCGTGAAGGTGGTACCTACACCCTTCTCCGACTCGACGGTGATGGTTCCGTTCATGAGCTGGATGATGTTCCTGGTTATGGCCATGCCGAGACCCGTGCTGCCGTACTTGTTGTTGCGGCTGGAGTTCTCCTGAGTGAACGGATCGTACATCTTGGAGAGGAATTCCTTCGACATCCCTATGCCGGTATCGCTGATGGAGAACCGGATCGTGGACTGATCCTCGAACCTGGCAGTCTTTTCAACAGAGAACGTGACTTTTCCGGGGGCATCGGTGAACTTGATCGCGTTGCTCAGGATATTGATGAGCACCTGCTTGAGCTTCATGTCGTCGCCGATGTAATAATCGCTCACGCCGCCGGTGACCGAGCATTCGTAGGTCAGTCCTTTCTCATTACACTGCGACATCACCATGGTATTGATCTGCTCGAGCATTTCCCTGAAAGAGAACTCTTCCTTTCGCAGCACGAGGCGGCCGCTTTCGATGCGGCTCATGTCCAGGATATCGTTTATCAGGCCCAGAAGATGTCTGGAGCTCTCTCCTATCTTGTTCAGGTACTCGACCGTCTCCGTAGGAAGATCCTCACGCCTCAGCGCAAGGCTGCTCAGCCCTATGATGGCATTCATCGGGGTACGGATCTCATGGCTCATGTTGGAAAGGAAGGCCGTCTTGGCCTTGTTTGCTTCCTCGGCAGCCGAGAGGGCATCTTCCAGGGCCTCGTTTCTGGCCATGGCCTCCCTCATCTCCTGGTCAATTACGGTAAGCCCCAGTCCGACTGCATGGACCTTGTGGTCGTCCCTTTCTTCGGCGTGGCGCACCCCGGCCATTCTGATCATCTCGTAGTACTCTTTCCCGCCCCTTCTCACAAGATAGCGGTAGGCTATGATCAGATCCTTGGAGAGCCCTTCGCGGACATTGTCAGGCTCTATGAACTTCAGAAATCCCTCGCGGTAGCTTTCGGTGACGGAATGCTCTGCATACCACCTGAAGCGTTCCAGATAGTTGAAATGCACTCCCTCGGGAGTCTGTTCCCTGTCCGAAGGATCGGCTCGGTAACAAACACCGTCGTTGTTGTCCAGATCGACATGGTACACACAGCGGTAGTCCGATGCCAGGGCGGTTATCATCTTGTCCTGCTGTTCCCTCTTGCTTTGTTCTTCAAGAAGCTTTTCCTGAAGCTGGACTCTCTCCTCCAGCATAAGGCGGGAAGATCTTGAACGCGCGATGTTGTGAAGCAGGAAGAATATTACCAGGGCAACGACTGCAAGCAGAGCGGAGATGAACAGAACAAGGTTGTCCGTCACGAAATCCCACAGCCCGTATCTGTACAGACCGCCGGTATAGCGGAAAGAGAGGCTCTGGATATAATCGTTGCCTATTACGTTGATTCCCCTGTTGAGGAGCTTGAGCAGACCTTCGTCGCCGATCTCCACTCCGAACGACCTGTCGTCATTGCGGTTTGTCTGCAGCATGGAAAGCCCGTGGAACTTCCTGTTCTTGAGGATGTCGTTGGCCCTCAGTCCGTTCAGCGTAGTACAGCCGACCTCACCCGAGAGCACAGCTTCAAGACATTCATCGGCGGACTGATAGAACACGATTTTAGCCCCTGGGTAGTTGGAAAGAACGAAATAGTTCTGCATGCGGTTGTTTTCATTGACTGCAAACAGGGCCGTCTTTTCCTCGGAGAAGGTTCCCTTGTAAACCAATTCCATCGATGCCGAAACCACGGCATTGGACTGGTAGATGCCGTTCTCCTCGGAATAGTACAGTCCGCCTCCGACGGGGAACGATACATCTATTGAGCCGTTTCCCATATCCGCGATCATGTCATCATAGCTGCGGTAGCCTTTGAATGACACGGCGATATTCTGCAGATTGAGTCCCTTGAGGATGGCCGGAACTATTTCGCTGACCATTCCTGTAACCTGCCCGTTCTTGTCGGTATCGCTGTACGGAAGGTAATCCTCGAGGTAGCCTACACGCAGCATGTCATGGCTTTCTATCCAATCGCGCTCCGAGGCAGAGAATGCCTTTGCATTGACGCTGATCGAATAGTACTTGGAACTGAGCGTGTTGATGTAGTTCGGTTCCTCGGTCTCAAGCATTGACTGGGCGAGATTCAGTTCCGCCAGAAGGTCCGGCCTTTTTATGTTCACGCAGAGATAATAGTCGGATGCCCCGAATGCATACAGGACCTCTGCATGGTCCCTGCCGTATGCTCCGTCACTTTCGGCTACATAGACCTCCACCGCCTTGGTGTCAAATGCACCGAACAGCTGCCCGTGATCCGGAAAGGTAACGACCTCGGCATCGATTCCGTGTTCCTGAAGAAACGAATTGAGCACGCCTACCATGGCGCTGTCCAGAACACCTATTCTCTTGCCGGCAAGCGTCGCGGGATTTGCGGTGATGTCCCGCTCGGTATCGTGCTTGACCAGATAATAGGACTCCCTGCCCATTACCGCATCCGGATAGCCTATTATGCCGGCCCTATCCTCCCTGTATGCCAGACCCGCAAGCAGGTCGACCTCCCCGTCCAGAAGCTTCTGGTAGAGTTCTCCGAATCCGCCGTAGACATATTCGTATTTCCACCCGGTGTACTCGGACAGCTTGCGGTAGTATTCATAGGCATATCCCGTTTTTACGGCGCCTTCTTCAGCACCTTCCTGGAAGACCTCGTTCTCATAGTAACCGACCCTGACTACATCATTGTCCGAGGCGTTTACGAAAGAAAGCGACAGAACCAGAACAAGCAAGACTATCAGAAAATGTTTGTACCGCATGGAATCATTATACATGACAAAAAGCAAAAAAACAGTTGCGATATCTTCTGCAATGATTGATTATTTCGTCATCCGGGCTATCGTATCCGTTCGTTTCTCGGATTCCGATATCGAACAGAGCAGCTTCACGAACTCATAGTAGTTCTCGGGCCCGCCGTTTGCGCCGCTTATCTTCCTGCAGGGCTTTCCGACTTCCTTGTATCTGAGGTTCCAGCCGTATCCGTCAATGACCGGCTCCGTATATTTCTCTGACCATTGGGACACATTGAAGTTCTCCAGCGTTTTCAGAAGAGATGCAGGATCTCCGGGGCACACGCCCTCCAGAACGGTATTTCTGGGAAATCCGTATTCATTGCCCTTGCGACGGAATTTCACGCTGTCCCCATCGACTTCTATTCTGATTTCCCTGTTCCAGGAGAAAGACTGGTATTCATTCAAGACAAGGTATTCGAACATTTCCTCTGCTCCTTACGGGTGCAGAGTAAAAGCCGATGCGTGGCCATTGGGTCACACATCTTAATCTTTTTTAAGTGTTTTCGGTTTCTTCGGCACTCTTGTACATATCTGCGGCCCTCTGATGCCAGTCCCGGATCGCATCGCGCAGCCACTGCGGCTCGAGAACCTCCACTCCGGTTCCGAATCCCAGGATGTATTTCCTGATTCCCGAATAGGAACGTGTACGGGCCCTCATTATCACGGTCTCGTCGCTCTGGACTTCAATCTTCACGGCGTCAGGCCAGTTCTTCTCAAGATTGTAGAAACCGTGGAAGGAATCGAACTTGAGGACAGCATCGATCTCCTTGTCATGTCCGAACGGACCGAACGGGTCGTTGAAAAGCTGCTCATAGTCATAGCGTTCCGGGAGCTCTCCGTCATAATCAAAGGCTGTCGGGGTATCGACGACCCTCTCCAGTCCGAAAGACCTGTACTCTCCTCCCGGCAGTTTCTGGGCCGCGAGATAGAAGCCGTTGTCATATCGGAATACCCCCAGCGGCATAAGCTGATACTGTGTCACTTCCCTTCTTACAGGCTTGTAGGAGAAGTTGATGCACTTGTTATCCCTGATGGCATTTAGAATGGCAACGATGGCCTTTTGCGTCTGTTTCGTTGAAATTTTACGCGCACTTGAAAGGTTCAGGACTTCATATTCCTTGAAATTGCGGAACATGTTCAGCTTCTTGCGGAGGTTCAGGGCAGAATCCTGCAGATCCGGGCTGGAAAGGCTCTGGTTGAACATCAGGGCAAGAAGAAGCGCTTCGTCATCCGAAAGGTTCATTCCCGGAAGCGTCAGTGTCCAGAGGTGGTCCTTGGGGACCTTGTACCTTGTCTGACGCCTGTCCTTCTCGTCCTCGAACTCCTCTATATAAAGTCCCTTGCCGTCGGGATTGAAGTTCTCCATGCGGTCAATCATGTCACGCACCGTCCAGCGGTCTATTCCCGTTTCCTTGGAAATCTCGGTGACCGTAGCGCCCTCTTCGCGGGCCATGAGCCTGATAATCTGAAGTGTCCTTGAAAGAATGTCTATCTGACTTATCTGTGCCATGGGAAAATCGTAGCACAGGTAGGGGCAAAACACAAATGCGTTGTTTCATGACCACGCATCCGGTTTTGCCCTGCAGGTATCATGTCAGTTGTACTTGTAGAATCCCTCGCCGGAAGCCTTTCCCAGCTTGCCTTCTTCAATCATCTTCCTGAGGCAGGCTTCCTGTCCCTTGAAGTTGTAAGGCATCATCATCTTCTTGAGAAGCGGTCCGAACAGACCGGGAACCTTCTGATACTGAAGGACGATGTGATAGGCTGTCTTCATTCCGACGACATCGAAGATCTGGAACGGTCCCCTGGGGGCTCCTGTTCCGAGTGTCCATGCCTTGTCTATGCTCTGGGGATCGGAAACTCCGTTGACATAGAGGTCCAGTCCGCTGAGAAGGAACGGGACAAGCAGAGAGTTCAGAAGGTATCCGTTCTTTTCCTTGTTGACGGGAAGCGCAACCATCCTGATCTCGTTTGCAAAGTCGATCAGCTCCTCGAAATACCTCTTCTCCGTCAGCGGCTGAGCCATGACTTCGGCCGTGTTGTTGGTCCAGATGTGGTTTGCAAAATGCAGCGACAGATATTTGTCAGGTCTGCCTGTATACTTTGCGAATGTTGACGGAAGCAGTGTCGACGAATTTGTGACAATCACGGTCTTTTCGGGAAGAAGCGGAGCCATCTTCTGATAGAAGGCAATCTTTTCCTTCGTATCCTCTGCCATTGATTCGATCACAAGATCGGCATCCTCTACGGCCTTTGCCATATCCAGCTCGAGCTTGAGCCCCTTGTATGCCTTCTCTGCCCTATCCAGACACTTCTCCTTGTCGAATGTATCGAGATCGGCAATTCCCCTTGCCCATACGGAAGGAGCTTTTCCTTCCGGAGTATCCATGATTTCAATGATTTTCCTGTATTCCTCGCGGAGATTGTCAATCTTGGGCTGTGTTCTTCCGATGGAAGACTCGCTCCTGAGCCAGATTGTCACATCGAATCCGCAGTAGGCAGCCTGATAGGCTATCTGACTTCCGAGAACGCCACCGCCGGCGACAACTATTTTTCTGTATCCCATGTTTTCCTCCTCTGCATTCTTCAGCAGATATGTTTCTGTTCAAGAGTACACTCTATCACCCTGTTTTACAACAACAATCACAGAATATATCAAGATTTAGTTCCGTTTTAGCTGTTCTTTTTCCGTGCACGTCGCGTTAATATCCATCGGAGAATATAACAGTTGTATTCAAAACCACAAACAATGTCCTATAATACTGGTATGAACTTCAAACTTGCTGCAATTATCATCATTTCAATCGTATATCTCTACAATCTGGCCCTATCGATCATCCGCGCAAGGTCCGCGAACAACCCCATCCCGAAGAATGTCTCGGACATCTATGACTCGGAAACCTATGCCAGATGGAGATCCTACCATGCCGAGAAATCCAGGCTATCAATCGCCACATCGACGGTATCGTTCGTCATCGACCTTGTCCTGATAATCTTCGATGTCTATGCGGCGTTCGCAAGGCTTTTCCCCGCGGAGATGTTCCAGCAGACGTTTGCCGTCATCCTTCTTTCATCGCTAACATCAATTGCCCTGATTCCGTTCGACTATTACAACACCATGAGCATAGAAGAGCGCTACGGCTTCAACCGCTCCAAGAAAAGCACGTTCTGGCTGGACCAGATCAAGCAGTTCATAATCTCCACTGCCCTGATAACCGGCATAGGAGCAATGCTGATGTGGGCGCACACGACACTAGGCGATTGGCTGATTCTGGCAGTTGCTGTGATAATGACGCTGTTCGCCCTTGCCACGTCGTTCCTCTACCCAATCCTCAGCAAGGTCTTCAACAAGTTCACCCCGCTCGAGGACGGAGAACTCAAGGACAAGGTCACTGCCCTCCTCAGTTCACACGGCTACAAGGTCAGGGGAATCAAGATCATGGATGCCTCGCGCAGGACGACGAAATCCAACGCCTACTTCACGGGATTCGGCAAGATGAAGACCATCGTCCTCTACGACAACCTGGTCAAGAGCATGACTACCGATGAAATCTGTGCGGTCTTTGCGCATGAGATGGGACACGGACTTCACAAGGATACCCTAAAGAACCAGATTCTCACCTTCGTCCAGATGGCCATCCTCTCCGTTCTTGCATGGCTGACGCTGCGTTCGGATGCACTGTTCTCCCAGTTCGGCTTCTCCGCAGTCAACTACGGATTTGCAATAATCCTCATCACAAGCGTGGAATTCGCGCTCGTAGCGCCTCTTTTCGGACTGTTGGTGAATCTCCACTCACGCCGTGCGGAATACCGCGCAGACAGACAGGCCGTGAAGGAAGGCTATGCCGACGCCCTGATCAGCGCACTCAAGAAGCTTGCCCGTGAGAACTTCTCGGACCTTGCCCCGTCGCCTATCATCGTGAAGCTGGAATATTCACACCCGACATTAAGCCAGAGGATCGATGCCATTGAGCGTGGCAATTCCTAAGAAAGCCCCCTCGCAGGCGGCATCCAGAATCCCCTTCATATAGACATCAACATCATCTGCAGTCATCGGAACCGGCATGTTCTGGAGCTTGGTCTTCAGATCCGGATCCTTTGCGGCCTTCAGGGCCCTGGGAATATGGACATCCTTCCTGAAAAGCGGAAGATCCGTGAGCTTCGTCGGCGCCCCTATGGAGCGTGAGAAGCCTATCATGGCCCCGGCAACTGCCAGTGCAAGCTCCCTGCCCTCCGGGACTTCCGTCGCCTTGTCCGCGAACCCATACTCTGCGAAGACCCCGTGAAGGACCTTCAGCTGTCTCTGGATCGCATCGCTGTAGAAGACCGCATAGTACGGATTCATCAGCCCGCAGGCCGTTCCGTGTGAAGTACAGTCAACCAAGGAGAACGATGTCAGATGTCCGCCGGAGGTTCCTCCGACCATGATTGCATAACCGCCGAGATCCGTGGCAAGGCCCAGAGCTTCCCTTGCTTCAAGGTCGTCCGGGTTCTTGATTGCCCTGAGAGTGTACTTCAGAACAAGGGAAACCGCCGTAGTGCAGATTTCCTCAAGCTTCCCATATGTCTCGGGTTTTGCACCCCAGTAGGACTCTATCGTATGCGACAGGGCGTCCAGGGCCCCGTCGATTGTAATGGAAGCGGGCATCGAACAGGTGGTCTTGTAATCGAACAGCGCTTTGCGCGGCACTACTGCCATATCCACAATCAGCTTCTTCTGTCCTGACTGCATGTCGGTTATGTTCGAATACTTGGTCAGGTGGCTTCCCGACGAGGCGGAAGTCTGCACTGCAATCAGGGGAATCAGCTTCCTGTTTGTTTTCTCAAGAAAAGCGGAAACCTTCCCTGCTCCGAAATAGGTCTCGATATCAGGGGAAACGATGTCTCCAAGGCAGGACAGCACACAGGCGGCCTTGCATACATCGATTGTCGAGCCGCCGCCTACTGCAAGCACGCAGTCGGGTCTGCATCCGGTTATTGCCTCGGCTACCCTATAGGCATCCTCCTTGGGAGAATTGGGCTTGGCTCCGGGAATCGGACCTGAAACCTCAAGTCCTGCCCGGCTGAGCGATGCGGTAATATCGTCGACTACATCCTGCAGATGTTTTGTATTGGCTACAAGAAGCACCCTTTTGCCGAATCCGGCCAACATCCTGCCGATGGAATCGATGCAGTTCAGGCCGAATACATAATCTTCACCCTTCCAGGCACTCAGCAGTTCCCCGGCTTTTGCCTTGAGATCCATAATCATTCCCCCAGTTTCTTCTTCCTGCCGGCAAAGTAGAGGTAGACTGCAAAAACCGCAGTTGCGGCAACTGCACCGGCGGTATAGGAAAAGCCCTGCCCCAGCCTCAAGCCTTCCTTTGCAATCAGGATATATGTGACGGAGACTGCGGTCATGAATGTCCCGGGCACTGCACTGATAAGGCTGGCCCAGGGGTTTTTGTTCTCCCTCAGCAGGTATGCCGTTATGGTCCACAGCGTAATCATCGCAAGGGTCTGGTTGCTCCACGAGAAGTATCTCCAGAGAACCGCGAAATCCAACTGGGTCAGAAGAGCTGCAATACCCAGGAGAGGAATTGTAATCAGAAGGCGGTTCTTCATGGGTTTCTGGTTCAGGCCGGTTACCTCCGAAAGAATCAGCCTTGCGCTGCGGAAAGCAGTATCGCCGGAAGTGATCGGACAGACAACGACTCCTATGACTGCAAGAATGCCGCCGAATCTACCCAGCATCCCCATGGACATTTCATAGACGGTACCGGACTGTCCGAGAGTGGCAAGGGCGTTGTTCAGTCCCCCGGTTGCCCCGTAGAAGGCAACTCCGCCTGCTGCCCAGACAAGGGCGATCACGGACTCCTTGAGCATTGCGCCGTAGAACACGTGCCTTCCGTCGGATTCCTTCATAAGGCACTTGGAAATCATGGGAGCCTGGGTGGCATGGAAGCCCGAAATTGCGCCGCAGGCAACGGTTACGAACATATAGGGCCAGATCGGGAGTCCTTCGGGATGCAGGTTCTCCAATGTGAGTTCGGGAAGATGATAATCACCGAAGATTATCGCACCCGTTATGCAGAATGCCATGATGAGCATGACCGCGCCGAAGATCGGATAGAACTTGCCGATGACCTTGTCTATGGGAAGCAGCGTTGCAAGAATGTAGTATGCAAGAATAACCACAACCCAGACCATGGTATCGTTTGCCCAAGGAGTCAGGTCAGCAATCAGGGCCGCTGGGCTGTTGACGAACACGGTTCCGGTCAGAACCAGAAGCAGGACCGAGAAAACCCTCATGACCCACATCAGGGGCTTTCCCAGATATCTTCCGGAAAGCTCTGCGATCGACTCGCCGTTGTTGCGCATGGAAATCATGCCGGTCATGTAGTCATGCACCGCACCGGCAAGGATTCCGCCGATTACGATCCAGATGAAAACCACAGGGCCGAAACATGCACCCATCAGGGCGCCGAAGATGGGACCCGTGCCGGCAATGTTCAGCAGTTCGACCAGGAAGGCTTTCCAGGCTTTCATCGGGACAAAATCAACCCCGTCGGATTTGGTTACGGCAGGGGTATCCCTCCCGTCGGGAGCGAAAACCCCGTCGACGACCCTACCGAAAGTATGATATGCGATTATGAGCACCGCTATGGAAACAAAAAAGGAAATCATTTAATCTGCCCTTGCTGAAAATTGACTGTATAATTGAATACTAAAGAGAATCAATCAAAAAAACAACGCCATCGGAGATGCAGAATGTCGGAACTGAGAAAGAACTATGAACATTTTCAGGAAGAGAAGAAGCGCTGGACGCAAATCCCGCTGACCCGAAAGTATTTCCTCGATCAGGAAAGCCGCTACGTCCACCCTTTCCGCATCTTCGGAAACGTCTGGTACGTGGGAGACAGCTGGGTCTGCGTCCATCTGATAGATACCGGTGACGGACTTCTGCTTCTGGACGGCGGGAACATCGGAGCCACCGCCATGCTGGTCAACGCCATCTGGGAGGCCGGCTTCAACCCCGCAGACGTACGGTGGATGGTCCTCTCGCACGGGCATCTGGACCACATAGGCGGAGCCGTGTTCTTCAGGAAGATGTTCGGAACCAAGCTCTATCTGGGAGAGCCCGATGCCAAAAACTACCGCGAGCACCCCGAGCTGTCGCTTGTACAGGATTCGGGATCGCTGGGCCATGACGTGTTCGAGGTCGATCACGAGATAACCGACGGGGAGACAATCAGATTCGGAAACACCGAAATCAGGTTCTTCCTCGTTCCCGGACATACCGACGGAGTAATATCTGCCTTCTTCGACGTTACGGACGGAGAAAAGACCCTCAGGGCCGGCTATTACGGCGGATTCGGGTTCAACACGCTGCAGAAAAGCTATCTGGACGATATCGGCGATACCGGATATGAAATGAGAAAAACATACCTGAAATCACTTGAAAAGGTAAGAAATCAGCATGTAGATCTCTTTCTGGGCAATCATTGTGTAAATAATGATACCCTGGGCAGGGCACAAAGGCTCAGAGACGGAGACAAGGACGCATTCATCGATGACAAAGCCTGGGGAGAATATCTGGATTCAAAGAGAGATGCTCTTATAGAGCTGATGTCAGACCCGAATCAGGTCTGACATCATAAATCTGCAACGCCTCAGGTATTGCTTAGTTTTAAGCGCGATTTCAAACATTGACAGCAGGGTTCTGCGGGTTGAAAATACAACCATGAGCAGAAATCACGAAGTAATCGACAGTCAGTTTCTCCTGGACTCAGATGGAAATCTCCGCGAGCCCGGTTGGTCACGCAGGATGGTCCAGAAATATGACAGGACCATGATCAGGGCTCCCAAGTGGAGAATCAAGGAATGGGACTACTATCTGGTACTCAGCGACTCGTTCGCCGGAGCGTTCACCATCTCGGATGACGGCTACATCGGGCTGCAGTCAGTCTCCCTTCTGAAATTCGGAGAGCAGCCTTGGGAGCACACGGAAACCGTACTCAAGCCCTTCCCCATGGGCAAGATCGGCCTACCCTCCGATTCATCGGCGGGAACAACAAGGTATGAGGACAAGAGACTGCAGATGCGTTTCGACGCCTGCGAGGGTTTCAGAACCATCAAGTGCAGCTTCGAAAACTTCTGCGACGGCAAGAGCTTCTCCTGTGACATCAGGCTTGAGCAGCCGGACATGGAGAGCATGGTCATCGCCACCCCGTGGGACAAGAAGCGCCACTTCTACTACAACCAGAAGATCAACTGCATGCGCGCCTCCGGCTGGATGGAATTCGACGGAAAACGCTATGAGTTCAACCCTGAGACGGATTTCGGTACGCTGGACTGGGGACGCGGAGTCTGGACCTACGACAACACCTGGTTCTGGGGTTCCGGCAATACCGACATAGACGGTAACAGCTTCGGCTTCAACATCGGCTACGGCTTCGGAAACACCTCCGCAGCTTCAGAGAACGTGATTTTCTACAACGGCAAGGTCCACAAGCTGGATGACATTGTTTTCCACATTCCGGCTGACAGCTACCTCAAACCCTGGAAGTTCACTTCCTCTGACGGACGCTTCGAGATGGATTTCGTGCCGGTCCTGGACAGGGCGGCATGCCTGGACTACAAGATCATCGTATCGGACCAGCATCAGGTCTTCGGCCGCATGAGCGGAAAGGCCGTCCTGGATGACGGAACCGTCATTGAGGTGAAGGACATGATGTGCTTTGCCGAGAAGGTCCACAACAAGTACTGAAGAAATCAGTATCGCTTAGCCTTCTTCTCCGTCCAGAAGCATCTCGTATGTGACTCCGTACTTCTGCGCGATATCCCTTGCATATGACATACCCTGCGGAGGGGCAACCTTCACCTTGAAGGAGCGTTGTCCTCCGTCGGACAGTGCCACCAAAGACGATGCCTTTACGCGTGCGCCTTCAGAGGCGCTCTCGGCATTGAGGGAATCGATATCGGCAGCAAGCTTGTGCATATGGGTGTTGTAGATGCATCTGGTGCCTTTCTTCAGAATTGCACGCACCGCATCCTTGGCGATGAAGAAGCCTTCCTCGAACGATGTCGTGGAGAAAGTCTCGTTCAGAAGCAGCAGGCTATCCGGCGTGCACTGCCCGAAAAGCTCCTTGAAACGCTTGCACTCCTCTCCGAGCCTTCCGTAATCAAGGGTCTTGTCCTCATCCGCAGGATAGTGCGTGAAGATGCAGTCCACGGGAGTGAAGCCGAACTGCGCTGCGGGAACGAAGATTCCGCCCTGTGCAAGCACATGCAGAAGCCCCACTGCCTGCGTGATGGTAGTCTTTCCGCCCCTGTTGGCACCGGTCAGCAGATAGAGGTTCCTCTCGGTATCGAAATCAAGGTCGTTTTCGACAATCAGCTCCGCCTTGTCCACGAAGTCCGCAAGCTTGAGGTTGTAGAAACCCCTTGCCTGCATCCTGACCCCGTTTTCCGAAGCCGGCAGAAGTTCTGCCTTGCAGAATACAAAGCCTTTGTCCCGATGGCGCTTTATGTACTCCGCCCAGCGCACGTAATAGAGGAATTCGGGAATCAAGGCCGTGATGTTCATGATCGAGAGTCCGACATACTTGTTGAGCACTTCCTTGAGGTTCTTGACCGTCTTGCTCAGCATATGGTCGGAAACCCTGTCCATGTGCCTGGTCACTTCCTTGTCCATGTCGTTGTCGGAAACGCGGGCAAGCGTCATGGCAAAAATGGGACTCTGGAGCATCATCTTGGTCTTGGCCATGCTTGCCAGCCTGTCGGTTGCGGATCCGTCGGGCGTGAACGGCTGAAAGCGCGAGCTTCCGTCCCACTCCGCATCGGGATTCAGGTTGTCTCGGCCGGCTATGCGGCTTGTGAAGTTCTCGAGGACGGATGACTTGGTAAACGGCTTTCCGTTTATCGATATCAGCCCTATTTCCTTTGCCTCAAACCTCTCGTTGAGGTTGATTCCGACAGTCACGCTCTTAAGGTTAGAAGTGCTTGCCTTGAGATTATTGATATCCTGTTTCAACTCTTTGAAAGCATTATCTTCATAGATATTGGAAATATAGGCCATCAGATCCTTGAGGCCCTGAGACTTCAGGTCCGCTTTGCCCAGGCAGTCCTGCAGGGCTTCGACATAGCTTATGTAGTCACGGATTTCCTCCAGGCGATGCACAAGATCCCATGTGCCGGAGGTCTCTTCGTTGTCACGGCGGAAGCTTCCGTAGTCCCTGAGGAAATCTATCTTGTCCAGAATCTCAAGCATCCTCTCCCTGAAGGCAGGATTGTTGTAGATATCCTCGAAAACATCCAGTCTGTACTGTACAACGGCAGGATCTGCGCAGATTCTGGACATGATATCCAGGATAAGATTCTGCTCCTGGACCTTGTCCGATAGCTTCCTGCACACCGAATCAAGACCCAGGTCGTGGACAGCAGACTCGGAGAGAACCCTGCAGCCGTCATAGCAGTCATGAGGGAAGACAATACTTACGCCTTTGCCGTTGTTGTTGATCATGTGTCCATTCTAAAGCAGTCCGAACCACATGTCCACATTGCAATTCAGACGACTATGGAGTATCGTTCTGTTTAGAAAACAGTATTCACAGAGGTCAAGGAAAAATGAAAGACATACTGCAGATGAATGAGATAGTAGAGCTTGTCCGCATGGTCACCAACATGTATGCGCACGGCTGGGACGAGCGCAACGGAGGCAATGTTTCCGTCCTTCTGGATGAGAGCGAGCTCGGGCAGTATCTTGACCTCTCGAACGTCATACGAACCATCCCCACCGGCTTTGAGGCTCCCGAGCTTGAAGGAAGGTATTTCCTCGTTACAGGCACCGGGAAATACTTCAAGAACGTACAGTACGATCCTGCAAAGAACCTCGGCATCGTGCGTGTGACGGACAAAGGAAAGGCGGCGGAGCTTCTCTGGGGCCTTACCGACGGCGGAAAGTTCACCTCCGAGTTCCCTGCCCACATGATGAGTCATGTCTCAAGACTGAATGTGGACCCGAAGAACAGAGTCATCCTCCACTGTCATCCGAACAATCTTCTTGCCATGACCTTCGTACACTCTCTGGATGAGAAGGAGTTCACCCGCACGCTCTGGCAGATGTGCACCGAGTGCGTACTCGTTTTCCCCGACGGCGTGAACGTCCTGCCCTGGATGGTCTGCGGCACCAACGAAATCGGAATGGCAACAGCGGAAAAAATGAAGACCGCCCGCCTGGTCGTATGGGCACAGCACGGAATTTACGGTGCAGGAAGGGATATGGACGAGACCTTCGGCCTTATCGAGACTGCGGAGAAAGCCGCCGAAGTCTATCTCAAGATCGCCCACCTGCCCTGGAAACAGACCATCACCGATGAAGACATGCATCAGATCGAAAAGCGCTTCAACGTCAAGGCACGCGAAGGCTATCTGAACTGAAAGGTCAGGGACCGACTTCACTCATTGAAAAGACTCTCGTGAGGATCCCCTTCCATTGACGAAGGAATGGTAATGTTCAGCGCATTCAGGATTATCGGAGCAAGATCCCTGGGTCTGAAGGATGTCAGAGCAGCCGGATTCACGGTCTTTCCCCTGATTCCGAAGAAAACGCTCATCTCTTCATCCGTGTCTCCGCCGTGTGTCCCGTCCATGGTTCCGCCGTGATCGGCAATCACCAGGAACAAGGTCTTTTCCGGATCGAATCTGGAGAACACCTCTAGGGCATAGCTCTGGCTGCGCTTCACCTCTTCGATATACTTCGGCGAACCGAAACCGTACATATGGCCGGTCTCATCTGCATCGACGAACTGCACGAACAGCATCTTGGGCTTCGCAGTATCAAGGTAATCGAGGACAAGCTCCAGGTTCCTTCCGTCCAGATACAGCTCGTTCATGAACTTCTTGTCCGGAACCTTGTGAACCTTGGCAGATGTCTCGATCAGTCCGTAATTGATCGGCGCCCAGGTGCAGAAAGAAGCAAGCTCACACGTCGGGTCTGCATTCCTGATGACCTGGAACACGCTCGGATACTTGCGGTTCGTGAATCGCTGTACGGCAATCTTGATGTTCGTGACCTCAAGCTTGTCCGGAGTCACTCCGTGCAGATAGGCACCCCAGTTCTGTGCGCTGATGGAAGGCGTCTCGCACCGGAAGTTGTACCCCAACACCCCGTCGGTTGCAAAGAAGGCCGCGAATTCCGGCAGCACGCAGTCACCGTCATGGAAAAGCTCTCCGCCGCCGTCTATTCCGACCACGACGACGCTCTCATACGCCGAAGGCCCCATATATGCAGGCTCATTCGCACAGCCGGCAAGCATCAGGACCGCAATCATCATCAACAAGGCCGATACCTTTAAGATTCTGCTTTTCATATGGCCTCCTAGAATGAATAGACGTACCCGAAGCGCAGCGATGCCGCTACCAGGCCTACTGTCGCATAAAGGGCGAGATTATCGATATGGCGGCTGATTTCAACCTGCTTGAACGAATACGGAACCCAGAGCTCCGTATCGATGGCATAACCGTCATTGTTGTCCGGGACTTCGCAGACATGCAGCCAGCCGCAGAAAGGATAAGCCACCGATACGAACAGTCCGTGATGCTCGTTGATGTTGAACGAGTATCTCAGCTGTACTGCCAGAAAAGCGAAGATCGCTTTCTCGTACACCGGCAGGAAATCAAGCGAATCCCTGCCGTCTTTCGTAAGGCCGGCAACCAGGTCCAGTCCGACCGCAAGGCTGTTTTTCTCCGACTGCAGGAAGTTGAAGGAAGCTGAAGCTCCCATTCCGTTGAACAGGTTCGAGCTCAGCTCCTTCCAGTGTGCTTCATCTGCATTCTCGTCTATCACCTTAGGAAGCACCTTCGCTCCGACGATCGAGAAGACGGGATGCACGCTCCTTATGTCCAGATCGAAATCCCATCTTCCGGATTCAAACGAGACACCAGCGGAAGATACTGCCCCCAGACCGATGCGCAGGGATACTGCGGACACCGAGAACACACAGGCCAGAATCAGAACCGAAATCAGAAGAAAGCGTTTCAATTGCTCTTGTTCCCTCTAATCCTTCCGAGCAGCTCGAGGATCTTGAAGAACAGCCAGATAACGCCGAATGCAAGGCCGAAGGCTGCAGACCACTCGTACTTCTTGGGAAGATCCTCATCCACGGAACGCTTGATCTCATCGAAATCGACCAGAAGGAACAGGGCTGCGATGGCAACCATGATGACGCCTGCGACGATGTTCAGAAGGGAGTTCTGTGCAAGAGCTGAAACAAAACCTCTTGTTGCAGGAATGATCGAGAGGATGATGGTTATAAGACTTGCGAAAACCGAAGACAGGATGAGAACCATCAGCACGGTGCGGAACTTCTTGGTCACCTGAACCTTGCCTGTCCAATACAGGAATCCCATAATCATCACGACGATGGCGGTGAGAATCAGGGCAAGCCAGATAGTCTGGGCATACTCCTTTCCGAATGCAGATGCAGCCCAACCGATTACATAACCCGTGCTTGCACAGAACAGAGCTCCGGTTACGGGAATCGTGACTCTGATGAAGGTTGCCAGAATCGGAGAGAGAATGAGTGCCAGACCTGCAATCACTAATGCGATGATCTCATGTGAGGTAAAAGCCAGCCCCTGCTCTTCCAGACGGATGATTTCCCCGCCCCATTTGCCGGCCAAGGCGATGTTCAGCGCAACTCCGATGAAGATCATGATCATGAAGTAGATGAGCTTGACCTGGATTCCCCTGTAGGAACAGCTGTTCTCGGAATCGGTCTCCTGAACCTTGGACAATCTCCTGATGATGGGATTGGAATTCAGAAGATAACCGCTGTTGCGGCTCTCCGTTGCTAATGATTCGGCCATAGTGACCTCCTTGTATTCATAATTTGTCCAAAGAATAACAAAGCATAATCATTTATTCAATGTTAATCGAGAACCTGTTTTCCTCGGGCAGATGGTTGTGCCCCTTCTTGTCCCACATGGTAGTCCAGAGGTTGGGGTGGATATGTCTGTCCAGACGGCAGCCGGTAAAGCTTACGCAGGAATTCGTATCGTCTCTCTCGCTGGGATGCCAGGGCCTGGCAAGATAGACGCTTCTGTCGGGGACATCATCCGTACAGGTAATGGTGCAGCCTCTGAAGCAAAGGCCGTTCTCGCTCTTTTCGGATGTGGACGGGGCTGATACGAAACCCGGACCGGTAGAGATGATCGTACAGTTCTCGAAAACCGCATGGCTTCTTCCGAAGATGAAGTCGATGTTTCCGTAGATGGTGCAGTTTTCGAATCTGCTTTCGGCGCAGTCGGTGAACAAGGTGTCCTGCCAGCTTATGAAGGTGCAGTCTGTAAATGCAGCATCGGTATACTCGGGCCTGGTAAAGACAGCCACTGCCTGACGCCCCATCATCCGGGTGGAATCCTCGCCCGGTTTTGCACTGTTACCCAAATAATCAAAGTCATTCTCAACAATCAGGCCATCAAAGATTGTGTGGTTCGAACGCACCGTCAGCGTTGCGCTTGCACCGGTGCCGAAGCCCGGTTTCATTCCGTTGTGGTCGTTCCAGACAATTTTGGAACCGTTGCCCATGACATGAACGTTGTCCCGGTCGATGAAGACTTTCTGGCGGAACACGCAGTCATTCGGAAGCTCGACCGTGAGCAGATCATCGGAGGGAGTATTGAAAACAGTATTGAGGTCGTCGCCCGGCTTGGCTTTTATGTACATGGTCTTCAGTACATCTGCTTCTCGGCCTCTGCATATTCGCCGAAAAGCTTCTTGCATTCGATGTTCTCGGCAAACTGCTCGAGTCTGAGCACGCTCAGGTCCCTGCAGCCTCCGCGGATGTAGTCGTAGATGTAATCGTCCCTGAAGCCGATTGCGGCGGCATCGAGGGAATCGGCACCGTAGTAGACTTCCCTGATATTGGCCCAGATGGCTGCGCCGAGGCACATCGGACACGGATAGCACGTGGTGTAAAGGACACAGCCCGTCAGGTCATGGCTTCCCCGCTCGCGGCAGGCCTTGCGGATTGCATTGACTTCTGCATGAGCGGTGGGGTCCTTGGAACCCAGGACCGTATTGGAAGAGACGTAGATCTTTCCTTCGGGATCGATGATTGCGGCCCCGAAAGGACCTCCCTGCCCTTCACCCATAGTGCGTCTGGCTTCATCAACTGCCTTTCTGATAATCTCACTGATCTGCATATCTGCCTCCGTTTTCATCGTCCGATGATTTCAAATAGTCTTGCCGCCACCACATCCGCCATGTAGAGCTTGTATCCAAACCGCGAGCTCTGATGCGGAACCGTGCAATGGAAGCTCTCCGTTCCCCCTGCACCGGCGATCGAGAAGAAAACCTCACCCGGAACACTGTCCGGATTTGCCGGGTCCGCGTTGCCGAAGCTACCCGTGATTCCTACCCCGATGTCCGTCTTCAGGGATCTTCTGCAGGCCTCTGCCATGGAAGCAGCCGTCTGTACGCTGTAGACGCCGAAACGCTCCACCGTGTCCTCCGGCACCCCGTTGAGGATTTTAGCCTCATTGCTGTAGGTGACATAGGAGCCCCTGAACACTTCGGAAGAACCTTCGGTATCGGTCAGAAGCGATGCAATAAAACCGCCCGTACAGCTTTCCATGGCTGCAATCGTGATCTTCCTGCCTATGAGCATCCGGGTCAGTTTTTCATACTCCTTTCTGACCTTGTCCTGCCCTATTTCGCCCTGCGGCCCTACGACCTCTTCAAAACCCATGGTTACCTCTTTTGGAATTATACCACATTTTCTGCAACAATCTGCCGTAAAAAGAAAAAGCTCCTGCCGTCAGACAGGAGCTCTGTTGTCTTTTTCTTTCTCAGAACAGGTTCTTCCAGTCGACATCGCAGATGGCGATCGAAGCGCCGATACTGGCCCTGAAAGCGGATGTGCCGTGCGTGATGTCCCTTGTGAATCCGATCTGTGCATCGAGCTTGAAGCCTTCCTGCAGGAAGTAGGAACAGCCTGCCTCGAGCATCAGGACCATGGTCACGGGAGCAGAAATGTCATACGAGGTCTCCAGGTGTGCATTGGAATATGCCGGGGAATACTCGGTATCGATCGTGTATGAGCCGCGCTTGAGAAGTTCCATAGAACCCCAGACCTTCAGCGGATTGTTCGTGTACTCAGCATAGATCCTGTGCAGCAGTGAATCGGGACCGTACTTGAATCCCAGATAGAAGGCATTCTCATCGAAACAGTATCCCTTTCCGGCGAAGCTGATGAACTGGTACGGGGATGTGAACTTACCCACATTGCTGCTTCTGTTGTACATGAACTTCGAGCAATAGTAGATTTCGTATCCCACATTAAGGCCTGTTTCGGTTTTGAACGTATCCTCTTTCAGCTTGTAATCGGTGTAATCGAATTTCGAACTCTTGACCTCTTCACCTTTGAGAAGATTAAGCTCGACTCCGGCAGCGAATCCTATTGCAGGCGGTTTGCCGCTGAATGTTCCCGGTTCGGGAGTCTCGTGCGGAAGATCATAGTCATCCATGGTGAAGTTGGCAAACGCCCTGACAGGACCGAACTTGCCTTCTGCGGTGAAGCTGAGCATGACGTTTGAGAAATCGTCCTGATAGTTGTCATGCCAGATGACCGTGGGTGAGAAGTCAAGAATCGAAGGATCCTTGCCGTAGACATTGTTGAGCTCTGCAAATGAGAACCTCAGCCTTTCGTTTTCCATGGAGAACTTGTGGGCGAATGTGGTCTTGGGACCCCATGTGGGATGGTCCTCGCTTCCGTCAAAATAGCCGTTCACATAATCATTGTCCAGATACTTTCCGTAGTTCAGGAAGTACTTGTATGCAATGCCTGTAAGGCTGTACCAGAACTTCCATCCGTTCTTCATCGGAACATCGAAACGGATGAAGGCGCTGTCGAGGAACGGCTGGGAATCCGAAATGGCCAGATCATAGGTTGCAGGACCCCACTTGATCTGGCGGCGTCCGAGGGATGCGTAGAAGTTTCCGTCGCTCGACCTGTAATCGATGTATCCCATTCTGGGGAAGTTGAGCTCAATCATGAGCTTGAGGAACGGGATATTGGACCAGTTGCCCTTGTTTCCGTTCATGAAATAAGCCAAAGTGTCCTGCCTAATGTCCATGATAAACACAAGGCCGAACTTGTCTCCCTGTGCCACTAGTCCCAGATCCAGGAAACTGGGCTGCCTGAATGCCTCAAGCCAGTAGTCCTGCTTGGTCATGTACCAGTTTTCCAGCTGGGGGCCTACCGCCTGCTTCCAGCCGATGTTGTTGTAGAACCCTTCCGTTTCCACGTCTGCAGCAGGCGTGTTGTCGAACTTGAAATAAGGCTTGAAGTTCACGACTCCCCTGACCTCAGCGAAGAGGACACACGCAAGGAGCAGTATGCAGATTGCCGCCAATAATTTCTTCATAGTTTCCTCCGATTCACGATATGTTAACCTTTTGTTTTATAAACAAGCGTTTTAAGTCTAAAGTTACTTTACCTTATTAAACCGAAACCGAGAAGCCCAAAGTCAGCTGAACATCTGCCTGATGGTCCGAATACTGCTTCGTAGCCTTGGTGTAGTTCCAGCGACTGAGCCAATCCAGCTCCCCTTCGAACGATATTCCCGGCCAGGAAAGGATCCTGTCCAGATCTGCCTTGAACTCCAGACCGCAGACAACATTTCTGGAAATGATGTCCCCTGATGGGGTTTTTCCCGCATAATTTGCATCGCCTTCGTTGTTTCCGTCCTTGTTATGACTCCTGTACAGGTTCATGTAACCCCTGTCGAACCATCTTGCAAAACCGGATATTGACCAGTGGCTCAGCGCCTTGTATGTGCTTCGGATCTCCAGCATCATGCAGTCTCCGCCGTACGGGAAACCGATGTAGTCGAAGAACGGGACATGGCCTCCGCCGAAAGACTCATCCAGGGCGCTGTGGCTCCAGTAGCGGTTTGCACGTACGAAATCCACTATGTCGCGTCTGTACAGAAGCGGCGTTGTCTGAGCGAATTCGGCATAGCTTGCAAGCACCCCGTTTCCGAGGGCACAGGTGTATCTGGCTCCTGCCACGATGCCCGAGGAATCGCTCTGGCTGTCACCCTCATGGGGAGCGCGGGCCTGGTCCATGGCATACTGGGCATAGACCTCAAGCCCGGGGGCAACCGCCCAGTTGGCCTCCGCATAGGCGATGGCATTGAACATGCTGCGGTTGTTGAGGTTGTGGTAGATGAAAGCCGGATTCAGGAAACCCAGGTCGAAGGTGTTGTACTTGTACATCACGTTCTCGCTGATGGTCATGGAGATCCTGTCCAGGATTCTGAACTGCAGCGTATGGATCATGAAGATGCGGCCTTCGGTGGTGGCATGCTGCTCGTTGTCCGTCACCGTGGTGTTCAGGTACAGCATTATCCAGTCATAGTTGAAGTGGTTGCCGAAAACCGTCAGGCGGGCATAGTCGCTGAAATGATGTCTGTCCACCAGCAGGTTGCCGAAGAAGGCATTTCCGAGGCTCAGGTCATCGCGGTTGACGGAAAGGTTCCACCTGTCCCCTCCGAGGGAGAAGACCGCCCTCTTTGGCCAGATGAACGAGAAATTCATGGTGTTGGTGAAGAAGCTGGTGAAGAAACCCTGACTGAATGCATAGGACTTCTTCACATAGTATGCGGTATCGTCCATCTTGTAGGAGGCCACGTATCCGTTGGTTCCCCCACCGTAGTCGGCAAGATAGTTTCCGTAGTTGTCGTTGTAGTCCGCCCTGCTCCATTTGTAATGAATGTCGCTGGTGGTATAGAGGAAATCTCCGCTTGTGAAATCGAAATGCAGCCTCATCAGGCTCTTTCTTTCCTGATAGGAGCGCTCCCAGTCGTCCTCTGTAGTGAAGTCGGCGGTGTTAGAGTGGGCGTACATCTCAAGCCCGAACACTATGCCTGTATCCAGCTGGAAGTCATCTCCGATCTTCCACCTCAGACCCTTGTCCAGTTCGGAGAGAATGGCCTCATATAGACCGGCGGCAACTCCGGAGAGCTCTGCTTTATCCACCTTCGAGAGAATCAGCCTCGCCTGGGAGTCAGACCACGGACGGTTGGTCGAAGGCCGTGCAAGTCCGCACAGGGAATAGAGGGCATCCATATTCTCGTAGATCGGAGAATCAAGCGGATAGATCATCGCTTTGACCGGCCTGAGCTCAGCAGCTTCCAGAGAGAAAAGTCCGACCAGAAGCAACAGGAGCAGACTGAAAATCAGAGTGTCTTTCCTTTTCATGGTTCGTAGTATACAATAAACGTCGGTTTGTAACCACATCATTAACAAAGGGGTTAGACATGAAGAGAATTACCTTAATAGCGCTGATAGCGCTGCTCTGCGTGGGTTTTATGTTTGCCGAGACGAACAACATGCAGAAGATCTTCCCGACCACAAGCGATGAATACAAGGCAATCAGCTACCTGTATCTGATCCAGGGTCACAGTCTCCCGTCCACAACCGGACCGTGGAGCGCGGACGAGCTTGCCAAGATGCTAGAGGTCCTGGACTTCAATGCGCTGAACGATGTCCAGAAGGACCTGTATGTATCGGTCTCATCTTCCGTCTATGCCAGGCCCAAGGCGGACTGGAACAAGGTGGGCTTCAACTTCAACGGTTCATTCAACCTTGAAGGTTATATCCACACCAACACCGATGGTCCCGAAAGAGCAGTCCAGCATGTGACATGGAACAGCGATACCAGTACATATGATTTTACGCCCATTACTGAAAAAGCCTTTCAAGGTAACCACTGGATCTATGACGAGAAGAATCAGCTCCCCACCCTCAATTTAGAGCTCGAGTCCTTCGTAACCGATCATTTCTATGCAATCTTCCAAGGCACGGTAGCCAACAGCTGGCACAGCGATGGGAACTACACGGAGGAGCTCGGAGTCAGCAAGATCTCGACAAGCATCCTGGGCCTGAAGCACCTGAAGTTCAATCTCGCCTACTTTGACGGGAACTGGCCCTACAGAGCCTTCCTCTCGGCAGGCGGCGAGAACTGGAACATCCAGGTCGGACGCGACCGCCTCTCCTGGGGCCCCGGTGAAAGCGGAAACCTCTCGATCAGCGATGACATGCCCTGGCAGAACTTCGCAAAGATCACAAGCTACACGGAAAACTTCAAGTACACCTTCCTGACCAGTTTTTATCCACATCCCATAAATTATTGGGAAAATCAGGAAGCAGGAGCAGGCGGTTTCTGGTATGGCCTGGACAACGGCTATCACCATCCGTACAGGGGTCTGAGCATGTACATCGGACACAGATTCGAGCTCAGATTCCTCAAGGACAAGTTCACGTTCGCAGCAACAGAGGGTCTGATGTACATGTCGGAGGACAACTCCATCGATATGCGCGCCCTCAATCCGCTGAACTTCAACCACAACAACTACATCGCCTGGAGCTCGAACTCCACGCTCACTCTCGAGTTCAACTACACCCCGTTCAAGGGCATCAACGTCTACGGCGAATGGATCGTGGATGAGATTGCATTCCCCGGAATCGAGACTCCGCCTTCAGAGACCAACAGGACAGTTCCGACTGCCATGGGACTGCTCTTCGGAGCCAAGGGCGCATTCACCATGGGCAACGGAATCTTCCACGCCAGCGCCGAATTTGCCAAGACAGACCCGTATCTCTATCTCAGGGACGGAATCCGTGACGGCAACGGCAACTATGGCCTCAACTATGTTGTTGCAATCCGCAACTGGTCATCCGTCGGTGCCGGAATCACCTATGACGAGTACTTCCTTGGCTACACCTACGGACCGGATGCAGTGGTGGCCAACGTAAAGGCCGGCTGGACCACAACGGACCTGAAGCTCAGCTTCGAAGGAAGCTTCTTCTTCATGGCCCACGGAACCCACGACCAGTGGACCGCCTGGACCAGAATCGGCGGTGACGAAGACTATCAGTACGAGAAGTCCTCACCTACAACCAAGCACACCACATACAATGCAAAATACGCATACAAGACAGGAGCAGTGCTTGACGTCGAGAAGACAACGGTCGTCGGACTCAACGTCACATACAAGGCCGCATCCTGGCTGCATCTCCTTGCCCAGGCTGATCTGGTGAGCATCAAGAACTACGGCAATGTCACAGGCGTGGATGCCAAGGACTTCCAGCTGGTTCTCAGCGCCCGCTTCCTGTTCTAGTCATTGTTCGAAGATTATCAAGCCCCGGGCATGCTCGGGGCTTTTTCTTTCAGTTCAGGATATTGCAGCAGTAGATTGCGTGGGCAAGATCATGAGTCATGTGATCGGCCTTGATTATTCCGAAATAGGAACCGGTGCCCTCATATGGTTTCAGATAATCCTGAATCCTCGGATTGACATAGGAACTGACGATACGGTAATTGGGCAGACCGAACTGGCCTTCGAGATAACTGGCTGTAGTATACACCGCAGGATCATCGGGATAATGTCTGTCCCCCGTCCGCACCATTTCCATTACATCCGAGACATAATCCAGAATTATTCGTGGATCGTCCGTTTTCCAGAAGGATTCTTCATCTATATCGTACTCGAAATCCGGAACCCAGAAATCACCTGTACTGACCAGTTCGGGTTCTCCGTAGATTCTGATATAGGCCTCCGCCGGAATGATTTTTCCTCTGATATCCTCAAGTTTTACACCGGACAGAGAACCTCCCTGAAAGAACAGGTCCGCATCCGAGTCACGCAGATCTGCAATCGCGGCAGTTGCCAGCCTATGGTGCCCGTTCTCGTAATTGATGAACATCAGTATGAATTCTGTAGGGTTATCCTGAAGGAAATTCCTGCAGACATCCACGACATCGGAAAGCATCATCTTCATGAACACAGGGCCATGATATATTCCGTATCCGTCTCCCTTTTCCGTAATCCTGATATCAATGCATCGGACTCCGGCCTCGAGCTGCTGGCCCAAGGACAGATCCTGATTGGAGGAAATGCTCGGCAATCCCAGAAGGTCGCGGTTTGCGCAGGAATCATGGGTCGCAGGAATGGTTATGTCCCTGAAAAGAATATCGTCGGGAAGCCTGCTCATCCAGTTTTTCGAATCCGCATAGACGGTATCGTTGCCGCCGTTGAGATTCACATCCATGCGGCAGGAGACCAGCAGAAGCAAGACAATCAGAATGAAAATAAGAACTGTCTTCCTCATCTGGACACTCCCCAGAAAACCCTGCCCGAAATTTCCCATTGTGGAAAAGTCACGCCTGCTCCTACTCCCGAGAAGGAGCTTGTGCCGACCGGAAAAAGGACATCGAGACCAAACAGCCCTCTGAGAACCTGCGGATAAAGGGAATATGAGGCAAGCGCGCCCAAGAAGGCATCTGCCCTCACCCCTGAACTGAAACCGTATTGTGCCAGAACACCCAACGAAAGCCCGGGCCCGTAGACAAGGGCGTTGGAACCATACTGCGTGAAATGATTGATTCCATAACCTAATGAACCGGAAAAACCGAGAGAAAAACCGTCCTCATCACCGCTCAGGCAATCGAATCTGTATTCAAATACATGTGAGGATTCAGGAAAATACAGATTGTAGGCGATGCTGTGCCTGAAAACGGCGGCAGTTGCCGGCAACAACATGACAAGAGCCATAAGAATCAGCAGGATTGTCTTTTGCATCGTTTCCCCGACCGCTGTCCGCTCCGTCAGAACCCTACTTCGATTCCCAAGGCAAACTGATTATCGCTTCCCCTGCTGCCTTGGATCATGTCGTACCGGAAGTATGCAGAAACGCTCTTGGACAGGTGTTTTTTTGCCGAGAGCTCAAGCAGGATGAAGGACCATGACTCTCCGCTCGGTGCAAAGGCATCGTCTCCGACCGTGAACAGCGAACGGATGTTCTTCTCTCCATGAATCATGTACAGGCCTTCTGCACTGATCATCCATGAGGACGGAACCTCATAGCTCAGCTTCAGGTCCGCGACGACGGCATCTCCGCCGTATCTGTACCCCAGATAGAAGAGGTTGCCCCTGTAGCTTCCGACATAGCCCAGTCCCGGATCCGTGACATCCTGTACCGGATTGGTCTCCGGTTCGGCGATGTACTTCGCACGCAGATAGAGGTACGGCATAGTGTATGCCCCCTCAAGAGCGATTGTAAGGACGCCTTTTCCTGCAAGGCTCACGTTCTTCAGACCCAGCATGGCACCGAAAGCCAGAGGTTCGTTGAATTTGTCCTCGGCCAACTCAACGGGGGAAGCGAACTGATCCAGGGCGAACTGACCGTACAGGTTCCAGCCCTTTGCAAAAGTAAAACTTGCCTCAAGGTCCACGATCGAATTCGCATAGTCCGAGATGAAATAGTTGTGGAAGTACATCACGGGATTCACATACCTAATGTCCGCAGCATCTCCGTCCTTCCTGTACATTATGGATTCATTTACTGCGGCATAGAGTCTGTCTGACATGAAGCGGCATTCGAGTCTGTGGGTCATGTAGAACAGAACCCCGTCTCCGCCCTCCTGGATTCCATGCTCCTCGTCCCTATAAAGGTGGGGATAGAAACTCATGATGAACGAATACTTGTACCTGTTGCCGAACAGCGAGAACCTGAGCAGGTGCTGATAAGGCATCGTGTTGCTGAAAATCAGACTGCCACTGTTTCCAGCTCCCATCAGGAGGCGGTCACGTCCGTATTCAAGGCTCCAGCTGTCCGATCCGATTACGAAGAACGCCCTTGAGGGCTCCCTCTGGTCCATGTCGGTCGTAAATCCCTTGGGCGTCAGGTTGGCGATGTCGAAATCGAAATTGAAATCGCTGTAGCCGTTGTTGTAGTACTCGTTCTTGTACTGGTACCAGACAAAGCTGTAGAGGTGCTCTCCCGCCCAGGCTTCCCAGTCGGCCCTGAAAGTCGGAACCTCATGCTCAGAGCGGAAAAGGTTGTTGGTCATGTCGTTGAACGGATAGGCATAGCCTTTGTTTGTATGGGCATAACCGGTAATCGAGGCATAGCCGCCGAAGGTCATGCCGAAGATGTCGTCAACCTTGATCTTAGGCTCTTCCTTTACGGCTTCTTCAACTATGGAATACAGTTCAACGGAGGTCTTTTTTGAAACTTTCGACAGAATTTTTACTGTCTCAGCAACGGTCCAGGGCCTTGTTGTAGAAGGGACAGCCTTTCCTTCAAGTATGTAAAGCTCATCGATGGCGCAATAGACATCGCTCTCCAGAGGTATCACCTTCTGTCCGTTTGCGGCAAATAGCGATACCCCGAGAATCAGTACAAGAAGAAAAACAGCTGTCCGTTTCATCTGTCTCAGTTTTATCAGAAGCACTTCCAGGAAAGACCGAAGACAATCTGGATATCAGATGCGTTCTGTCCTTCGGCGTTGAAGATGTTCTTCATGCCGACATAGTCGAAATCCAGGTTCAGCTCAAGGCTGCTGCCGATTCTGTAGCTTGCTCCGAGGCCGAGGTCCAGAGTTGTCCACTTGGCGTTCCTTTTGGCCTTTTGCTCGGGATATCTGTAGTTGGCAGTGCTGGCATGTGTGGATGATGTGCCGGTGTACTCTGCATAGTATGCATCGTCGCTGGCAGGAGCCTCTGCCCACTTGGTCCATACATCATGTGTTCCGTGTACGATGAACATTCCCCTTGCCCTGAGCGAGAGCTTCTCTCCCTCCCATGAAGCATCAAGGTTGGTAACCATGCAGTCCGGTCCGTATTTGTAACCGATCACGTAGTCCTCGTAGAGAACATCGGTATGTACGTCCCTCTCCTCATATGCATAGAGTCTGGACTTGATTGCACCGACATAATCCATGCCGTAGCTGTCCGTATAACCGCTGTCGCGAAGATAGCAGAACGGGCTGACATAGGCGAATTCGGGATTGATCGTAAGGACGCCCTTGCCGGCACCCGTCACATATTTGGCTCCGACAAGGTATGCGTTTCCGTCCGGGGACTCTCCCTCCTCGATTCTTCCCGAGATGCTCTCGAATCCGGGCATTCTCCCCTGGTCGACGAGAATCTGTCCATAGACGTTCAGGCCTCTGGCGATCGTCCAGTCAAGCTCAAGAGCCAGTGTCGAGTTGGAATTCTTGGACATGAATGCGTTGTGCATGAAATACATGGGGCTCAGAGCCGGGAACTCGATGTTGTTCGTCGGCGAGGCATACATGAGTCCTTCCGTAAGGGCTAGGCCGACCTTGTCCTTGAAGAGTCTGAACTCGAACCTGTGGGCGGCATAGAAGAAGAGTCCGTCCATTCTCACGGTCGAGTTGTTGTAGCCGGTTCCCGAATAGCCGGGATGGCCGGTATCGGTATCGTAATAATTCTGCTTTTCCGGGAAGAAGGAGATCAGGTATGTGTACTTGAACTTCTCGCCGTAGGCTGTTGCCCTGACCATGTCGTGGTACGGCAGATTGTCGGAAAGAACCACGTTTCCGGTCTTGCCGGCACCCCAGGACAGTCTGTCACGACCGACTTCGAGAGACCAGCCGTTTCCGCCGAAAGCTGCGAATGCCCTGTGCGGGAAGCTTGCGATGTCCATGACCTTAAGGTTGAACTTCAGGTTCTGGAGCATCAGGATGTTGGTGTTCATCTTGGTGGAACCGAGCTCACCGAACTCGTCTCCGCGTGCTGCATTCTGAAGCGGCATGTCGAACACGCTGTAGAAATGGGAACCGAGCCAGTTCTCAACCTCAAGGTTGAAGAACGGAACAATATGGTTCAGGTCCTTGGCAAACCACCAGGATCTGCCTTCGAATGCATGGTCTGCAAGACCGTTGATGTCGGTCCTTGTGAATGCATCTGCAGCCTGGGCATCGTATGTGTGGGCATAGAGTTCGGTATTGATGACTCCGGAGAAGTTCAGGGCGCCGTTTCTGAACTCGATCTGGCGCTCAGCGGCAAGCTCCGCCATGGCGGCATCGTATCTTGCTGTCATGAAGGACGGGACATCGTTTCTGTCGATGGCTTCGAGCATGGAGAGAAGCTCATCGCCGCTCCACGGACCTGCCGTGGAAGGCAGTGCATGGCCGGTAAGGACATAGATGTCGGAAATGGTTCTGTAGATGTCATTGTCTACCGAATAGATCTTCTGGCTGTTGGCCGCGAAGACTGTTGCAAGCGATATCAACAAAATCGCCATTATTGTCAGAAAACGTCTCATGGCTTTGACTTTAGCAAACAAACAACAAAGGGACAAGCTTTTTGGGTGACTCTTTCCATATATGTTGATAGAATGCAGGTGAACAACAATCCTTTGGGGGAACTAATCATGAAAAGAATTCTGGTTGCGGTTGCAATCGCAGTCCTTATTTCGGCTTCTGTATTCGCCTATTCGAATCAGCAGAAGATCTATTCGGTAGACAGCGGCGTCTACAAGGCAATGGAGACTTTGTACATCCTCTCCGGCAAGGCTCTGCCCTCTTCCTCCGGCCCCTGGTCAGAGGCTGAGCTACAGAAGATGCTGGCAAAGATCGACAGGTCGGCTCTCTCCGATGCAGGTCAGAACTACTATGATTATGTAGAGGGCCTGATCACCACGGAGCCCAGACGCCAGTATGCGGACAACTTCGCCATGCAGTTCGGTCTGGATCTGGACCTCGAGTTCTACTACCACACCAACAGCGAAAAGTACACTTTGGAAGATGACTGGTTCCACGGCTACACCGAGAGGCAGAAGTTCTTCTCGTTCACTTTCGAGACCTGGCCCACCAACCGCTTCTACGGGTTCTTCTCGTTTGACCTCCAACTCGGTATTGCAAAGAATAATGTCGACGGTGCAAACCCTCTCTACAAGACCGCTTTAACCATAAACATGCCGATAGTCAACGAACTGCTCTTCACCAAGAGAGCATTGTTCGACGGCTTCAACTGGCACTTCCCCGAGCGTGCAATCGTTTCGGCAGGCGGAAACAACTGGTCCTTCATGGCAGGACGCGACAAACTGTCCTGGGGCAGCGGAGAAACCGGCAACCTCATGCTTTCGGATTCCTTCCCGGTTCATACCATGGCCCGTTTCAACACCTTCTTCGATGTCTTCAAGTACTCTCTGGTTGCAACTATCTACCCGTTCGGTACCGACAGCAGCCAGTATGACAGCCTTGATGGCTATAAGGCCATGCTGGTCCACAGGATCGAGTTCAACATGTTCAAGGACAAGGTGGGACTTATCATCAACGAAGCCTGCATGTTCTGGTCCAACCCGAAAGCAGTCGACAGTGAAGGAAATCCCGCTCCACAGCATTTCACCCTTGCACAGATCAATCCGTTCGGTTTCATGCACAACGAGTATGTACCGCGCAATGCAAACTCTCTTCTTGTATTCGAGGCCAACTATACTCCGTTCAGGGGTGTGAATGCCTATGCACAGTTTGCCGTCGATGAGTTCTCCGGCCCGGGCGAAGGCAAGTGGAATCCGCCTGCATTCGGAATCCTTGCCGGAGCAAAGGCCGCTTTTGCAGCAGGTTCCGGAGTCATGACCGGCAGTCTCGAGTTCGCAAAGACAGACCCGTACCTCTACATCAGAGGCCTGCACTACAACAGCAACGAGCCCAGCGGCTACGGTTTCGATGCAACCTACAGAAGCTTCGTGAACGGTTTCGGTGTTGTCAACAAGAAGATGTTCACCACCTACAAGTACGGCAACGACGTAAAGCTCTTTGATGCAAAAATGGCCTACGAGCTTCCCGGAGTGTTCAGACTCGGCCTTGAAGCTCTGTTCATGCAGCACGGAATTATGGACGTCGACAGCAACTGGGGCATGTACAAGGGCAACGACGATCCCACACCCATAGTCAAAACACCGTCCACCTACAACGTGTTCGACCCTGCTGACTACGACTACGCAACCCACACCGTCCTGCAGGAGCATGTAGTCGAGAAGTCCACCGTGCTGTCTTTCACCGCACAGTACTTCATTGCAAAGGGCCTGAGCGCCAACCTGGCAGCAGACTTCCTGTTCATCAAGAACAGACATCATACCACGGCAAATGAGAACGACATCCAGCTCACACTGGGCCTCAGATACGAAATCTGACATAGACCGATACCTCTGAGCCCATGAAGAAAGCTATCGCGTTCCTATTGGTATTTGCACTTATCCCGGCGGCCGTAATGGCCGCTGACGTGGCCTCCAGAACCTTCCCTCTGAACTCCGAAATCTACGAGCTCATGGATGACCTCTACAGCCTCCAGGGCCTGGCAAGGCCGTCCACAAGCCGTCCGTGGTCACAGTCCGAGGCAAAACTGATCCTATCCAAAATTGATGAAAGCAATCTCAACAATGCGGAAAAACGCCTTTATGACCGTATCCAGGACATCGTTTCCGAAAACCTCAGATGGAATTTCAGTGATTTCGGGGTCGGCGTCAAGATAGACCTCGCCCTCGAAGGCTACATGCATGCCAACGATACCCAGTTCATCCTGGATACAGACTGGCTGCGCGGTTTCGAAGCACGCCGTCCGCTTGCAAAGCTCTCGATGGACTTTTCCGTAGGCAGTCTCTTCTACACCTACTGCGACCTGCAGTACGGCTACGGCAAGGTGACCAGGCACGATACCTTCGTCCGGCTCAATCCTGATCACAGCGCAGGCGACATCATGTCCGAGGACGGCTACATCGGAAGCTATAGGATGGACAGCGGAGCGCACATCATGGTCTGGTCGAACCAGTACTCCAAGAAGCTTGCCAACAACATCCTTCCCAAGAGCGAATGGTTCGACTTCATCTGGCCCAAGCGAGCCCTGGTGAGCGCAGGCGGAGAAAACTGGAACATCCAGTTCGGCCGCGATCGCCTTGAAATAGGAAACTCCACTCTGGGCAACCTGCTGGTGGACAATCACACCGACTTCGAGGACTACATGTCCGTCACGTTCTTCAGCAGCGGTTTCAAGTACCAGTGGACCAACCTCTTTCTCAACGGAATCACCGACAACGGCGAGACAAGGACCGATGACACGCGCATCTTCATGATCCACACGCTGGAATTCAGGCCCATACCGAAGCTTTCGTTCATCATTTCCGAGGACGTGATGTTCAAGATCGCCTCGGATGAAGACGGAACACAGGTCGTAGACTACTCCTTCTTCAATCCGGCCTTCATCTGGCACAACCTCAACAACCGCAGCATGTTCAATGCCATTGCCTATGCCGAGGTCAACTGGGCAGCATTCAGGGGCGCTGAGTTCTACGGCCAGTTCGCCCTCGACCAGGCAGTGGCTCCCAACGAAAACCCGGACCAGGGCGATGCCTGGGGCCTTGTCACCGGTGCAAAGTTCACTGCACCCGTCGGAGACGGCGTTGCCAGATTCTATGCCGAGTTCGCCTATACCACCCCGCTTCTTTACAGACGCGATCAGGTGGACTTCGTGAAGATGACACGTTATTTCCACCTGACCACCGACAGCCAGTATCAGCCCGATGCCAGCTATGACAGCTTCGGAAGCAATGCCCTGGTGTTCGAGTACATCGGCTTCCCCTACGGCGGAGATGTCGAGACCCTGGAAATCGGTACAGTCTACAGCCTGCCGGGAATCCTGAAGGCAAATCTCTACGGCAGACTGCTTCAGCAGGGAGAGTTCAACCTGTTTGTCTCACATAACAAAGACAAAAAGAACGAGGGCTGGCCCAACTACGAGGGAAAGACCCCGTCCGGAATGAACTGGACCAGAGCGATCTATCTTTCTTCCAACATAGAGATGAAGATGGACAGTTTCTTCAACTGGCCGGGCGTAACCCTCGAGGCCGAGCTTGACTGGATCGGCAAGTGGAACTTCAACTCCGAAACAAGGGAATACAGCAACGGAAAAACAGATACCCAGTTCTCCATAGGAGCAAACATCAGTTTATGAAGCAGTCGGCCGTTGCCATTCTGATCATCATACTCGCAGTCTGCTTCCATGCCTCTGCCTCTCCTCTCGATTCCGAAAGCGTGAACAGTTTCGACAGGACTTTCATGAGCAGCTATGACCAGATTAAGGACAATGCCGCCACCGTGCTCGAGATTGCAGCAATGGCGGCTCCGGCAGTGCTTCTCTCACAGGGGCCCGACCAGTATGTGACCATAGGTCTGATGTACGCCGAGACGCTGGCCCTCACCTGGGGAACAACCGAGATAATCAAGCATCTGGTCGGAAGGCCCAGGCCGTACATGTACTACGACGGCTATCCACAGGACAAAGTCGAGGACGGCGGATGGAACAGATCCTTCCCTTCGGGACATACTTCCATGAGTTTCGCAGGAGCCTCGTTCGCCTCCTACGTGTTCTGGAAATACAATCCCGAATCCAAGTGGAGAATTCCGGTAACTGCAATCTCCTATTCACTGGCAGCAACAGTTGCCGTCCTCAGGGTCGCAAGCGGCAACCACTTTGCCACCGACGTACTTGCGGGTGCACTCATAGGCACTGCCATCGGAATCGGGGTTCCTGCCCTTCACACCCTGTTTGCAGACAAGGACATTGCGGTTTCCGTCTCCCCCTTCGGCCTTGTCTTCTCAAAGAGTTTCCAATAATCAGAATAAGTCAGAATGAGTTCCCGTATAACAGAGCTCTAGAATCAGACAATCTTCGATGATTCTATAAACCAAAAGCCAATCCGGCTGAATATGACATTCATGCAGACCTTTGTATTTGCTGCCTAGGAGTATATGGTCTTTGTACTTGGTCTCAAGCTTTTCGCCTTTCAACAATGTTTCGACAACAGCATCAAGCAACGAGAGGTCAAAACCACGCCTCGCCATGAGTTTATAATCCTTGTCGGATTACACGTTTCTTCGAATGTCTTCATATAAATTGTTATATTAAAACGAATTATACATGTCAAATTGCCAGTTATTTATTTGCATGGCAACAATTTGGTAACACTATTCTTCAATTAGTAATGCCAAGCTCTTTAAGCTCCCCTTTGCTGCATGACCTTGTAGAACACCCAGTAGGCCAGGTTGTAGATGCCGATGATCATCATGACCCTTGCCTTCTGGTCAGCGGTCTTCTTTCTCAGGAGTATTGACAGCCCCACCACAAGAGCGGCATCACAGCCGAACATTATGAACCATAGCGGTGAGAATACACTGATGAGCATTAAGCTGCATCCGGACTTCAGACTCTTTATCTATGATGGCACAATCTCATGGGTTGTCAATCGGAACCGGTTTCATGCCATGCCAGACCGCCCTGGTCATCACCACTACCTAGACGAGGGCACTTTCTGCAAATCTATCCAGTTCTTTCAGTTTTTCTTCCTATCTGATTGGTCGATAACAAACTGAACACAAAGCTTGCTACCTAAAATCAAGGAGCTCTCATCAATACGGAAATCATCATTATGCGCTTTCTGTGTAATTCCGGCTGCTTTATTCCCTGTACCGAGGCGAATGAATACACCCGGCTTTACAGCAAGATATTCCGAGAAGTCCTCGGAACTGAGCTGAGCGGGGATTACATGGGTATGTTCTTTTCCTACCAGTTTTGCTGCGCTTTCAAGAACCATCTCCCCTATTTTCTCATCGTTGATAACCGGTTTTCCCTTGTTGGGATCGGAAACCTTACAAGTTCCTCCGAACATAGAAGCAGCACTCTCACACGCCTGCTTGAATTCTTTTTCAAGTTTCCTGTCCATCTCAGTGTTGAAGTAGCGGACACAGAACATTATTTTGGAATAGCCAGGCATTACATTGTGAGTATGTCCTGCCTGCAGGCATCCGAAGTTCAACGTCTTTCTCTCAAGTGGCGGGACAGTCCTGGCCATAAGAAGGTTGATGCTGTTATACGCAGTCACTGCCATCGCCAAAGCATCACTTCCGCTTTCAGGCATGGATGAATGGGCAGAATGTCCGAAGAACTCAACCTCATACGAATGACAGGCCGCCATACAGTCTCCCAAGGCAAGACCGATGTTCCCTACATCAAGTTCGTTCCATGTATGCAGAGCAATGATAAAGTCCATCTCATCCATAAGGCCGTCCTCGACCATAGGAAGAGAACCCAGTTCAGGTCCTTCTTCGCAAGGCTGGAAAACAAGCAGAACCTTGCATTTCAACAGGGATTCTGCCCTCTTAAGAGCCTTGGCAGTCCCGAGAAGCATTGCTGTATGTGCATCATGCCCGCAGGCATGCATAACATTGTTGACTTCTGAACTGAAAGACACTCCTGACTTTTCCTGTATTGGCAGTGCATCCATATCAGCTCTGATTCCAAAACACGGCCCTTTACAGTCCGGATTGATTGTAGCAACGATGCTGCTTTTCCCATATTTTTCCGTATATGGAACGCCTATAGCATCCAGTTCTCTTCGGACAATGGCAAGTGTTTTCGGCAAATCAAACTTTAATTCCGGATGCCTATGAATTTCGCGTCTTATTCTGATAATAAAATCTTCATCTTGCGCATTAAAGAAATCCTCTGCTTTCATAATCAAACCTCTTTAATTAATTTCTCAGAGAATCACAAAATACTTCAATTCTATCAAAAGCTTTTTTCAAACTTTCGATTCCTGTTGTGTAAGCAATTCTGATATGCCCCTTTCCGCAGTCACCGAATGAACTTCCAGGAATACAGACAACCCTTTGCTGATCAAGAAGTCGGTTGCAGAATTCAACATCGGAAAGCCCGAAAGCCTCTATATTCGGGAAAAAGTAGAATGCCCCGTCCGGGATGCATTCAAGTTTAAACCCCTTAATAGCTTGAATCCTCTTAAGAGCATAGGCCCTTCTCTCTTCAAATGTCTTTCTGAGTCCTTCGCTGTATTCGGGATGCTCCAGGGCATGAATTGCCGCATACTGTCCGGGAGCATTTGCACAGGAGTTAAAGTTCTCCTGACATTTTGTCATTCTGTCGACAACAATGGCGGGGCCACAGACAAATCCGATCCGCCAACCCGTCATGGCATAGCTCTTGGAGAAGCTGTTAACTACTATTGAGCGTTCCTTCATCCCCGGATACTGGGCAATGCACCAGATTTCCGCTCCATCGTAGAAGAGAGTATTGTAAACCTCATCAACAATAACCAGAAGGTCATGTTTAATGGCAATTTTGGCAATTTCTTCAAGTGATTCTCTCTTGTAAGTGAAACCGGTCGGATTATTGGGAGAGTTAATCATGATAACCTTTGTCCTCGGTGTAATCAGGCTCTCAATCACTTCCGGCTTCATCTCAAACCGTTCAGATGCTTTTGTCGGAACCGCTACCGGAATTCCGCCGTAATATCTGATTTGAGCATGATAATTCAACCACTGGGGATCCTGTACCAGGACCTCATCTCCCGGGTCAATTATTGTTGCCATTACAAGAGACAGTGCGCCCATTCCTCCATTGGTCATGATTACTTCAGTCATCGGGTCATAACCGATGCTCTTAACATAAGATTTTTCAACAACTGCTTTTCTGGCAGCGGGCAGACCTGCGTTCGGAGTGTAATGTGTAAAGCCCTTATCAAGCCCTTCCTTTCCGGCATTACAGACTCCTTCAGGTGTCTTCATATCCGGTTCCCCGAGGCCCATGCTGATGACATCCGTCATTGTATTAGCTTTATCAAACATTGCACGAATAGCGCCCTGTTTTAAATCTTTTGTTCTTTCATTCAAGTATTCCATGAAACACTCCTTAGTTTTTTTCTAATGAACAGGCCACGAAGTGACCAGGTTTTACTTCCCTAAGTTCAGGAACATTGAAACTGCAGTTCTCACTTGCAAAAGGACATCTTGTATGGAATCTGCAGCCTTTCGGAGGATTAATCGGACTCGGAACATCACCTTCCAGGGAGGTCTTTTCCCTCTTGTGATCTCTGTCGGGAAGCGGAATGGATGAAAGGAGAGCTTTTGTATAAGGATGAATTGGATTCTTGTAAAGCTCATCCTTTTCAGCCATTTCAACAATTGTTCCCAAATACATAACTGCAATTCTGTCGCACAGATGGTGGGTAACACTGAGGTCATGGGAAATGAACAGATATGAAATCCCCCTCTCCTGTTGAAGTGTTTTCATCAGGTTGAGAACCTGTGCTCTTACGGAAACATCGAGAGCGGATACCGGTTCATCACATACAATGAGTTTTGGGTTGATAATCATTGCTCTGGCAATAGCTGCTCGCTGTCTCTGCCCTCCGGACATCTCGTGCGGATACTTGTCGATGAATTCCCTGCTCAGTCCTACCTGTTCAAGCATTTGAATGGTTTTTTCTTTTCTTTCCTGAAAGGTACCTTCTCCGAATGCATCCAGAGGAGCTCTTACAGCCTGAAGTATGGTCATTCTGGGATTAAGGGATGCATACGGGTCCTGAAAAATCAGCTGAATGCTTTTCCTTAATTCCCTCATCTTGGAGGAGTCCAGATGAGTAATGTCCTCGCCGTTGAAGACAATCCTTCCGTCCGTAGGCTCCGAAAGCTTTACTATCATTCTTCCGAGTGTGGTTTTTCCGCATCCGGACTCTCCGACCAGACCCAAGTTCTCACCCTTTGCGATGCTCAGCGAAACACCGTCAACGGCCTTTAAGGTCACAGTCGGTTTTCCGAGCAGAGTCTTTTCCACTACAAATTCTTTTTTTAAATTCTCAATCGTCAAAAGGTTCTGTTCCGTCATTTCGCATCCTTCTCATAAAGCCAGCAGCGGACCTTTCCACCGTTCACGTCGAATAAAGGAGAATCCTGTTCTTTACATTTCTGAGTACAGGACGGACATCTGTCAGCAAATCTGCAGCCTTTAGGCATGTTTACGATAGTCGGTACGGTTCCCTCAATCGTCGGCAGCATTTCCACGGAATCATTGATATGCGGGATAGACTTCAGAAGGCCTCTGGTGTACGGATGCTGTGGGTTTCTGAAAATCTCATCTGCATTGTTATATTCCACAACTTTACCGGCATACATAACCAGAGTGTCGTCAGCCATCTCCGCGACAACGCCCATATCATGGGTAATCAGAATTTCGGAAGTGCCCATGCTCTCCTTTAAGTCGTCAATCAAATTAAGAATCTGTTTCTGAACGGTAACGTCCAACGCAGTTGTCGGTTCATCGCAAATCAGAATTTTCGGCTTGCAGGACAATGCCATTGCAATCATTACCCTCTGTCTCATTCCGCCGCTGAACTGATGTGGATAATCCTTCATCCTCTTTTCCGGCTCGGGAATCTTTACCTTTTCAAGCATCTGCACCGCGTAATCAAAAGCTTCCTTCTTCGAAATCTTCTGATGAGATCGGATCATTTCAATCATCTGCTGTCCGATGGTATAGACGGGATTGAGGCTGGTCATCGGCTCCTGGAAAATCATTGAAATGTCTTTTCCGCAGATTTCTCTGATCTCCTTATCGGTGCATTTGGCTAAATCCTTTTGGTCAAAAAGAATGCTTCCTTCTGTTATCCTTGCGATTGAAGAATCGTAAAGCCTCATGATGGAAGTTGCGGTGACACTTTTTCCACATCCGGATTCACCTACGATACAAAGAGTCTTGCCCTTATCAAGGTGGAAGGAGATATCTTCCACGGCAGGAATGGATTTCTTTTTGAGCATAAACTCAACTTTGAGATTATTAACTTCGAGTACTCTCTCCATACTTACTCCAAGAAATTAAAGCTTTGTCTGCGGGTCCAAAGCATCACGGATTCCGTCGCCGATGAAGTTGACTGAAATCGTCAGAATGATCAAAAGAATACCGGAGGGCATCCAAATCCAGGGTTTTCTGCTAAGAATCGTATATCCGAGTGCTTCCCTGATGAGGTTACCCCAGCTGGCTGTCGGTGGCTGAACGCCTACTCCGAGGAAACTAAGTGTGGATTCAGTAAGAATTGCACTTGCGATACCGAATGTAAGGGTAACCCATACTGGAGAAATAACATTCGGAAGAATATACTTTGCGAGTATTATCGGCGTTTTGCATCCACTGACTTTGGCTGCTTCAACATAGTCCTTCTGTCTTACCGACAAAGTGCTGCTGTAAACCAATCTTGTGTATTTTGGCCAGCCGATAATTCCGATAACCAGGATAAGTATGATTATCGACGGATCAAACATTGCAACAACTACCAGCATCAACACCATGCTGGGGAATGAAATGAAAATATCAGCGATTCTCATTATCACTCTTCCGAGTGTGCTTTCATAATAACCGGCCAGCAATCCTAGTGGCACTCCGATAACGGCACTTACGCAAACCGCACAGAGACCGACCAAAAGAGAAATTCTTCCGCCGTATAATGTTCTGGCAAGGATATCTCTTCCCAAATCATCGGTTCCGAGCCAATGTTGGGCGCTGGGACCTTTTCCGTATGCTTGTTTATCAAATGTATTCGGATCAATTCCGATAATCATAGGAAGGAAAACCATGATGAGAATCAATGTTATAAGCGTGAACAATCCAATCATTGCCAGCTTATGCTTCTTAAATCTTTCCCATTTTCCGTTAATTTTTTTAGACATGCTCAACACCACCCTATCACTTGTAAGAAATGCGAGGGTCTAACCTAGCGTATAGAATATCAAGAACCAAGTTCGTAATAAGAACCGCAATTGCGACCATACAGGAGACGCCCATAATTACCGGATAGTCTCTGTTTTCGATTGAAGTAACCAGCAGACTCCCGATTCCAGGCCACGAGAAGATCTGCTCAACGACTACCGAGCCCCCGATTAAGAGAGGGACCTGCAGACCGATCTGCGTAACAACCGGAATTAGGGCATTTCTGAACTCGTGTTTGATAACGATAGTAGAATGAGAAAGTCCTTTGGATTTTGCGGTTTTAACATGTTCCGAGTTTTTAACCTCAAGCATTGCGGATCTCGTATGCCTGATAAAAGTTGCTGTGTAATGCCATGAAAGGACCATAACCGGCATGATCAGGTGCTTAATCGTGTCGCCTACAGTGAGAACCCCATTTGTATGCATTCCCATAAGAGGCAACCATTTAAGTTTTATGGAAAACAGGAACATCAGGATTAGGCTGTAGAAAAAAGTCGGAATTGCCTGTCCCATGAAAGCAAAGGCGTTACTTGCGTAATCGAGAGTTCCATAGGGCTTTCCCGCCACAAGAATTCCCAGCGGAACTCCGATGAGAATAGCAACTCCCAGAGAGCATCCCATAAGAAGAAGAGTCGGTCCAATTCTCTGAGAGATAAGCAGAGAGACTTCAGTTCCGTACTTATATGAAGTTCCCCAATCCCCCTTCAGAAAATCCGAAAGCCACAGGACATAGCGGACAATGGCAGGTTTATCAAGTCCGAGAGAGTGCTTAAGCTCTTCATAAGCTTCTTGCGACAGATTTGCTTCGGAAGTAAGGAGATCCAGAGGGCCACCCGGAGCCAGGTTAGAAAGCATAAAAATCAGAAATGTGATTCCAATCAGAACGACAATACTAACCAATAACCGTTTCGTTATGTATTTGAGCATTCCTGCATCCTCCAAATCAACCTAAGAAAACTCCGTCTTCACGAAGAGCATTCCTGAGTTCAGAAATATCGACTTCTTTGAGATTGATTCCCTTCTTTACCGCAATTGCCGCAGCTGTCCCCGCAGCCTGTCCCGTCGCAAAGCAAGGCGGCATTACTCTGGCGGCGCTATGTGCTTCCTGATCGGCAGAAAGGCATCTGCCCGCAACTATCAGATTGGAAAGGTTCTTCGGTAGAAGGCATCTGTACGGAATCTGAGTCGGTGCGGTTCTTGTCACATACACAGACTGATTTTTTCCGTGGACGTCAATGGAATCACCGATTACTGCAACCGTATCAGTAAAATCCCTACCTTTAAGTACATCCTCAACTGTCAGATAATACTCACCTTCGATTCTTCTGCTTTCTCGAACTCCGAGCATCTCAGAGGACTGAAGCAGTCTGACATTCTCAAATCCGGGAACGTACTTTTTCAGCCAGTCAATGAGAACGGGAATCTGGGTTCTGCACTCAATTTCCGCCTTTGTCACCTGTTCGGGATCATTGAAATCTATCTGGTCATCGTATTGGGTCATATTGATGCGCCAGATGTCATTCAAGCTCTCAAATGCAGAGAAAACATGCCGTCCGCAGGGGAATGTTCCTTCTTTTTTACATTTATCAATTATGGAAATAAAGAACCTCGATGCCCTGTCTGTTTCCTGCGGATGCTTTTCCATATATGCATCGAGCTCTTCCTTATTTACCCTGTCAACAAGGAAGAACAGAGACGAAACCTGGGTTCTACCCTCTTCATCACCAAAGAGTATTTTTACTCCGCTTAAAGCGGAAAGGTCGGCATCGCCGGAAGTGTCAACAAAAACCTTAGCGGAAATAGACACAATTCCCTTCTTTGTGGCAAAGAAAGCTTTTTTCACAGTTCCGTCGGAGCTTACTTCAGTACCAACAAGGAGCAGATGATACAGAATCTTAACTCCGGCTTCTTTACATACTTCTTCAGCAGTGAATTTGAAACACTCGGGATCAAACGGGACGACACCGATGTGGCCGGGTTTCCTGTAAGCGCTCCAGCTGTCGCCTCCATGGCAATCGGCAGGAAGTCTTGCACCGTTCTTCTTTGCCATCCTCCCGACAAATTCTTCAAGAAAACCTTTTACGACCGGGTATTCACCAGTAGGATCCATGACAGACATAAATGGACCAACAAGGCCGGTTGTTGCAGTTCCGCCGATACAGCCGTTTTTGTCAACCAAAAGCACATCTGCACCTCTTCTAGCGGAACATACCGCCGCGGAAAAACCTGCGACACCTGCACCGACTACTAGGACATCACAAAAGTATTCACCAATTACTGGCATCTGAATGCTATCAGCCATTTAGAAACTCCTTTTTTTATAGTTTATAAGTTGAAAAATGCAATATAAATAGGAGATATTGTTAAAAATTTATAATTTATTATAATAATACAAGAGTCTATGGAACCGTTAATTTTAAAAAGCCATGTTTTAATCTTTAGGAATCAGTTTGAGATAACCGAGGGGCATCAGCCGCAAAATGCGTTATTCGTTGTGGAAAGCGGGAGTTTCTCGTGTTCATTCCAAAACGGAGAGACATTCATTGCAAAGAGTAATGATGTAATCTTCTTCCCGGTAAAGAGCAGATTCAAAAGACAGGTAATCAACCCCGTAAGCATTCAGCTGCTGTACTTCAACCCGAATACCGAGAATCTCCTAACATTAAAACTACCTCACGGTGTTTTAAAAATAAAAGACGAACAGAGGAAAGCCTCTAACATCCTTCTATTAAGGCAATTACTCAGGCGGACGGATGATATCGCATGGCAGACAAAACAGCATATAATAAACGACCTTTTTCTGATGTATTGTCTGGACAATGATTCATCGGAAGAAGAGATTAATCTGCTTTCATCTCGGGTAAGAAAAGTCACTCAGTTAATCGAGAAAAACATTAAAGAGAATTTCAGTTTGAAGGAACTTTCAGCAGTTGCCTCTTGTTCCGAATCCACACTCATCCGGCTTTTCCAAAATGAAACAGGGAAAACACCTCTGGAATATATAATCAATTTGAAAATGACTGCTGCAAAACACCTGCTTTCATCCTCTGACGAGTCAATAGGTAGCATCAGCACAGAGTGCGGCTATGAGAACATCTACTACTTCAGCAACACCTTCAGAAAGCATGTCGGGTGCACCCCTTCCCAATACCGTAAGTCCTCAAAAGAATCCGTATAATAAACATTGCATATCCCTTTGCTACCGGCCATTGTTATATTTTCTGTATAAAAAATAGCCTCCGAAACCGGAGGCCAAAAAAACATGTCTTTGAAACTATTTACTTTACGATGAAGTCGATGTAGTTAACGTTGTAGTTTGCAACGGAGGCAGTTGAATCCCAACCAGAAACTCTTGTGCTGTTAACATAGTACATCGGAGTCTTGTAGATGTTTGTCATCGGGCAGTATTCGAAATAGTAATCGAAGAACTTCATAGCTTCTTTAGCTCTATCGGCCTCAGTAAGCTTGGATGATACGTTATCTAATAGATTCTTCATTGTGTCGTCGAGACCATAGCAGTACAGATAAAGGTTGGATGTCATTGTGGAAGGATCATTTGTGAAGTTTGTAAAACTTACGATTCCCATGTCGTAGACACCGTTTCTCTCGTTTGCGAGGACTGTGGAAGCATCACCTGTTGTGATTTCGGACTTGACACCGATGCTGAGCAGAGACTGCTGGATGATTGCCGCAGCATCTGCTCTCGGTCCTGTCGGGGTACCGAAGTTGATGACTCTGTTGTAGTCCCAACCTGCTGCGTCAAAGAGTGCCTTTGCCTTTTCGGGGTTATATTCTGCGTAAGATTCGTACTTGGGATCGTAGTAAGCTCCGCTCGGAACTGTCGGCATTGCGGAAATAACAACTTCGCCGGAATAGAGAACCTGACCGATAGACTCCAAATCTACGCAGTAACGAATAGCCTGTCTGATTCTTGCATCTGAAAGAGTCTTGCTGTTGAAATCAAGAACACCTGTGGAAATGGGTGTTGCAGTATAGTTTGCAACTACTTTGCCAGATTCAATTGTCGAAAGGACGTCATCCAGTGTCGCCATTGAGTTGAATGAGAAATCAAGTTCGCCGGCGAGGAAAGCTGTGGCGAGCTGCTTCTGCGGGATTACGTGGTATACGACGCTGTCAAACTGGATTGCTCCACGGTAATAATCCTTGTTTACGGTTGCGTGAAGTTCAGAACCGACAACTTGTGATTCGAATACCATTGGTCCGCAGCAAAGCGGATTCTGCCAATAAGCATTGTCCAGGATTTCTGCCGGTGCGATTGAGCCAAGCTTATGAACCGGGAATGGGAAGATTGCGTTGTTGTTTGCAATCATGAAAGCTGTGATGTCCTGCGGTTTCTTGAGAGTAATCTGCAGTGTATAGTCGTCAACTGCTTTCCATGCAACGCTATTGTCGGAGAGCTGGTTTCCAGAAGCATCTGTTCCTTCATAGTTAGCATAGAAAGATTTTCTTGCGGTATTGAAAGCGGGGTTTGTTGCAAGCTGTGCAGCAAATACCCAGTCTTTTGCAGTTACTGGCTGTCCGTCAGACCATTTGACGTTCTTGTTCAAATGGAATGTGTAAACAGTGTTGTCTGCACTGACATCCCAGGAATCAGCGGCTCTTGCTTCAAGCTTATAATCACCTGTGATGAAAACGAGCTTTTCATACAGAGCGTCGTAAATGTACTGATCGTAGCTGGAAGTTCCGGAAAGCGGACATAGGTTACCCCATGTTGAGTTCATTGCTAAGGAAAGAGCAACGGGAGCTCGAGAGGTGGTTGCGGGAGCCTGAGCTTCTTTTGATCCGGTTGCAAAAACTGCAAATGCTGCTAATGCCAGGACCAACAAAATACTAATGATTCTTTTCATTTTTTCCTCCTAAGTTTTTGACAAGTACCTAGTCAATTACTTTTTATATTTTGTGGTCTAAAAATCGTAAAATAAATGGAAAAAATTGCCATTTTTTTATAAAAAAGATGCAAGAAGGGTTATTAAAATTTTAGCCACTCAAGTTTACTCATGTAAACCTGCTCACCCGAGACTGATTCCTATACTTCATTGGGAACATCCTGACCACTTGAATAAAGATTCTGCAGATAGTTGAAGGGTTGATACATCAACAATCTGAGAAATCTCAGAAAGGCTCAAGCTGAGACGCCAAAACAATCGATGACACAAAGAGAACAAACAGATACAATCTCACATGGATTGTCAATTGGAACCGTCCATCAGACGTTGGCCTCTTTGAGAAGCCTCTCCCACTCGCCTGTGATGGTGCGGTCCTTGAAATAGTCGATGCGCATGGCGCTCTGGACCCTTGCCATGGTGGCGTTTGTCTTCTGCTGCGCCCTGAGCGTGCCCTCATGAAGGATGTCGTACACAGCCCCTATGTCCGATGCCCACTTCGCCCTCTCGGCGCGTATAGGCGCAAGCTCCTTCTCAAGCACATTTATCAGGAACTTCTTGCATGTGCCGTCACCAAGGCCTCCCCTCCTGTAATGGTCCTTCATCTCATCAAGGTTGGCATAGTCATCCATCAGGGATTCAACCAGGTATTCATGGAAAAGCTCCCTGTCCTTCTCCACTGGGAATTTGACAGTAAGATAAGCACGAAGAAGAAGGTCTCGTCTATCTGATTGCCCGGGACAATCTTCATGAGATCATTTACAGTTGCTCGGCACGTTCGGTAAGGATCACGGCAATCTCCTACCACCATGATGAACTACATATGATCAAAATGCAAATCAACTAGGCAAAAACATAATTATTTCAAAAATACCCTATCTGTTTTTTGATGGCTATTATATAATCCTCAAGTCTGCAGTGGTAATAAAAAGGTAAGAGGCCGTCTCACAAAATAGAAATAATGCGTATAAATCATGTAATCTATATGCAAAAACGGCCTCTTCTATAGCTGAAACTTCAATAATTATTCAGCTTTTGTGTAAGTGCAGTTCTTCTTGAAACTATTCGTGAATCTTAGTTTAAGCATTCAACCTGGCCTTTGCTTCTTCCATACTTGAAAAAACAGGGCTCAGATTCTTCGGATCCTCGGCTTCCTTTACCCTATCGAGAATCAGCTCATCCCTTGTTTTCAGTTTTGTATTTATCGGTAATCCTTCTTCCCTGATGGTTGCACGGAGAAACATGTTGATTGCAGCAGACATGGTAATGCCCAACGACTCGAAAATTGCCTCGGAATTAGCCTTCACCTCATCATCAACTTTGCATGAAATAGTGCACATAGTATTACTCCTTATGGATAAAGTAATACTACTACTCTCTTTTGTCAACAAATATGCCAAGCTCTGATGTGTTGCATTTTCAAACGAAATTAAAGAAAATAACAGCATGGTGAAGCCGATTCAGCAACCAAAAACAATACTGACGATATTGTTTCTCGTGTGTTTTCTACTTACTGCGCCATCATTAGGGGCATCGGAAGGAGAGCATCTTGATGTGGATGTGCACCTGGGCCTTCTCTCGGGAGCGGGTGTGGTCTGCAATACCGTAAACTGGCAGTTCGGCCTGGATCTGGAGACTCCGTTTCCCATCCATTGCATCGTAGACGGCATTGCCGGACAGATTTTCAATGACCTGACTTTCTGGGAGGGCTTCAAGCTGGGGCTGGCGGACTTCTTCGGTGCGAATCTCTACACCTATCTAAGGCTTTTCGGAAACCACGGCTGCCGCCTGTATGCGGGCTTTGACATAATCTTCGGAACCGAGCCTGCCATAAAGAGTTTCGAGGCCGCCCTCAGGCCCACTACGGAAATAGTCTTCGATCTTGGAGAAAAGACTTCCCTGTTCTTGGCAGGCGGATTTTCACTGCTGAGTTTGGTCTATGTCCCCGGATTCGAAAAACCGTTGATCAGGATTCCCAACGTAAGCTATGAAACGGTTCTGACCGGTTGCCGTGCGGGATTGTCCTTCAGAATCAGATGAAGTCCTGCGGCCGGTTGAAACAGCCCTGTCCGTCGTAGAAATACCAGTGGGTGACATCGAAAGAGCCTGATGCGGAAACCCTTATTTCGGTTCCGCCTTCCATACCTTCTTCGTAGTAGCATCCGGGCCCGGTCTTCAGGGCATAGAGATATGTCATTCCTTCGTAATAGACGCAGAAACTGTTCGTGTGGTTGTGGCCGCAGACCAGAAGGTCATTGCCCTTGGCCTTCAGAAGGTCCGCAAAGCCGGGCTTTCCGTCCCTGTACCCTATTCCCTCGTGCCAGACTCCGAAGGATCCTTCGTAGCCGGGGTTCCATGACGATGGGTCATAGCTTTGTGCCGGTGTTATATAGCGGGATTTGCATGCAGCAAGGATTGCCGTTCGGTACTCGTAGATGGGGATGTGCATGAAGACGGCAGAGGAAACCGGATCGGATCCGCTGTATGGACTTACGCTGTCCATGCAGTCCTGATACCACTGAATCTGAAGCTCCGTGGCGCCTTCTGTCCCGGAATTGAAGAAAACAAGCGATTTTACGACCTCAAAGCCATCGTTCTGTACATCTACTATGTTCACGACATAGTTGCCCTTGTCCTCGACGTTGTATGACGGATCGACGGCAAGAAGGCTCGGACCGTCCCTGAAAACACAGTTTCGGAAGCTTCTGAAAACCTGTGCAAGGGTATCGGGAGCCATTCCCGAATCCTCCATGTCATGGTTGCCGAAGACAGGAGCCCAGGGAATGCCGAAGCTGTCTATGAATGAGCAGATGCCCAGATCCGAGCCCCAGTGTCCGTAGGACATATCGCCCAGATAGGTGATCAGGTCGGGTTTCGTTTTCTCTACAAGGGATGTGACCATATCCCTGATGTGGTCGAAATTGAGGATGTACTCGGTGGTACTCAGCTGTATGTCAGTGATATTGAGGATTACGAAATCCCTGTCCTTGGGTTTATTCAGGTTCACCACCCAGTCGGTGTCGGAGACGACCTTGTCTCCTTCGAGGCTCAGTGTGTAGCTGCTTGTGGTGTAGGAAGCCTTAAGCGGCACATTCCCGTTGCAACAGCAGAGCAGCAGGACACAGAACAGTACTGCAAGGACTGCAGGAATCCGCCTCAAACCGGGTTGCTCCTTCTGAACTCGTACATGAGAATCCCGGCTGCAACCGAGACATTGAGCGAATCGATGTGTCCGGACATCGGGATGGAGACTATGTGGTCGCACTTGGCCCTTACCAGGGATCTCATGCCGCTTCCCTCGCTTCCCATGACTATTACTGTCCTCTTGGGGAACTTCATGTTGTAGGAGCTGTCTCCGTTCATATCCGCACCGTAGACCCAGAAGCCGTACTGCTTCAGTACATCCAGCTCGCGGGCAAGATTGGGTACCGTTGCCATAGTCACATACTGTGCGGCACCGGAGGAGATTCTGATGACAGTCTCGTTTGCGCTTGCGCTTCTGCGCTCGGGAACGATTATGAGGGCTGCCGAGAACTGGTCGGCGCTTCTGAGGATGGCTCCGAGGTTGTGCGGATCGGTTATTTCATCCAAGGCAAGCACCAGGGCCCCGTCGTTCTCCTTGAGGCTCTTGCAGAAATCGACGACGGACATCTCTCGGATTCTTCCGCCCTGGCTCTGCATGGTCCTGATTCCCAGATCCAGGACCGCTCCCCTATGATCCTCCGAACCTGCCAGTCTGTTGAGTTCGATTTCCGATACCTTCTTGACTGCAGTCTTTCCGTTGGCCATGGCCTTGAACTCCAGGGAGCTGTTGCGCTTGTCTCCGCGCAGGAGATAAAGGGTGCTTCCTCTCGAGGCGTTCTTAAGAGCCTCTTCGATTGCATGGATGCCTGTGATTCTGGTTCCCATCATCTACCTCAGTTGTTCTCGAATTGAACGGGCGTCGGCGTATCGTTCTCTCCCATGGCTTCGGAGAGTTCCTTCATTATCTGCTTGGCCTTCATGCCGAGACGCTTGGGTGTCTCGATCTGGACCTTGATGTACATGTCGCCTTTTGATTCAGCATTGCGGTAACGCGGCAGTCCCTGATTGCGCACACGGATGATCTTTCCGTTCTGGATTCCTGCAGGAATAGTGACTTTGATGGTCTCTCCTTCAAGGTTGCGCACATTTATATCCAAACCGAGTGCCGCCTGGGTCATCGAAATCGGAATCTGGACATAGAGGTCCTCTCCGCTTCTGACAAAGTATCGGTGCGGTCTGACATTGACGCGGACATACAGATCTCCGGGTGTGGCGACGTTTGCAACTGCATTTCCCATCTGCGGGATGATGATGTCGCTTCCACTTTCAATGCCTGCGGGAATCTTTATCTTAAGCGTCTGGCTCTTTCTGATTGTTCCGGTTCCCCTGCAGTTGGGACAGGGATCTGTGATCACGGAACCTCTGCCTCCACAGGTGGGACAGGTTCTGGACATGGAGAAGAATCCGCTGGACTGTCTGATCTGGCCCATACCGCCGCACGTCGGGCAGGTCTTGTTGGATGCCGTTCCGTGTGCGGATCCCGTACCGTGGCAGGCCTCGCAGGCCACCTGGTGCGAATAGGTCATCTCTTTCTTGAAGTCCTGGACTATGTCCTGAAGGTCGACCTCGATGTTCACCCTGATGCTCTGACCTACGTTGGAATTTCCCTGGGATCTTGCTCTGGAAGCACCGCCGCCGAAGCCGAAGAGATCCTCGAAGATGCTACCGAAGCCGCCTGAGAACAAATCGCTGAAGTCCCTGTATGCAGCTCCGCCGAAGCCCTGGGAACCGTCTACGCTGGCAAAGCCGTAGTTGTCGTAGTTCTTTCTCTTGGTCTCGTCAGAGAGCACCTCGTAGGCCTCCGTGGCTTCCTTGAACCTTTCCTCCGCTGCCTTGTCTCCGGGGTTGCGGTCGGGATGGTTCTCGATCGCCAGCTTTCTGTATGCCTTCTTTATCTCTTCCTGTGTTGCGGTCTTGGAAACTCCAAGCACTTCGTAGTAGTCTCGTTTATCAGCCATAATCCGATTAACCTTCTTGTCCTTACAAAAGATAAGTTAACAAAAAAACATCAAAGAGTATACAAGAGAAAGGCAGAAACCTTTTCGTTGACTGCAATAAAAAGCATAAGTGATAATAGCTTCATGAGAATCTCAAAAGCCAATGGGAAAAACCTTCTTCCATTCATAGTTTTGGTATCGGTCCTGCTGTTGTTTTCATGCAGACAGGAACCAGTGGAGTATTTCAATCCCAACGATGTCACACCGGTCATAACATCCCCCTATTCCTTAACTCTGAATGAAAACCATGAGGTCGTGGCGAATGTGGACTACGTAAAGTGCATAGACATCGGTGACAAGGAATCCTTCACGATATTGAACTTCGCGGATATTCATGTTGCCAACCAGGATGTCATCATGAATAGTCCCGGATACCAGTTCATGAAGAAGACCACAAGCGAACTTGTCGAGCAGATACATCCGGAAATGATTACCCTCTCAGGAGACCAGGGATACGGGCAAAGAGATGCGCTTGTCGCCGTATGTGACCAGATAAACTCATTTGACACCCCGTGGGCACCCGTATTCGGAAACCATGACTGCGAGCAGACCGAAATCTCACTGAAGGAGCAATCGGAAATCTACCACGGCTATTCAAACTGCCTTTTCATGGATGGTCCGGAAAATCTCAGCGTAGTGAAGGACAGACGCTCCCCTGCAATCGGCAATTACGTCATCAACCTTGTCAAGGTCACGGGAGACACATTCAAGGTAGTCAGATCGCTGATATTCATGAATACCGGCTCATACCAGAGTTATGACGAAAACAATTACAGCGCTGAACGTTATGCCATTCGTGACTATGCCTCACTGAACAAGAATCAGATTGACTGGTTCAGCAAGATGGCACAAAGCGTCCAGCCATACGGCGGCGGAGAGGCAGTACCATCCACTCTCATATTCCATATGCCCATATTTGCATACTTGGAAGCAGTTTCAGAAGCCATCAAAGTTGAAGTCAATGCGTACGATTATCAGGCTTGGGTAAAGGAGACTAATAAAATCCCTTACAATGATAGCTCGAATCCCATCTACTGGAGAGAAGGATATGAGGGTTCCTCGGGTGTATGCCATGATTTCATAGGCTGTCCCCCCTATGATGACGGAGTGTTCCAGAAAATCAAGGAGATGGGAACCATCGACATGGTCTATGTCGGTCACGAACACAAAAACAACATCAACATAAAATATCAGGGAGTGAATCTCATCTACACAATGAAAACAGGAATCAACACCTATCATGATAACGACATGATAGGCGGAACCCTGATTACAGTGCATGCAGATGGGACTGCTGAGGCAGAGCACGTTCTGAATAAACCCTGATGAAAACAAAAAAGGGACTGTCGCAGAATAGAAAACTGCACAGTCCCTTTTCTTTGAAAACTTGATGGAAAGAGAGCCTGATTCATTAGGAGTCGGGCTCTTTTCTCGTTTACTTGTGTTTCAGGGCAGACTACCCCCGTGGAAGTGATGGGGATTGAAAGAAAATCAGGCTGTTTCTTTTGTTGGTCCGGCCTTGATGCGATACCAGAACGGAGTACCCACCTTGTTCTGTTCGATTCTTGCGGCAAGCTGGACGGTGTTCACTGCCATGCAGCAGATGATCCATTCGGAGAATACTCTGGTCCTGCCGAATGAACTGAACCTGCGCAGTCCGAACTGCTGTTTCTGGAATGCGAACCGGCCTTCGACCTGAATACTCCTGTTTGCCCTGACTTCGGCACCGAAGTCTGATGATAACCTCTCATAGGCAAGACATCGGTTCAGATGATGCCTGATCATGACATCGAACTTCCTGTACCTGTTCTTCTTCGGACTTCTGATGCAGCTTTTCCTGTAAGGGCAGGAGACACAACCCCAACGGCATTCATAGGTTCTGATCGGTTCGGCATGGTCCTTGCGGATTCTGGCTCCTGAGAATGTCAGTCTGCGGTTGTTCCTGCAGATGAAGTAGTCCCCGTCCTCCACATACCTCATGTTC
>CAKJZO010000001.1 GCA_918298275.1 Spirochaetota bacterium | reverse complement strand
TTTCGGCCACGACACCTGCAGGAACGGGAACGCCGTAGGAAGCCAGAAGCTCCTTGGCCTGATATTCATGGATCTTCATGCCTTGTTCTCCTCGAGATATCTGCGGACCAGATTGCGGCCCTCTTCCAGGGCCTTGACGTTCAGCTTCTCGGTTCCCTTCGGGATATGCATCATGACGGCCTTCTCCATGGAAGCGTCATCGGTTATGTGCAGAAGTTCATTGATGCACCCTACCGCCACGATGTTTGCAGTCTGGATTCTTCCGACGACGTTCTTTGCAGTCTCCAGGATGGGCAGGCTGACGATTCTGGATGCCTTGGTGCCCTCGGGAACTGAAAGAGAGCTTTCCATCAGAATCAGACAGTTCTCATCCGTCTCCGGTCCGTAATGGTCGAATGACCTCTGCGTCAGAACCATGAGGAATGTCGGGTTCTGGACCTTTGTGAATCCTATCGGGGTATCGGAGATCAGCGTCTCCGCCTTGCAAGAACCGCCTCTGGCCTCAGGTCCGTAGGCCTGGCTCTGAGCCGTATACTTTCCCGAAAGAAGGGCTGCCTCGGCAAGGACAACCGTAGCAAGGATAACGCCCTGTCCGCCGCTACCGGCTAGTCTGAGTTCCTGTTTACTCATTTTCTTCCCTCTCCTGATAAAGCCTCTTGATCAGCTGGTCGTATGCGTAAGTGAATTCCTTGTACTGTACCTGGTGGAGAATTCCGAGAACCAGTTTTCCCTTGAGCTCCTCGGGCTCCATCTTTGCTGCCTTCTCCGCAGGAATCATGTTGTCGCGCTGCCACTTGAGCATGTCCACCGCACTTCCGCTCTTGTTCTTGCGTCCGTAGTACGTGGGGCAGACGCTTGCGACATCGATGAGGGAGAATCCGCTGTGGTGGATTCCCTCCTGGATGATGTTGATCGTCTGCTGCACATGGTATGCGCTTCCGCGGGCCGCAAATGATGCACCTGCACCGTAGGCAAGGCCTGCGATGTCGAACGGTCTGTCCAGGTTGCCGTAAGGAGCGGTCGTACCGAAGGCTCCCTTGGGGGTTGTGGGCGAATACTGTCCGCCCGTCATTCCGTAGATGTTGTTGTTCATTACAATGACGGTGATTCCGATGTTTCTTCTGGCGGCATGGATCAGGTGGTTTCCGCCGATTGCGGAGATATCGCCGTCACCTGCTATGACTATGACTTCCAGAGACGGATTTGCAAGCTTGATTCCCGTTGCAAAGGCAATTGCCCTGCCGTGGGTGGTGTGGATCGTGTTGAAATCCAGATAGCCGGCGGCTCTTGAGGAGCATCCGATACCGGAAACGATGATGGTGTTGTTCCTGCTCAGTCCGAGATTCTCGATGGCCTGGGCTACATCACGCATGATGATTCCGTTTCCGCATCCAGGGCACCAGATGTGAGGAAGGTGCTCGGGTCTCATGTACTTGTAGACCAGATTGGACATCTGCTTGTCTTTCTGCTTTACGTCACCTCTGTTTACCATTTCAGGCCTCCTCGATCTTTGCAAGAATCTCGCTTGGGGTAATGACACCTCCGTTCCACTTGCCGACGAACGATACCGGGCAGTTGTTCTTGACAACCCTCTGTACCTCGAGGAGCATCTGGCCGAAGTTGTGCTCGGCAACTACGATCTTCTTGAGTTTCCTTGAGGCTTCCGCCAGCTCGTTCTCGGGGAACGGCCAGATGGTGCGCGGCCTGAAGATTCCTACCTTCAGCCCCTTGGCGCGGGCCTCGTCCATGGCGCTCTTGGCAGCCCTGGCGGTTCCGCCGTAGCAGAAGATGGCGATATCCGCATCGTCCATGTTCTCCGTTGCAAGGTCCTTGATGTAGTCGTAGTTGTCCGAGATCTTGTGCATCAGGCGTTCCATCATCTTCCTGGCTTCCTCGGTGGAATTGGTCGGGAAACCGGATTCATCATGGATAAGTCCCGTGATGTTGTATCTCTGGCCCTTTCCGAAAGGTGCCATCTGAGGAACAAGCTGACCTGCTTTCATGTGGTACGGAAGCCTCTTGGGATCCGGATACTTCACAGTAGGTCTGTCGATGATTTCGATTTCCTCCGGGTTGGGAAGTTCCATTCCCTCCCTCAGGTGTCCGACAAGTTCATCCATCATCAGAAGGACCGGGGTGCGGAACTTTTCGGAGAGGTTGAATGCCCTGATCGAGAGATCATAGGTTTCCTTGACCGAAGACGGACAGAGAGCAATCACGGGATGATCGCCGTGGGTTCCCCATCGGGCCATCATCATATCGCCCTGGGAAGGGAACGTGGGCATTCCCGTAGAGGGACCCATTCTCTGGACATCCACGACTACCAGAGGGATTTCGGCAAGAGCTGCATAGCCGAGGTTCTCCTGCTTGAGGGAGAAGCCCGGTCCGCTTGTTGCGGTCATGGCCTTGACCCCGGCAACCGATGCTCCGATTGCACATGCGATGGAAGCTATCTCATCCTCCATCTGTATGAATTTGCCACCCTCCTGCGGGAGTCTGACTGAAGAAATCTCAGCTATCTCCGTAGATGGGGTTATCGGATAACCGGCATACAATCTCATTCCGGCGGCCAGTGCGCCTTCGACACAGGCCTCATTGCCTTGCATCAGTACGACATTACCCATTGATTTCTGGCCTCCTCGTCATCCTTTTCCTCTATGTAGATTGCGTAATCGGGACACCTGAGTTCACACATTCCGCAGAGAACGCACTCGGTATCCTCCTTTCTCTGTACTTTCTCATCCTTCAGCTCAAGTGCGCCCTTGGGGCAGAAAGCAACGCAGATTCCGCATCCCTTGCACCAGGCCGAATTGAGGATAAGCTTCTTTGATGTTGTCATTGACAGCTCCTTAAATCTATAAATAGATCCATTTAGCAAATTATCACTGGTTCATCACAATTACAAACACTTTATTTCTGATGTTCTCCACAATAAAAAAGTTGTGATGGCTTTTCTTTTGGTTTATCATCAGATCATGAACTTTCAAAATCTCGAATACTTTCTCACCACAGCATCTGAAGGAAACATCACAAGGGCGGCGGAAAGGCTTCACGTCTCCCAGCAGGCCCTGAGCAACCAGATAGCACGCATGGAGCAGGAACTGGGCTGCAAGCTCTTCGAACGAAAGCAGAACCTGGAGCTGACCTATGCCGGACTCCAGTTCAAAGCCTCTGCCGAGAAGATCCTGGACATCCAGAGACAGACGACAACCGAACTTGACGATATCCGCAACAGCCGCCGAGGAGAACTGCGCATAGGGATAAGCCACACCAGAGGCCAGACGATCCTGCCCCTGATACTGCCCAAATTCAGCCGTCTCTACCCTCAGGTAGACCTGCATGTCATTGAAGGAAGCACCCATATCCTGGAGGAATCCCTTGAAAAAGGACGGATTGATGTACTTATAGGCTTTGCCCCGTTCATGGTGGACTGTGCAGAATACCGCAACCTCATGACCGAGCACCTCTTCCTCATCATCCCGACCGACCTGCTTCTGGAGAAGTTCGGCAATAGGTCCTCCGAAGTCCTTGAGGAGTACAGGAAAAGTCTCGACATCAGCATATTCAAGGATATGCCGTTTGTCCTGCTGAGAAGCGGAGACAGAATCAGAGCGATTACGGACAGGGAATTCTTCCGAAAGGGAATATCACCCAAGATCAGAATCGAGACCCAGAACATCCAGACGGCATTCGCCCTGGCTTCCGAAGGCATGGGAATCACGGTCTGTTCGCAGATGTATCTTGAAAGCCCGTTCGTCATTTCGGGACACACAGATTACGAATCACGCAGGAAAGTCGAGATCCTTCCGTTCTCAAGCCGGGAGCTAAACGACAGCATAGCCATCGCCTACAACCGCGAGCGCTATCTGAGCAAGATAGCCTCCGACTTCATCGAGATGACTCTTGCTGAGTTTCAGAGTTGATCTTCTCCGAGGCCTTGGTGACCTTGTTGTAGACAAGCACTCCTATAAGGCCGACCAGGAACGTAACAACGTAGATGAGGATTCCGAAGAAGTAACGCTTCTGGACAAAGGCGTCTCCACTGATTGTAGAGGTGATGATGGAAGGGATTCTTCCGATTGAACAGACGAACAGCCAGGTAGGAAGTTTTATGGTGGTAAGCCCTGCGCAGTAGTTCAGAAAATCTTTGGGTGTTCCCGGAACAATATAGACTATCGAGAGAATAATGTTTCCTTTTTTGGAGGTATGAAGCAATTTCATGCCATCGATTCGCTCTTGTGAGAAGAATACCCTGATGATTGAAACACCGAATTTCTTGACCAGGCTGAAGACTATCATGCTGCCGATGGTAATGCCGATCATGCAGAGCAGAAGGCCCTCCCAGACACCGAATGCATAGCCGGCTGCAAGCTCGAACGGCTCACCCGGTATGACCGCTACAACAACCTTCATGACTACCATGCCGATGAAGGCCATCTTGCCCCAGAAGCCCCTTTCATCAACCCAGGATCTGAAGCGCTCGGGCTCCTTTAGGAACTTCACCAGAGGGATTCCGACAAAGATGACGATTACTGCAAGCAGAACAACTGCAATCGAAATTGCAGTGATGCCTATCGTCTTCTGCTGTTTCCGGGTCAGTTCCCTCTTTGTGTGCATTCTGGCCATGTATGTAACTAAATGACATAAGCGTAAAGTTGTCAATGATCAAATTAAATCTTATAATCGGAACCTGTATGTCGCGCAAGATTACAAAAGCCATTGTTTTTACTGCACTCTTTGCAGCTCTTATTGCCGCATGTGCATTCATTTCCATTCCCGTTCCGGGAACTCCTATCCCGATCGTACTGCAGAACATGATGGTCGTTCTCAGCGGAATGCTTCTGGGGCCCATCCTCGGGACCGCATCCACACTGCTGTTCATAATCGCAGGCATTCTCGGTCTTCCTGTCTTCAGCGGCGGTACAGGCGGCTTTGCCAAGATCATGGGCCCGACGGGCGGCTTCATCATCGGCTATGCAATTGCATCCCTTGTTGCCGGACTGATTCTGGGACGTCCCAGACTTGACGGCAAAAAGCATATTGCAAGGATAATCATCGCAGCAGTCTGCGGCTTTGTAGTAATGTACATTCCCGGAGTCCTGCACTTCATGAACAGCCTTGATAAGACCTTCTCCGAGACAATGGCACTCTGTGTCATCCCCTACATTCCCGGAGATCTGATCAAGATGGTTCTCTGCATACTCATTTCAATACCGGTCAGACGAACGGCCGCATCCTTCATATTCGAGGACGAAGCATGATAGAGGCAAAAGGTATCTGCAAGAGCTTCAGGCAGTGGGACGGCAGCACGTTCACCGCCCTTTCCGATGTCTCTCTGATAATCGAAGACGGTCAGCTTGCAGTCATCGCAGGAGAGAACGGTTCGGGTAAGAGCCTGTTGATGAAGATCCTTGCAGGTCTTGAAAAGCCCTCCGCCGGAGCAGTAACCAGTACACAACCGATCGGCCTGGTATTCCAGGACGCAGATGCCCAGATCCTTGCAGATACCGTCATAGAGGATGTTAAGTTCAGCCTCAGAAACCGCAAGGACATGAAAAAGGATGAAATCCTTGAGAAAGCCAGGCAGGCCCTTTGCTCTGTCGGACTGGAAAGCAAGGAGAACAACCCTTCACACATGCTCTCCGGAGGAGAAAAAAGACGTCTGGCCATAGCATCCGTAATAGCCCTCGACCGGCGCACCCTGATTCTGGATGAGCCCTACAGCAACCTGGACTATCCCGGAGTCAAATCGGTCAACGCTCTGATAGAGAAGCTTAAGACCGAGGGTTTTACAATCCTTATCCTTACTCATGAATTGGAGAAATGCCTCGGACTTGCAGACAGATTCCTGATCCTGAGCAAGGGTACCCTGGTATTCGACGGAAATCCGCAGCAGGCGATCGAAGAGAATCTGGAAAGCTGGGGAATCCGCAGACCGACCGACGGCGGGGACATAAAGTCCCTTGTCTGGAGGTAGGATGCAGAGCCTTTTTTCCTACACCAAAGGAAACTCGATAATACACAGGGCTCCGGCCGGACTGAAGCTCCTGCTCCTGCTGGTAATTCCCATTACCCTGTATCTGACTCCGATTCAGGTCTGTCTGGCCTTTATTCCGGTGCTTTTCGCTGTTGCCCTGGTGGCAAGAATAGAGCTTGGATTGTTTCTGAAAGACCTTAGGCCGATAGTAATCTACAGCGTGATGATTCTGACAATCGATGTTCTATCTTATCTGATATCTTCAAAAAACGGCAACATTATAACGCAAGCAAGCCTTTTTATGATACTGAGGCTTCTGTGTGCAATCGAGGCTGTCTCCATATTCTTCAGGACAACAAGCATCTATGAAACAACCGATTGCCTGCAGAGAATAGAAGGCTTTCTGACCTTCGGAAAATCAAAGCTCGTCGTATCCAGCATGCTGTCGCTGTTTCTCAGTTTCCTGCCCCAGATATTCGCCACATGGAAGGACCTGGAGCTGGCATACAAAGCCCGCGGCGGACGCAGGGGGCCGGCCAAGATAATCATCCTTATGCCCAGGCTGATTTCTGCTAGCATCAAGAAGGCCGATACGACTTTCCTTGCCTTACTCAATAGAAGTTAATATATTCATTGGTGCGACATGAAGAAGATACGTAAGGAACTTGCCAACTTCAGAAAGACTCTGTCCGAGGAAGACAATCAGCTTTTCCAGGGCTATATGGACAGCTACAGGGAACATCTCGAGATGCCGTCCTCTGAAGAGAAGCTGATCATCAGAGACGCCGAGCTTGCCCTGATGTATCTTGTCAGAAGCGGCCTGTCCGTTTCAGAGGCATCCGAAAGGCTTTCCAGCCGCAACCTCGGCGGCTTCTATGCCCACGAGGCCCTATCATGGTATCCGCTTGACGATGCTGCCAAGATCTACCCGATTTCAATGAAGTTCGGCAAGATGCCGATGTTCAGGCTCAGCTGCTATCTCTCCGAAGATGTAGTACCGGAAATCCTGCAGATAGCCCTGGACTTCACCATCAAGAGATTCCCCAGCTTTGCCACGATTGTCAGGCGAGGCTTTTTCTGGCACTATCTGGATTCCATCAAGCGAAGGTTCCACATCTCGGAAGACATAGGAGTTCCCTGCCAGCCCATCAAGATCAACTCCGTCGGATCGCAGTCCTTCAAGGTCCTGTACCATGCAAACCGCATAAGCGTGGAGTTTTTCCATGTACTTACCGACGGTAGCGGTGGAATGGTTTTCCTCAAGAGCCTTGTCGCAGAGTATCTCAGGATAATGGGTGTTCCGAAATCCACCGGACGTGGGGTTCTTGACCCGAATTCGGCAGTCCAGCACTTTGAAACCACCAATGACTTCCAGCGCCTCTGCCCAAACACAAAGAAAAGCGGAGGATTCTCGGGACCTGCAGCCACACAGATGGGAGGCAGGATTGCCCGCAAATCCCCGTGCAAAGTTGTTCAGCTTGTCTATGACACCCAGGATGTCCTCTCATGTGCGCACAGTCTGGGGGTTTCGGTCTCTTCCCTGGTGCTGGCGCTTATGTTCCATGCCCAGATGAATGCAACCGAGCTCTTCAACGGAAAGATACAGATACAGGTACCGGTGAACATGCGCAAGTTCTTCCCGCAGTCCACGACGCTGAGAAACTTCTCCATGTACTGCAGCATCGATCTTGCGCCTGAGGAGATCACGGACATAAACACGACCGCAGCGCTGGTATCCGAACAGCTTTCCAAGAAGGCTACGTTCGAGGAAATGTCGGTGATGATGACCACTGCCAGACGGCTTGTAAGGTCGCTCAGGTTCATCCCGCTTGCAATCAAATCCCCGGTGGCCAAGATAGTGTACGGTTTTCTTGGAGACAGCCGCTTTTCCAACACGCTTTCCAATCTGGGACGCATAGAGGTTCCGGATGAGATCGCACCCTACATCAGAGGCTTTGATTTCATTCTGGGAACCTGTGTGGTGAGCCGGGCATCATGTTCAATGTGTTCATTCGGAGAAAAGACGGTACTGTCCGTCTCGAAGAACACCAGAGATCCTTCCTTCGAGGAGAGCCTCAAGGCCATCTCGGAGCAACTGGGGCTCAGGCCGTCAGTAACGGAGACACCGCTTTATGGATGATATGAACATTTCCTATTCCAAGATGAAGAAAGGCAACCTCTTCATGTACCATCTGAGGCGGATTCTCAAATGGATCTTCATTCTCGGCTTCATCGTCTGTCCGATAGTCAACTACTACGTCGGAGGACCTGCATGGAGCGTGATTGTCCTGGCCTCGATAGTCTTTCTGTGGACAACCCTTCTCTCCCCGAGCGTTCTGGAGATAACATCGATCGGAATGGTGTTCAGGACAGGATCCTTTGCAATAATCCTGACTACGCTGATCGGACTGCTTATATCTCCGGGCTGGCTGGGCTTTGTGCTGCCGATAATCGGATTCGGGACCCTTGCCCTTTCGGGGATACTGTTCTTCAGCAACCTTTACAGGCACAGGAACAACATCATGCCCCTGATCTGGGAGATCATCATTGCTCTGATTGCATTCCTTGTTCTTTTCTTCAAATCGGAGAAGCTCAACTGGCCTACAATAACAATGGGAGGTCTGGCTGCCATCATGGCAATCACCGGCCTGATAGCCTTCCACAAGGAAATCTGGCGCGAACTCAGAAAGAGATTCCACACCAAGTGAGGACATAATGGATACGGTAAAAGTCATCTGCTGCGATATAGACGGAACCCTGGTAAGGGATGACAAGTCCCTGAGCGAGGAGAACATCAAATGGATACACAAGGCTGTCCATGAGGCCGGTGTCCACTTTGTTCTTGTCTCCGGGAGAATGGTCAACGGAGTGCGCCCGTTCTACGAGAGAATGGGAATAACCGGCCCGATATCCTGCTACAACGGAGGAATGCTGGTCGACGAGAACGGAAACATAGTCGATGACAATCACCGCATGCCCCATGATCTTGCCCTCGCGCTCTGCGATGTGAAGGACAAATTTCCGGATGTAAGCGCCATAATCTTCGACGGCATGAAATGGTTCCTGGAGACAAAGGACTGCTATGCCTACAAGCCCAAGCTTAAGATATATGAATCGGACTGCTTCGTCGGCGATTTCAGGCAGCTTCTCTCTTCTTTCGATACCAACAAATTCCTCTTCATGTCACCGGTCAAGGGCAGGCTCGAGGAAGTCAGAGCTGAAATAGAAAAGACAATCGATACAGGCAGAATCTCCTTCTACAGGAACGCCGATTTCATGGAACTTATGGCCAGCGGCTATGACAAGGGAACTGCAATCGATGCCCTATCAGCTTATTATACTGTAGAAAAGTCCAACATTATGGCAATCGGAGACGATTATAATGATATTCCGATGCTGGAAGAAGCAGGCATATCCGTAGCCGTCGAAAACGCCGTTCCCGAGGCCAAGGCCGTAGCAAGATACATCACCGACACCAACAACAACGACGGTGTTGCCAAGATCATAAAGAGACTTGTCTTTCACGAAGAGTAATCAGTTTTTAAAACTGTGAACCGGGGCGGGGATTCTTCCGCCGCGGGAGATGAATGCCTCGCAGGAGTATTCGTTGACCTTCATGATCGGAGCGCTTCCCAGAAGACCTCCGAACTCTGCCATATCCCCTACATCCTTGCCCTCTACGGGAATGATCCTGACCGCAGTCGTCTTCTGGTTGATCATGCCGATCGCCATCTCATCGGCGATTATGCCCGAGATGGTCGAGTCCGGGGTCTTGCCCGGAATTGCAATCATGTCCAGACCGACCGAGCACACGCAGGTCATTGCCTCGAGCTTCTCGATCGTAAGGCACCCGCAGGCAGCGGAGCTGATCATGCCATGGTCCTCCGAGACGGGGATGAAGGCGCCGGAGAGTCCTCCGACATAGCTTGAAGCCATGATGCCGCCCTTCTTGACCGCATCGTTCAGAAGAGCCAAAGCTGCAGTGGTTCCGGGAGCTCCGACCTTGTCCAGACCCATGGACTCCAGGATCTCGGCAATCGAATCGCCTACAGCCGGAGTCGGTGCAAGGGAGAGGTCAACTATTCCATAGGGAACGCCGAGCCTTCGTGATGCTTCCTGGGCAACCAGCTGCCGAGCCTTGTGACCTTGAATGCCGTTTTCTTGATGGTATCGCAGAGCTCTCCGAAGGGGCGGCCCTTCACGCTCTGAATCGCATGGTTGATGACTCCGGGTCCGGAGACTCCAACGTTGATAACGTTGTCGGTTTCGGTGACGCCATGGAAGGCACCGGCCATGAATGGGTTGTCATCCGGGGCGTTGCAGAAGACAACAAGCTTTGCGCAGCCCAGGGAATCCCTGTCAGCGGTCTTCTTGGCTGTTTCCTTGATGATCCGGCCCATGAGCTTGACCGCATCCATGTTGATGCCGGTCTTGGTCGAGCCGAGGTTCACGGAAGAGCATACGCAGTCAGTGCATGCCAGAGCCTCGGGAATGGACTTTATCAGAAGCTCCTCGGAAGCAGTCATGCCCTTTGCAGGCAGGGCCGAGAAACCGCCGATGAAATTGACCCCTACTTCCTTGGCAGCCTTGTCCATGGTCTTTGCAATCTGAACGAAGTCATCCGTGCTCTTGCAGGCAGAAGCACCGATAAGTGCAATCGGCGTTACCGAGATACGCTTGTTGACAATCGGAATCGCATACTCACGCTCAATCTCATGGCCGATGGCGACGAGGTTCTTGGCAGTAGCGGTAATGCGTCTGTGGATATTCCTGCAGAGCGAGGAAACATCATCGCTGATGCAATCCAGAAGGGAGATTCCCAACGTGATTGTCCTCACGTCCAGATTCTCCTTCTCTATCATCTGGTTGGTTTCTATGACTTCGTTGATATTGATCATATGTTTCTATCCTCAGATACATATCATATGAAAAGAGTCTAAAACCATCAACCAGTGCATTACGACTTCATCAATCATAAAGAAACATCTCCATCAGAGCAATGTACCACTGTTGCTGGAACATTATCATTACACAAACTGGTATTATCAAGAATTAAAGATAATAATAAATGTAATCTCCAATAAGCGTTAACTCATAATGAATAGCTTTATCGTTTAGCCCCAGTTCTCCAAATTCATTTTTTCCACAAGAAGCAACTTGCCCATTCTCATAAACAACAATTAAAGAATCACCATTCCTACCGATTTCAAAATCAGAAACAGATGAAGCAATCATTGTCTTTTTGGTTTTCAAGATGTTTGAGCCTAATCCAAGCCGCCCTTCACTATTAGAACCAATGCCATACAAATTCCCATCTTCCATGAGAATATAGAGGGAATAATATGAACATTTGATATTCTTAACACAAGATTCCTCAAAAAGAACAGGCGAAGCTGCTGTAACCTTATCTCCATTTGATGGATCAAAATACATTCCTGTTACATACGTTTTGCCATCTGCAGAAATGAAAAATACTGAATAATTAGTTTGAATAATTCTATCAACATTTTCCAATATTAATGTGGGAGTTAATATAGAAGCGTTATTTGTGATTCCAGTACCAGCTAGCCCAGAGTTTCCATATCCGCAACTATATACACTTCCGTCTATCTTTAGGAAAAAAGTTGTTCCATTAATAGAGACAACTTGTTTGACATCAGTCATGACTGTTGTGAACACGCTCAAGTTAGTGTCATTACCCGTTCCGAGTCTTCCCCCACCGCCTTTTCCTGTAGCCTGAACTGTTCCATCATTCAAAAGAATAAAAGTTGCATAGCTGTCAGTAACTACATCAGAAACATTCGATGCAATCGTAGCGAATGATTTCGAACCGGAACCAGTCAATTCTCCATAGTCATTTTTCCCAGATGCTAACAAAGTACCATTATTCTGAAGGAACAGAACATCATCATAAGAATAACTGACCACTTTCTTTATTCCTGTAGCAACTTGGGTAAATTTATAATTATAAGTAGATGACAGACCTGGTTTAATTAGAGCATACCCATATCCATTGTATCCAGCCCCATACAAAACTGAAGATTTGTCAATGTAATAAAGTACATTATAACATGTAAATACATCTTTGACATTTTCAGCTACCTTAATAAAGCTTTCACTAGTCCTATTCGAATAATTGGTATCATTTCCAAGAACACCACTATTATATCCAGAAGCCCAAAGCGAACCATTTTCATCTAAAACATAGGAAATAGGATCAGTCAACACACCGAAATAAACCTTCTCAGCTTTAATAGCAGATGAAACAAATCCACTTTCTTCTTTTGGCCATCTAGTCTCTATATACTCCAAACCACAGAGGGTACAAGTATGTTCAACATAACCATCTTCATCTTTCGATGGCAAGTGGAACACAGATGTTGCCTGATGCTTTGAACAAATATCAGACCCACCAAAGTCCGAACTCGAAAAAGCCCTGATTGGCCTGACACAATATCGAGAGGTATCACCATAATACAGAGTCCCGTTAGTAAAAACTAAGAAATACGCACATCCGGGATAACTGGGATTTTCAGAAGAACTCCAGTAATATCCTTCTTGTGTGTCGAAATCTCCAATACCGTTAAGATGCAGGTTCTGATATATAAGATTCAATTCATCCTTACTTGGCAAGAACCAATCTGCATAGTATTTATCCTCGTTTTTTACCGCAAATGAGGCACATTCTTTTGCAGCATAATGAGTTGCAAGAGATTTATCCGTATGATCCCATCTAGTTGTAAGGCCGAAGAAATCCACAATCAATTCAGTATTATGTTTGCCTGTTCCAATACCTGTTAATGTACAATTATTTGAATCATAACTACGAGTACCGTTTACAAACAGATTATTCCCAGAATCATCAAGTTTAACACCGAATACAATACCTACAGTTGAATCGTTTATTCTTCTCAGCCCTCTACCCATATCTTCTGCTGAATCTTCAATATAAAGATCACTTTCAGCCGCTTCCAGATACCGCCACCCACAGTCTGATGAAACTAAGCCATCTGCATTCCCTGAGTCATTATCAGCATCACAATCGTAGAAAATGTAGCCACCCGCAGGGCCTCGATCACCAATCTTCAACGGAGCTTCAACGAAGTTTATGTTGTCACCCCAGCCTGCATTCTCATAGGCATTCAAGATAGAATGGTCATAGCTGAACGGAACGGTAATTGAACCTATAGCCCCTTCAAAAACATAAACTCCTATCTCTGGTGGAACAGTACAACGGATATCTATGTTTGCAATTGTTGCATTATAGAATGCCAAATCATTGATCGCTACAACTGTCTCCGGAATAATCAAATTTGTAAGGTTTTCACATGATGCGAAAGTTCTCGTTTCAATAACGGTAACACCTGAAGGAACCGTAAACTCAGTCATTCCTGCCTGCCAGAAAGCATTAGTACCTATACTTGAAATACTATTTGATGATGAAATCTCGATAGTCGAAAGCTCTAGGCAATGCTGAAATGCGCCAGCGCCTATAGTTGTTACACTATCAGGTATATTGATGGAACTCAGCCTTTGACATTCATCGAATGCGTTTTCACAGATTTCAGTAATCGTTTCAGGAAGAGTAACACTGATAATTCCAGTTTGACCACTGAAAGCGGATTCACCAATCTTAGTTACTGTTACCCCATTAACAGTTTGAGGAATCACCACATTAGCTGTGCCCGAACTGTTACTGAAGATGATGCCCTGCTTGACAGACAATACCCCTTGCGAACTTACATTAAAATACTCATGATCACCACAAACAGAACACACATGGTCAGCATAATCATGAGCTCCTGTTGCAGGTATTGTCTCTTGTTCTGCAAATACATGACCGCAGAGCAGACAATGGGCTCCTTCGGTAAGTCCTGCGGTACCACACGTCGGTGCAATAGCTTCATCAACTGCGATAGTATGCGAGGCAAAAACAACCCAAGTAGAGCCATTGTAGATGAATGCACAATTGTCACTTGTATTGTAATATGTCCAATACAATTCCGGATTTTCAGGAGCAGAAGCTCCACTACCTTTCCAGATTACTGAAATGCTTTCTCCTACATTGCCTCCAGAGGCAAGAAGAGTCCATTCGGTTCCATTATAAATGTATGAACAACCATCGGAAGAGTTGTAATACGCCCACAACTCCTGAGGATCTGTAATCTCATCTGTTGAAGCATGGCTTCCCTTCCAGATGATAGACCTTCCGTCTGCTCCAGCGGCTCCGGTTGCACCAGTTGCTCCCTGTGCTCCAGTAGCTCCAGACTCACCCTGTGGTCCTTGTGCTCCTGTGGCTCCGGTGTCACCCTTGGCTGCAAGCAATGTCCACTGAGTTCCATCGTAAATGTATGAGCAACCATCTCCTGTGTTAAAGTATGCCCAGTAAAGGCTCGGATTGCTCGGAGCAGATGCTAAGCTGCCCTTCCAGATAATCGAAGTTCCAGTTGCTCCTGTAGCTCCAGTTTCTCCCTGCGGTCCCTGTTCACCCTGAGGTCCTTGCGGTCCGGTTGCTCCCTGCTCACCCTGGTCTCCCTTGTCACCCTTGGCGGCAAGAAGTGTCCACTGGGTTCCATCGTAAATGTAGGAACATCCGGTCTCGGTGTTATAGTAGGCATTGAGTCTATTCGGATTAGCAGGTGCACTTGCGAAACTACCAAGCCAGATGATTGAAACACCGTCTGCGCCGGCAGCTCCGGTTGCACCTGTAGCACCAGTCTCGCCCTGAGCTCCAGTGGCTCCAGTCTCACCCTGTGGGCCTTGAGCACCAGTTGCTCCTGTTGCTCCGGTATCACCCTTGGCTGCAAGAAGTGTCCACTCTGTGCCATCATAAATATATGAACAACCATCACCGGTGTTGAAATATGCCCAATAAAGGCTCGGATTGCTCGGTGCGGAGGCTAGGCTGCCCTTCCAGGTGATTGAGGTTCCGTCAGCACCAGCGGCTCCAGTTCCACCCTGCGGACCCTGTTCACCCTGAGGTCCTTGCGGTCCGGCTTCTCCTTGTTCGCCCTGATCTCCCTTGTCTCCCTTGGAAGCAAGGAGAGTCCACTGTGTGCCGTCATAAATGTAGGAACAGCCAGTTTCAGTGTTGTAGTAAGCATTGAGTCTGGCAGGATTCTGCGGAGCAGTTGCAAAGCTTCCGAGCCAGATGATTGAAACACCATCTGCTCCAGCGGCTCCTGTAGCACCGGTTTCCCCCTGAATACCCTGCTCTCCTTGCGGGCCCTGAGCACCGGTTTCACCCTGTTCTCCCTGTGCGCCTGTTGCTCCGGTATCACCCTTGGCTGCAAGAAGTGTCCACTGGGTGCCGTCATAGATATATGAACAACCATCGCCGGTGTTGAAGTGTGCCCAGTAAAGGCTCGGATTGCTCGGAGCAGTTGCTAAGCTGCCCTTCCATGTAATCGATGTTCCTGTAGCTCCAGTTTCACCCTGCGGGCCTTGCGGTCCGATTTCTCCCTGTTCACCCTTGTCTCCCTTGGAAGCAAGAAGTGTCCATACTGTGCCATCATAGATGTAAGAGCATCCTGTCTCGGTGTTGTAGTACGCATTGAGTCTGACAGGATTCTGCGGGGCAGTTGCAAAGCTGCCGAGCCAGATGATGGAAACACCATCAGCTCCAGCGGCTCCTGTAGCACCGGTAGCACCAGTCTCGCCCTGAGCTCCAGTGGCTCCAGTTTCACCCTGTGCACCCTGTTCACCCTGGTCTCCCTTATCGCCCTTGGCTGCAAGCAATGTCCATTGAGTGCCATCATAGATGTATGAACATCCGTCTCCAGTGTTGAAGTATGCCCAGTAGAGACTCGGATTACTCGGTGCGGAGGCTAAGCTACCCTTCCATGTAATTGAAGTTCCTGTAGCTCCTGTTTCACCCTGCGGGCCCTGTTCGCCCTGAGGTCCTTGCGGTCCGGTTTCTCCCTGCTCACCTTGATCTCCCTTGTCGCCCTTCGAAGCAAGAAGTGTCCACTCTGTGCCGTCGTAAATGTAGGAACATCCGGTCTCGGTGTTGTAGTAGGCATTGAGTCTATTCGGATTAGCAGGTGCAGTTGCAAAGCTTCCGAGCCAGATGATTGAGACACCATCTGCTCCTGCAGCTCCGGTTGCACCTGTAGCACCAGTCTCGCCCTGAGCTCCAGTGGCTCCAGTTTCACCCTGTGCACCAGTTTCTCCCTGAATACCCTGCTCGCCTTGATCTCCCTTATCGCCCTTGGCGGCAAGAAGTGTCCACTCTGTTCCGTCGAAGATGTAAGAACAACCATCTCCTGTGTTGAAGTATGCCCAGTACAGACTCGGATTACTCGGTGCAGTTGCCAGGCTGCCCTTCCATGTAATTGAAGTTCCATTGGTTCCGGCAGATCCTGCTTCTCCCTGCGGGCCCTGTTCGCCCTGAGGTCCTTGATCTCCCTGTGCACCCTTAGCAGCAAGGAGATTCCAAGCATCATTGCTATAAATGTAAGAACAACCATCTGTTGTATTGAAATATGCCCACAGTTCCTGCGGATTGTTGATTTCACTCGCAGAAGCATGGCTTCCTTTCCAAATGATGGACTTTCCGTTTGTTCCAGCTGCACCAGCGGGGCCGGACTCGCCTTGGGCTCCGGTTTCTCCAGGTGCACCGGTCTCGCCCTGCGGACCTTGTTCTCCCTGGGCACCGGTGTCACCCTTGGCTGCAAGAAGAGTCCATTCAGTTCCATCGAAAATGTATGAACACCCCTCCCCAGTGTTGAAGTATGCCCAGTAAAGGTTCGGATTACTCGGGGCAGATGTCAAACTACCCTTCCAGGTAATTGAAGTTCCGTTAGCACCAGCTGATCCGGATTCTCCCGGATCACCCTGATCTCCCTTATCTCCCTTCGAAGCAAGTAGTGTCCACTGAGTGCCGTCATAAATGTAGGAACATCCGGTCTCTGTATTGTAGTAGGCATTGAGTTTTACGGGGTTCTGAGGTGCTTCATCGAAGCTTCCGAGCCAGATAATAGAAACACCATTTGCTCCTGCTGCACCAGCGGCACCGGGTTCTCCCTGTGCTCCGGTTGCGCCTGCTTCTCCTTGAATTCCCTGCTCTCCCTGTGGGCCTTGAGCTCCGGTTTCTCCCTGGATACCCTGTTCACCCTGATCTCCCTTGTCTCCCTTGGAAGCAAGAAGGGTCCACTGCGTGCCATCATAGATGTAAGAGCATCCGTCTCCAGTGTTGAAGTATGCCCAGTAAAGACTCGGGTTACTAGGTGCAGAGGCTAAGCTGCCCTTCCAGGTGATTGAGGTTCCGTTAGCACCGACTGATCCGGATTCTCCCTGTTCACCCTGATCTCCTTTGTCTCCCTTGGAAGCAAGCAGTGTCCACTGGGTACCGTCATAGATATAGGAACACCCGGTTTCGGTGTTGAAATAAGCATTGAGATTCTTAGGGTTGTTTGGAGCTGCAGCAAAACTACCGAGCCAGATGATGGAATTTAATCCGGAGGTCAGTTCTTCCGAAAGGACATTGACTGTCTGCATCGCAGAGTATCCTGATGCTGATACATCGCATGAACCGAGGGCTGTCGTGTAGTTCCCTTTCGATGCGATTATCGGATAATCACTGCCTGCAGGAACACCTGTTATGCGGTATCGGCCTGCATCATCCGTGGCCGCCATGTAAGAAGTACCTGCAACAAAAACAAGGAATCCTGCATTGCCGTTGCTCTTCCCGTCAATCGTGATTCTTCCTGAAATCGAACCTGTGGCAGTCAGTTTAAGCGTATCGACCGTCACTGTCTTTCCGGCAGAGACATATACGTTGGTCGATACTGCTTTTTCAAGGCTGTTGTTGGAAGAAGCATAGATCGTGTATGTGCCTTCAGTGAGATTGTAGAATGTGTAGGAGCCATCTGCCTTGGTGTAGCAGACTGCTTCAACAGACCTTGAGCCGTCTGCCAGCGTTATGGCACGCAGTCCATCTGTTTTATCCAGCGTAAGGAGTATTCCCGAATGGTCATCGCCGTTCGAATACTGTACGGTTCCTTTTATTCCGCCATATTTCGTACCTGTTTCGAGTGTCTGTTCACAGCTTGAGAACAGGAAAACCATGGCAACAACTGCAACGAGAAAAATCAAAGCACGACTCTTTTTCATTTTCAACAATCTCCTTCAAATCTCTTTGGCTATAGAGAGTCAAAATCTAATGTGTGAGAAGTGGTGAATAGTTTCCTGAGCAACAGAATGAAATACCCCACTTCTTATTTGGTATAGTAACATAGGGTATTAAAAGATAACAATGATAATGTAAAAGTTTTTTATAATTATACTACTAGCAGATTAAAACTTTTTTACTTGTTGGGAATTATTTCATTCGTAGGATTTTGGATTTATTCGAAGGGATAAACCAGGTTCATCTGGCGTCTGCACTCGTCCAGAATGCGCATGCAGTCCAGCGTGGCCTGCGGCGGAATGAAGGAGCTTTCGGTCTTCCCCTGCCGGATTTCATCTGCAACGCTGTCGAATTCCTTTAGATAGCTTCTCTGACCCTTGAAGATATCAACACCGCTTTTGGTCTTGGCAACGGCGCTCTCTCCGTAGTGATAACCGGGGTTTGCAAGAAAGCCGTTCTCGCCTTCGATGATCATGGCCTCACCCTTGGTATCCACTATGGAAACGTCCATTTTGACATCAAATCCATCATAGCCGAGTACTATGTGCTCGCCGTAATCTATTCCGTTTTTGATGTCCCCATTGCAGGTAATACTTAAAGGAAATCCAAATAATCTGTAAGCATAGGTTATCGGATAGATTCCGATATCCAACAGGGCACCGCCTCCGAGAAGCGGATCCGAGACCCTTGGTGCATAGCCGATGCTGTAGGCGCAATAGCTCATGTAGACTTCACGGATCCGGCCCAGTTTGCCCGACTGAACGAAGGCCCTGACCTGAAGGGGAACATCTGCAAACCATGTCCACATGGCCTCGGCAAGATAAAGGCCCCTGCTCTTTGCAAGATTCTGGAGCTTCTCAGTATCGGAGGCATTCATCGTGAAAGGTTTCTCCAGAAGAACGTGCTTCCCAAGCTCCAAGGCCTGTCTGCAGACCTCATAGTGGCTTTCGTTGGTGACATTGATGTATACGGCATCGACATCGCTTCTGTCGATGGCATCCTCTATGGATATGGCGGGATAGGCATTGTAAGGCTCGCAATAGGCGCAGAGCTTTTCCCGGTTACGGCTGTATGCAGTGGCAATCACATGCCTCTCCGATGCGGTTATCTCCCTTGCAACCTTCTTGGCAAGAGTGCCGGTTCCGATGAAAGCCCACCTGAAAGCCCTGTCCATCACTTCCCCCCTTTCTTCTCCTCGAATTCCTTCTCGATATCCATGACGATCTCGTCCATGCGCTTTCTGTGCTTGAATATGAGCTTCTTTCCGATCATATAGTTGGAAAGCCCCACAATCAAGGCTGCAATTGCCTTCATCGTGACCGGCCACCAGTGCAGAAGGTCGACCGTAACGTACATATAGATGACGTTGAAGATTCCGGTGATTGCCCTGAAGCCGAAGAAATAGATGAATTCCTTGGCCACAATCAGAAGTCTCCAGTCCTTGGACTTATAGACAAGGATCTTGTTCGTGAAGAACGCATAGATAACGGTGACCATCCAGGCAAAGAGCGTCGCCATGACGTTCTCTATGCCGAGTTTCCTGTAGAAAAGCCAATAGAGGAAGGTCTCAAGCAAGGTAGCAGTGAAACCGTAGATGTTGTAGTAGATGAAGGTCTTGTGCCTTTCCCAAAATTCTTTAACAGACATATTCTTTATTAAAACCAATTATATCAGGAATAGTTACATATTGACTACAACACAAGGATAAATAGAATTTAGCTGAGGGTCCGATGAATAGAAGAAGCCATTTCATACTGTTTGCAGCCGTACTCGCAGTCATTGTCATAGGAGTATTGGTTCTTCATCTCCCGACCTTCATCCCTCTTCTGGTCTGTTCGCTCATGGTTTCCCTCTACTGCATATTCATCCAGGGGAAACCTTGGAAGGAAGTGCTGGGAACGACGATGAAGGCAGGAGTCAAATCTCCGTGGCCTCTTCTGCTTGCAATCGGAGCACTGATTGCATCCTGGGTAACCTGCGGCGCAGTGCCTTTTCTGGTAATCAGCGGACTGAAGCTCATATCACCCGGATTCTTCTTTCCATCCGTACTGATCATCTGCTCGGCCATGTCAGCTCTGACAGGCTCATCCTGGCTGACCTGCGGAACACTCGGAATCGCGTTTCTCGGAATGTCCGTCAGCCTGGGCATTCCGGTTGGAATGACCGTAGGCGCGGTTCTGTGCGGAGCCTTCTTCGGGGACAAGTTCTCAAGGCTCTCCGACTTTGCGGTTTCCACAACGGCGATCGCTCAGGCGGACTTCTCCCGTCACGTTAGACTCATGCTTCAGACGGAAATCCCGGCACTGGCAGTTTCCCTTGTAATCTTCTTTTTCCTGGGCCGTTCATACTCGGTTTCAGTGCTGGAGAGCGGTAGCCTGAAAACCACGATTGATATACTCAATTCTTCATATAACCTAAACTATTTGACACTTATTCCACTTATTGTGCTCTTGTTAGCTCTTTTATTCAAACTCCCCGGCATTGCCCCGGTCCTACTCAGCACTGCCAGTGCGCTCATCGTTTCGCTGACCGTTCAAGGGGCTTCATTGGGGCAATCCCTTCTGGCTCTGGTCAACGGAGTACACCTTCAGAGCGGAGATGCAATCGTGGACTCCATCTGCAACCGCGGAGGAATAGTGAGCATGATCCGCAATGCGCTGATGGTATTCTTTGCCTTCACCATGGGCACTTCCCTCAAACTCTCTGCAGTGATGGAAAGCATTGCCGATCCTATCAGGCGTCTTGTAAAAGGAAAACTAAGCCTTGTCTTTGCAACCTTCGTACTCAGCGCAGCCATGGCCTTTGTAACGGGCTCGGGAACCATAGGCGTAATAGTTTCCTACAATGTCCTTTCTTCGTTCTATGACAGCTTCGGCCTGGATCATGCATTATTCTCACGCACAATCTGTGATATGATTACACTGCAGCAACCGATCGTCATCTGGGGAAGCTCAGGTGCCTTCGTCGCCCAGTGCTTCGGCCTTTCGGCGGCAGCATATGGCCCATACTATTTCATGGGATTCCTGCTTCCCGTCTTCGGCCTGCTGGCTGTCGTACTGTATTCCGGAGGAAAGAAGAAATGAAGAACATATACGTGGTTGCCGCAGTCATCAGAGACGGAAACAGGATATTCGCAACCCAGAGAGGCTACGGCCCCTATGAAGGCTGGTGGGAATTCCCGGGCGGAAAGATAGAGAATGGAGAAACATCCCAACAGGCCCTGCGCAGGGAAATCCTAGAGGAACTCGATACGGAAGTACAGGTCGGATCTCTCATCGACCATGTTCAATACACCTACCCCGAGTTCCATCTGGAGATGGACTGCTTCTGGTGTACGGTAACAAAGGGAGACCTGAGGCTGAAGGAAGCGGAAGATGCACGCTGGCTTACAAAGGAAGACCTTTTCAGCGTGAAGTGGCTGCCTGCCGACCTTGAGATTCTGGATAAGATAGCAAAGGCTCTCAGTCTTTGACCCAGTTCGGGAAGCTGTACTCTCCGCGGTAGTTGGAACCGTTGTACTCAGGATACTTGAAAGGTCTGTACTCCCCTCTCGGGTCTTTCTCCGCCTCTCCGTCCTGCGTATAGATGTAAAGGCTATGCCTGTCCCAGACAACGATCTCGTCTCTCGAATCCCCGGTCAGATCTATGACTTCCGTGCACATCTCGGGATGTCCGTCATCCGGAAGAACCAGGACACGATGCCCCTGTCCGTCGAATGCACCCTCATGCGGACTCATCCAGATAAGCTCCTTGCCGTTGCCGTCCCAGTTCAGCGGGGCGATGACATTGCCGTTTGAAAGCATCTCGCGGTGCCAGATTTCATTGCCGTTGCAGTCATGAAGGTAGACGATACCGTTGTTTCCCCAGTATGTGGTGGTTGCAATCTCAAAACCCGTTCGCTCAGGGCAGTAGTTGGCGCAGCTGATTCTCTGTCCGTGGCCGTTGATGTCCCTGTGGATAATCTCACCATCCTTGGAGACAATCATGAAGCCTTCCCAGCCGGAAACGATGGCCAGTCTCTCGTCCTGATCCGGTGAGAATCTGCCCACGATGATTTCATCGGTATGGTCGGTATCGATCGGCAAGGACCACATGAGCTTTCCGTTGCTGTCAACCATGTTGTAGCAGGAGAAGATCTCGTCCTTTCCGTCCCCGTTGTAATCATAGGAGTACGGGAAGTGTCCGGTATTGTACTTGGAGAACTCCCACTTGAGGTTCAGGTCCCTGTCATAGATCCAGTAGCGCGAGTAGCGGTCCTTGATCAGTATCTCCTCGGGTCTTGCGTTGCCAGAGACATTGACGATCCTGATGGCGTCCACGTTCAGACGGTTGAATGCATACATCCCGAATTCCAGTCCGGTGACCGTTTCAGGTGCGGCCTCGTTCAGCGGCGTGGGGATACTCTTCTTCACTTCTCCGGTCCTGCCGTCCAGGATCATCAGCTTGAAATCCCAGGATGTGATGACCTCATCAAATCCGTCACCGTCAATGTCGTAGATCTGGAACGGAAGGTCGGTCGTAAGCTTCTCGACCTCGGGACTGTCACAAGGTTCTCCGATCTGCCAGAGGACCTTGC